>NZ_CP022961.1:1665625-1998750 GCF_002285795.1 Plantactinospora sp. KBS50
GCGGGTGGCATCGTCCCCGTCGAAGGCCCAGGCCACCGCCGAGGTCAGCCCGTCGGACCGCCACAGGTCGACCGCCGCCGCGAGCAGCCGGCTGCCGTGCCCCCGCCGACCCCAGCGCGGCTCCACCAGCAGGTCGGTGATCGCGGCGACCTCGGGGCCGAGCGCCTCGGCCGGCTCGTTGGGGGCCAGCGCCTGCTGGTCGACTGGCCCGGAGGCGACGAATCCCACCAGATACGATTGTTCGGCCTGTTCGACGGCGACCAGCACGCGGTGCCGGTCCGACGGCGGCGCCTCCACCGCGGAGCGCCACTGCCGGGCCATCGACTCCTCGTCGAGCCGGTCGAGCACGTGCCTCGGGAGCAGCCGGCGATAGGCGACCCGCCAGGTCGCGAGCTGGATCCGTGCAATCTCGCCGGCGTCCGACGGACGCGCCGGGCGGACGTACCCCGTAGCCATGACTGGGAAGCCTACGCAGGATGGGGGGAGCGGCGATGCCGCAGGGTGCCCTCGGGCGGACCCGTGCCCAGGTGCTCGCCGTCGCGATCCTGGCGGCCGGCGTGGCGGTCTTCGTCGCGGTCACCTCCGCCCGGCACGGCTTCTTCGATCTCAAGGTCTACTCCGGGGCCATCCGGTACTGGGTGCACGACCGCGGCGACATCTACGACTATCTCAAGCCCAACAGCACGTACGGCTTCACCTACCCGCCGTTCGCGGCGTTCGCGATGCTGCCGATGGCCTACCTGCCGTGGTCGGCGACGATCGTGCTGAGCGTGCTGGCCACCGCCGTGGTCAGCGTGCTGGTGCTGTGGTGGCTGGTCGGCCCGCTGGCCCGGTACGCGGGCTGGCCGGCCTGGTTCACCCTGGCCGTGGCCGCCTGCCTGGCCGCCGCCTTCGAACCGATGCGCGAGACGGTGCTCTTCGGCCAGGTGAACATGCTGCTGCTGTTCCTGGTCGGCGCCGACGTGCTGTTCCTGGTCGCCGACCGGACCCCGGGCGGGACGCCGGTGCCGGCCCGGTGGCGCCGGTACGCCGGGATCGGCGTGGGGCTGGCCACCGCCATCAAGCTGACGCCCGGGGTGTTCATCGTCTACCTGCTGGTGACCCGCCGGTGGCGGGCGGCGCTGGTCGCCGCCGGCACCGCGGCGGGCGCCACGGTGCTCGCCGCGGCAGTCGCGCCGGACGCCGCCCGGGTGTTCTGGACCGACGCGCTGTGGAACACCGACCGGGTCGGCTCGCTGGCGTACATCTCGAACCAGTCGTTGCAGGGCCTGGTGGCCCGGCTGCACCCGGCCCAGCCGAACCAGACGGTCTGGCTCGGGCTGGTGCTGCTGGCGCTGCTCGGCTGGGCCTGGCGCGCCCGCAGCGCGGTGCGGGCCCGGGACGAGGCGGCCGGGTTCGCCCTGACCGGCGTGCTGGGCTGTCTGATCAGCCCGGTCACCTGGGTACACCACCTGGTCTGGCTGCTGCCGGCGCTGGCCCTTCTGGTCGACAACGGGGTACGCGCCGCCGGGCGCCGCCGGTGGGCGCTGCTGGGACTCGCCGGGGTGCTCTACGCGCTGCTGTGCAGCCGGCTGGTCTGGTGGTGGGAGGACGGGTCGGCCGGCGTCACCGGCTTCCTCGGCAGCAACGCGTACGTCTGGGCCAGCCTCGCGCTGCTGGTGGCGTTGCCGGTGCGGGATCGCCGTGCGGTGCCCGCAGGTCGGTCAGCCGGGGACGAGCCGGCCGGTGTAGCGCACCTCGACCAGCCCGAGCGGGGGACGGCCGGCGGATCGCTTGATTTCGTAGGTCGACCGCTCGCCGTCGGCGACTAGCCCGGACCGCTCGTAGAACGACCGGCCCCGGCGGTTCTCCGCCAGCACCCACAGCCGCAGCTCGGCCCAGCCGTGTTCGGCGAGGCCGGCGCGGGCCGCCGTGAACAACGCCCGGCCCACCCCGGTGCCCCACCGCGCCGGATCCACGTAGAGCGCCACGACCTCCCCGTACGCGTGATCCAGCCGGTCCCGGTCCTGCTCGATCCGGTACGGGCCGAAGGTGGTGAATCCGGCGACCCCGGCGGCGTCCTCGGCGAGCAGGGTCCGGAACGGGTGGTCGGGCGCGGCCGTGCCGAGGTCCCGGCGCCGCTGCGCCCAGGTGTCCGGGTTCAGCAGCGCCAGCCGCTCGTCCGGGATGATGCCGGCGTACCCGGACCGCCAGGAGCGGACGTGTACCGCAGCGATGGCCGCGGCGTCCCCGGGTTCCTCCGGCCGGATGATGTCCACCGCCCAGTTCTAGCCGTCCCCGGCCGGCCGATCCAGCGTCCACCCGGGGTGACCCGGATTGTCGCTCCACTGGGCTACGGTGCTCAGCGATGGCCGTACCCGAGGAACTCTCCGTCGCCCAGGCCCGGCGCATCGCGCTGGCCGCCCAGGGATTCGCCGACCCGGCGCCCACCGGCGTCCCGACCCGGCGCCACCTGCGCCGGGTGCTGGGGCGCACCGGCCTGATCCAGATGGACTCCGTCAACGTCCTGCAGCGCGCGCACTACCTGCCGCTCTACAGCCGGCTGGGGCCGTACCCGACGGATCTGCTGGACCGGGCGGCCTACCGGGCGCCCCGGGAGCTGTTCGAGTACTGGGGGCACGAGGCGTCGCTGGTGCCGGTGCGGCTGCACGCCGCGCTGCGCTGGCGGATGGCCGCCGCGGAGAAGCACGCCTGGGGCGGCATGCGGCGCATCATCAGCGAGCAGCCCGACCTGGTGCGCTGGGTCCGTGACGAGGTGGCGGCCCGCGGGCCGCTCACCGCGGCCGAGATCGAGCACGACGCGCCGCGGGAGACCGGGCACTGGGGCTGGAACTGGTCGGTGGTCAAGCGGGCGCTGGAGTTCCTCTTCTGGGCCGGGGAGGTGGCCGCGGCCGACCGGAACGGATCCTTCGCCCGCCGCTACGACCTGCCCGAGCGGGTGCTGCCGGCCGCGGTGCTGGCCGAGCCCACGCCGAGCGACGCCGAGGCGTACCGGCGGCTGGTGGCCGTGGCGGCCCGCTGCCTGGGGGTGGCCGCGGAGCCGGAACTGCGGGACTACTTCCGGCTGCCGTTGGCCGGTGCCCGCACCGCGGTGGCCGAGCTGGTGGAGGCCGGCGAGCTGCTCCCGGTCCGGGTACGGGGCTGGCGGCAGCCGGCCTACCTGCACGTCGAGGCCCGGTTGCCGCGCTGGATCCGGGCCAGCACCCTGGTGAGCCCGTTCGACCCGCTGGTGTGGGAACGCGCCCGTGCCGAGCGGCTGTTCGGCTTCAGCTACCGGATCGAGATCTACGTGCCGGCGCCGCAGCGGGTGTACGGCTACTACGTGCTGCCCTTCCTGCACGGCGACCGGTTCGCCGCGCGGGTGGATCTGAAGGCCGACCGCCGGGCCGGCGTGCTGACCGTGCCGTCGGCCTGGGTGGAGCCCGGGGTGGAGCCCGGCGACACCGCGCTGGCCCTCGCCGCCGAGCTGTACCGGCTGGCCGGCTGGCTCGGGTTGTCGGCCGTGGCGCCGCCGGTCGCCGGCGACCTCGCCGGACCGCTGGCCGCCGCCCTGGCCGCGGGACCGCCGGGGCCGGTCGCCGGTTGACCCTCCGCCGGTCGCCGGTCGCCGGTCGCCGGTCGCCGGTCGCCGGTCGCCGGTCGCCGGTTGACCCGGTGCCGGTGCCGGGGCCGCGTCCGGGGCCGCCGGTGTACGGTGACACAAGCCGTTGACGAGGTGAGGTGGCATGGCATACCCGGGCGGACCGTCGGCACATCCGGGGCCCTCGTACCCGCAGCCCCCGTATCCGGGTTGGTCGGAGCAGCCGGAGACCGGCGCGGTCGGCGCGGTCGGCACCCCGGTCGTGGTGCCGGTGGCCGAGCGGGACCGGCTGACCCGGTGGGTGCTGCGGATGCACGCCCGCGCGCCGCGCTGGAGCGCGCCGCTGGCGGCCCTCGGCTGCATGGCGGCGGCCGCCACGTACACCCTGATCAGCAACCCGACCACCAGCGCCCCGGACGCGCCCGCCACCTGCCTGCTGAAGCTGACCACCGGGCTGGACTGTCCGGGTTGCGGCGGCACCCGCGCGATGTGGTACCTGCTGCACGGCGACCTCCCGGCGGCCGCCCGGCACCACCTGATCTGGGTGTTCGTCCTGCCGTTCCTGCTCTACCTCTACCTGAGCTGGGCGATGGAACGCGGCTTCGGCGTCAGGCTGCCGAAGCTGCGGATCAGCTCGCGGACCATCGGCCTGGTGCTTGCGGTCTGGGTGGCCTTCTCGATCGCCCGCAACCTGCCCTGGGCGCCGTTCACCGCGCTCTACGTCTGAGCCCCCGTGGCTCCCGGCGAGCCCAGGAGGGCTCGCCGAGCCGCCCTCCCTGCCGTCACCGAGCCGTCAACGCCGTCACCGAGCCGTCAACGCTGCCGCCGTGCCGTCAACCGGCGACGGGTTCGGCGGCCGGCACCGCGGGGCGAAGCGGCCGCATGGAGCGGATGCCGCGGCTGATCGTGGCGGTCAGCGCGGAGACCGCCACCAGCGCGGCGAAGACCATCAGCGTGGCCGGGCCGCCGACGTGCTCGATGAGCAGCCCGGCCAGCAGCGGGGAGGTCGAGGCCATGGAGCTGGCGGCGAAGATGATGACGCTGACCACCCGGCCCTGGAGCCGATCCGGCGTGATCGCGGCCTGGTAGCCGAACAGCGCCGCGTTGCAGGCCGGGCTGAGCAGCAGCACGGCCGCGACCGGCACGGCCGCGAGGATGCTGCTCAGCGGGGCGGCCAGCGCCAGCAGGCCGACCGCGGCCCAGCAGATGCTGACGACCAGCACGGGCATCCGCAGCCGCCGTTGCAGGGCGGGGGCCGCGAACGCCCCCACCAGCCCGCCGGCCGCGATGATCGTCTCGACCGTGCCGATGAGCGCCGGCGGGACGTGGTGCCGTTGCAGGATCACGATGAGCGCGAAGACGACGCCGCTGATGCCCATGTTCAGCGGCGGCGCCACCAGCAGCACCGCACGCAGGAACCGGTCGCCGAGGGCGAACCTGATCCCCTCGGCCAGTTCGGTGGCGTGGCCGCGCGGAGCCTGCGTCCGGGGCTGCTGCATGGGGTCGCGGATCAGCAGGACGCCCACGAACGACAGCAGGTAGCTGACGGCGTCGGCCAGGAACGGCAGGGACCGGCCGAGCCCGAACAGCAGTCCGCCCAGCGGCGGCCCGGCCAGCGCGGTGCCGTGCAGCCGGGCCTCGTTGCGGGCCACCGCGTCCGGGAGCTGCTCGCGGCCGACCAGGCTGGCCAGCGCGGCGTGCTCCACCGTGCCGAACAGGACGGCGCAGGCCGCGTCCAGGACGGCCACGGCGATCACCGCGGTCAGGCTGACGTGTCCGGTGAGGATCGTGACGCCGAGGAAGACGTACCCGACGATCCGTACCGCGTCGCAGGCCAGCAGGGTCCGCCGCCGGTCGACCCGGTCGGCCAGCACCCCGGCGGGCAGCCGGCAGACCAGCCGGGTCACCGCCAGCACCGTGCCGACCGCGCCGGCCTGCACCGGCGAGCCGGTGAGCGCCAGCACGAGCAGCGGGATGGCCAGCGCCGACATGCTGGCGCCCAGGTCGGACAGCGTCTGGCTGCCCCAGAGCAGGTTGAAGGAGCGGTTGCGCCACAGGGGGCGGGTCATCGGGCCGCCCGGATCGGCAGGTACGCCAGCTCCGGCAGGTAGGAGTAGCCGGAGCAGGACGCCAGCCCGCGGCAGGTCGTACCGTGCTCGGGACAGCGTCCGGCCCCGCGGCCGGGTGCCCGGTGCGAGTGCCCGCCGTGGCCGGGTCGCTTGGCTCTGCTCACGGGTCAGCCCACCTTCCGAAGGTCGATGTCGCCGCTCAGGGTGCGTACCTGGAGGCCGAGCTGGTGCCCGTTGGGCGGTGCCGTGTCGCCGTCGCTCATCCGCAGGCCGTTGCGGGTGCTGCCGGAGAGCGACTGGAGGTCCAGCCACACGCCGGTGCCGGCCGGTACGCCGATCTGGACGTCACCGGAGGCGGTGGTGATCCCGACGTTGCCGTGCCCCGCGGCATCGATGTGGATGTCACCCGAGGCGGACTTGATCTGGAGATCTCCGCTCGTCTCCCGCAGCACCACGTCGCCGCTGGCGGTGGCGATCCGGGTGGCGCTGCCGGGACGGGTGATGGCGATGTCGCCGGAGGCGCACTCGATGTCCAGTTCGCCGCCGACGCGGCCGAACACGACGTCGCCGCTGGCGGTCTTCACCCGCGCGTCGCCGGTCACCTCCGCGATGTCCAGGTCGGCGGACGCGCCGGTGATGTCGGTCGTCGCGAGCGGTCCGCGCAGGGTCACGTCGGCCGACGCGGTGTCGATCCAGGCGCCGCTGCCGACCGGCACGGTGACGCGGATCCGCAGGGATCCGCTGCGGCGCAGGATTCCGCCCTTGTTCCGGGGCGCGGTGACGCGCAGGGTGTCGCCGTCCAGGTCCACGGTGGTGTCGGCGGCCAGTTGGCGGGAGGCGTCCCGATCGTCGTGCGGCGCGACGTCGACGGCGGTGGTGGCGCCGTCCACGGCGACCACCTCGATGTCGCCCGAGGGCACGGAGATCACCAGCGTGATCGGGCGATCGACCGGAAACTCGGTCATGACTGCTCCTTCGATGGCAGGGATGGTACGGCGCAGGGGGAACCGCGGCGACGCGGTGGTGCGCGCGGGCCGCCGGGTGTGGAAGGGGTGCCTCAGGCCTGGGCGAATCCGGTGATCCGCCGGGAACTGCGGCCCGGGCGCGGGCCGGACCAGCCGGGCGGCCCCGGTGGCCCCGGTGGCCCCGGTGGGCCGTACAGCGCGGCGCTGACGGCGCGGACCAGCCAGGCGTTCACCGAGATGCCCTCGGCCGCCGCGGCCTGTTCCACGCCGTCCTTGAGCGACTCGGCCAGCCGCAGGGTGATCCGGGTGACGTCGCCGGTGGGTTCGCCGGGCGGCGTCGCCGGTGCGGGCCGGGCCGGTTCCACCGGCTCGATCGGCAGGACGACGAGGTCGGCGGCCCGGTCCCGCAGCCGCACCTCGACGGCGGCCCCGTCGAGCTTGGTGGTGAGTTCCGCGGCCGTGTCGGTGAGCACCTGGAGCAGGCAGAGCCGGACGGACGGTTCGAGCGAGCTGGCGAGCAACTCGGCGGCGCGGGCGGTGTCCGGGCCGGCGGGTGCGGCCACGGCGGCGAGGTCCTGCCGCAGCGATTCGACGTAGGGTGCCAGGTCCATGACGTCACTATGACACCATCAAGACGTCGTTGCAAGTAGGACTGGCGTCATGTGGTCTCGGTAGACGGCGTCAGGTGGCGTCATCTGGTGTCATCGTTGGCGTCACCCGGTCCGCCGGCTCCCGGCATCGGGCCGCCCGCTCGGCGTACCTTCCCCCGTCGGCGCCCCTGCCCGGTCCGCTAGGTTGTCGGTATGACGCACCACCACCCGGACCGTGCCGACCCGGCGACACCGCGCCCGTTCGGGCGGCTTCTCACCGCCATGGTCAGCCCGTTCAGCCCGGACGGGGCGCTGGACCTCGACGGTGCGGCCCGGCTCGCCGGCTATCTGGTGGACGAACAGGACAACGATGCCCTGGTGGTCAACGGCACCACCGGCGAGTCGCCGACCACGACCGACGCGGAGAAGGAACGGTTGATCCGGGCCGTGGTGTCGGCCGTCGGCGACCGGACCCGGGTGGTGGCGGGGATCGGCACCAACGACACCCGGCACACCATCGAGCTGGCGGTCGCGGCCGAGAAGGCGGGCGCGCACGGGCTGCTCGTGGTGACGCCCTACTACAACAAGCCGCCACAGGCCGGCCTGCTGCGCCACTTCACCGCCGTGGCCGACGCCACCGGCCTGCCGGTGATGCTCTACGACATCCCCGGCCGCACCGGGACCCCGATCGCCACCGAGACCCTGGTCCGGCTCGCCGAGCACGACCGCATCGTCGCGGTCAAGGACGCCAAGGGCGATCTCACCGCGACCTCCTGGGTGACCAGCCGCACCGACCTCGCGTACTACTCCGGCGACGACGCGATGACCCTGCCGCTGCTGTCGGTCGGCGGGATCGGTCTGGTCGGCACCTCCACGCACCTGACCGGCGCGCTCGCCAAGCAGCTGATCGAGGCGTACGAGCGGGGCGAGGTGGCGGCGGCGCGGGCGCTGCACCAACGACTGCTGCCGCTGTTCACCGGCATCTTCCGGACCCAGGGGACGATCCTCGTGAAGGCCGCCATGGCCGCCCTGGGCCTGCCCGCCGGTCCGGTACGCCCACCGTTGGTCGACGCCACGGACGCCGAGCTGACACAGCTGCGGCGCGACTGTGCGGACGCCGGCCTGGACCTACCGGCATGATCGTGCCGACCCCATCCCTCGGAGTTACCGAATGACCGTGATCGACACCGACAAGCAATTCCCACCGCCGCTGCCCGAGGGCGGCCTGCGGATCATCCCGCTCGGCGGCCTCGGCGCCATCGGCCGCAACATGACCGTCTTCGAGTACGCGGGCAAGCTGCTCGTCGTCGACTGCGGCGTGCTCTTCCCCGACGTCGAGCAGCCCGGCGTCGACCTGATCCTGCCCGACTTCGGGCCGATCCTGGACCGGCTGAACGACGTGCAGGCCATCGTGCTCACCCACGGGCACGAGGACCACATCGGTGCCGTGCCGTACCTGCTGGCCCACAAGCCGGACATCCCGCTGGTCGGCTCGCAGTTCACCCTGGCCCTGGTCGAGGCGAAGCTCGCCGAGCGCCGGATCGAGCCGTACGCGCTGACCGTCCGGGAGGGCGGCCGGGAACGGCTCGGCCCGTTCGAGTGCGAGTTCTTCGCGGTCAACCACTCGATCCCGGACGCGCTGGCGGTGGCCATCCGCACCCCGGCCGGCCTGGTGCTGCACACCGGCGACTTCAAGATGGACCAGCTCCCGCTGGACGGCCGGATCACCGACCTGGCCGGCTTCGCCCGGCTCGGCGGCGAGGGCGTCGACCTGCTCCTGTCGGACTCGACGAACGCCGAGATCCCGGGGTTCGTCACGCCGGAGCGGGAGATCGGCCCGGTGCTGGACTCGATCTTCGCGAAGGCGACCGGCCGGATCATCGTGGCCTCGTTCGCCTCGCACGTGCACCGGGTGCAGCAGGTGCTGGACTCGGCCGGCGAGCACGGCCGGAAGGTGGCCTTCATCGGCCGGTCGATGGTGCGCAACATGGGCATCGCCCGCGACCTCGGCCTGCTGCGGATCCCGCCGGGCCTGGTGATCGCGCTGGACGAGGCGACCACGCTGCCGCCGGAGCGGATCGTGCTGATGTCCACCGGCTCGCAGGGCGAGCCGATGAGCGCGCTGGGCCGGATGGCCAGCGGCGACCACCGGCACATCACCATCGCGCCCGGCGACACCGTCGTGCTGGCCAGCTCGCTGGTGCCGGGAAACGAGACCGCGGTCTACCGCGTGATCAACCGGCTGTCCCGGGGCGGCGCCACCGTGATCCACAAGGACGTGGCAAAGGTGCACGTCTCCGGGCACGCCCCCGCCGGGGAACTGCTCTACCTGCTCAACGTGACCCGGCCGAGCAACCTGATGCCGGTGCACGGCGAGTGGCGGCACCTGCGGGCGCACGCCCGGCTGGGCGTGGAGTCCGGGGTGGCGCCGGACCGGGTGGTGATCTGCGAGGACGGCGACGTGGTCGACCTCGTCGAGGGCCGGGCGTCGGTGGTCGGCCGGCTGGGCAGCCGGTACGTCTATGTGGACGGCCTGGCCGTCGGGGACGTGGGGGAGTCGCTGCTCACCGAGCGCCGGATCCTCGGCGACGGGGGCTTCATCTCGGCGACCGTGGTGGTCGACTCGGTGACCGGCAAGGTGGTGGGCGGTCCGACCGTCTCGGCCAAGGGCTTCTCGGACGACCCGGACGCCTTCAACCCGGTGATTCCGCTGATCACCGAGGCGCTCGGCCGGGCGGCCCTGGACGGCATCGCCGACCCGCACCAGTTGCAGCAGATCGTCCGGCGCACGGTGGGACGCTGGGTCAACGACGCGTACCGGCGCCGGCCCATGATCGTCCCGACCGTGGTGGAGGTCTGAGGCGTCGTGCGGGGCTGAGACCGCGGTCCGCGGGCGCCGCCCGGCCGCGGTCCGCGGCCACCCGGCCGGTCCGGTACGGCGAGCCCGTGCCGTCCGGTTCAACCGTGCCCGGGTGATTCTCGTCACCGCCGCTTCGCCCGTCCGTCCCGGCTCGTCGTCGCGTACTCCCACCCGGCGCCAGCTCGATGGCGGAGGGAGCCGAGGATGGACCGCAGGCGGGTGACCCTGGCCGGGGTGACCGCGGCCGGGCTGCTGGCCCTGGCCGTGGTGACGATCCCGGCGCTCGCCGACGACCGGCCGGCGCACCGGTCCGCCCTTCCGGCCGCGGTGCCGGCTCCGGAGCTGGTCGCCGTGCTCGCGCACGACCTGGGCATCTCCCCGGAGCGGGCCCGGTGGCGGCTGGTTCGGGAACGCACCGCCACCGCCACCGCGAACGCCCTGCGCACCGCCATCGGCGCCGCGACCTGGGGCGGTGCCTGGCTGAACGGGGACGGCTCGCGGCTCACCGTGGCGGTCACCGACCCGGCGCAGGCCGAGCGGATCCGCGCCGCCGGCGCCGAGCCGGTGGTGGTGGCGCACACCGCGGCCGAACTCAACCGGGCCAAGCAGCGCCTCGACCGGGCCGTACCGGCCCGTGCGAGCGCCACCGGCGGCCAGACCGCCGCCCCGGACGCCGGCTCGGCGGGCTGGTACGTCGACGTCCCCGACAACGTGATCACCGTGCTGGTCCGGCCGGGCGGCGAGGGTGCCTTCGGGCGGCTGCTCGCCGCCAGCGGGGCGGATCCCGGGCTGGTCCGGCTGATCACCTCGACCGAGTCGCCGCGCCCGCTGTCCGCGGTGCACGGCGGCGACCCGTACCGCATCGACGGGGTGACCCGCTGCTCGGTCGGGTTCGCCGTGACCGGCGGGTTCGTCACGGCCGGCCACTGTGGACGTCGCGGCAGCAGCACCACCGACCTCGACGGGGCCGCCCAGGGCGTCTTCACGGCCAGTTCGTTCCCCGGCGACGACTGGGCGGTGGTCCGGGTGAACGCCGGCTGGCAGCCGGCGGGCCTGGTCGACGGCTTCGCCGGCGGCGCGGTGCCGGTGAACGGCTCGGCCGAGGCCCCGGTCGGCGCCTCGGTCTGCCGGGCCGGCTCGACCACGGGCGTGCACTGCGGGCTGATCCGGGCGAAGAACGCGACGGTCAACTACCCGCAGGGCACGGTGACCGGGCTGACCCGGACCGACGTGTGCGCCGAGGCGGGCGACTCCGGCGGCCCCTGGGTCTCCGGCGACCAGGCGCAGGGGGTCACCTCCGGCGGTGCCGGCGACTGCGCCGGAGGCGGCGTGACGTTCTTCCAGCCGATCACCGAGATCCTCCAGGCGAACGGCCTGGCGCTGGTGACCGCCCGCAACACCGGGCAGCGGGCGGCCGGGTCCCTGGCCGACGACGCCGCCGCGGCGCCCGCCGACCCGGCGGCGCCGACGTCGCGGGTCCGCCACCAGGTCCCGCGCCGCTAGCGCCGGTTCCTGTGGAACAGACCTAACCGACCCGCAGGTACGCCTCGAAGCCGTCCAACAGGCGGCCGAGGCCGAACTCGAACAGCACGTCCAGGTCGAAGTCGAACCCGTCGCCCAGCAACGGCGGCAGCACCGGCGAACGGTCGGCCAGCTCCCACAGCCGTGTCTGCTGCGTCGCCATCCATTCGTCCTCGGTCAGCCCGGTGTCCCGGCGGGCCTCCGCCTCGGGTTCGAGCGCGGTGGCCACCCCGCGGACGAAGCTGAACAGCGTGACGTGCACCCGGAACCGGTCCTCGGTGCTCAACCCGGTGCCGGCCAGCGCGCCGAGCACCCGCCCGGTGATCGCCAGCGCGTTCGGCGCGAGCTGCGGCCGGGTCAGGGACATGGCCGGAGCCAGCCACGGATGGCGTTGGAACATCGCCCACATGGATCGGGCGATCCGCTCCAGCTCGGCACGCCATCCACCGGGGCCGGGCGGGTCCGGCGGCTGCTCACCGAAGACCGCGTCGATCATGTGCAGGACCAGTTCCTCCTTGCCGGCCACGTACCGGTAGAGCGACATGGTGGCCACGCCGAGCCCGGTTGCCACCCGTCGCATGGAGAGTTCGGCCAGCCCGTCGGCGTCGGCGATCTCCACGGCCGCCCGGACGATCCGGTCCCGGCCGATTTCGGGGGCCGGCCGGCCGGCCCCGGTCGATCGCGTCGTCGCGCTGGCCGGGGTGGCGACCACGGTGCCGACACCGGGCAGGACCTCGGTCAGCCCCGCCCGGCGGAGCGCCGCGTGCGCCTTGGTGGCGGTGGCGATGGCGACCGTCCAGTCCCGGGCGATCCGCCGGGCGGACGGCACCGGATCACCCGGTCGCAGCTCGCCGGCGGCGATCCGGTCGCGGATCGCGGTGAAGATGCGCTGGTACGGCGGGTCGGGTCGGCTCACCGCGCCGGTCCCGTGCGGCCCGTGGATCCTGGTACACCACCGTGCTGAGCATCACACCGCGGCGCGCTGCCGCGCCGCCCGTGCTGGCCCGGCGATCGTCCACCCGTACTAGTACACACGGTCATCGTGCGCGCGCTTCCGTGCGCACATTGCCGCAGGTGTAGCCGTCTGCATAGGCTGAATTCGACATGATGTACAGCGTACACACGTGGGAGGAACCATGGCGGGGACCGTGCTGATCTCCGGGGCCGGCATCGCCGGACCCGCGCTCGCGTACTGGCTGCACCGGTACGGCCATGCGGTGACGGTGGTGGAGACCGGCGCCGCCGTGCGGCCCGGCGGCCAGGCGGTGGACGTCCGCGGTGCCGCCCGCGACGTGCTCGCGCGGATGGGCGTGCTTTCCCAGGTCCGCGAACTGCGGGTCGAGGAGCGCGGAATCGCCTATGTGGACGCGGGCGGCCGGTGGCTGAGCCGGATGCCCGCGCACCTTTTCGGCGGCGAGGGCATCGTGTCGGAGATCGAGATCTCCCGCGGCGATCTGGCCGCGGTGCTGTACGAGCACACCAGGGAATCCGTCGAGTACCTGTTCGCCGACCGGATCGTCGGGCTCGACCAGGACGGCGACGGCGTGCGGGTGCGATTCGCGACCGGCGCGCAGCGTCGGTTCGACATCGTGGTCGGCGCGGACGGCGTGCATTCGGGGGTGCGCCGCCTCGCCTTCGGGCCGGAGGTCGACCATGTCCGCCCGCTCGGCGGCTACACGAGCTACTTCACCGTGCCGGACCCCGGCGACCTGGATTCCTGGTTCCTGATGCACAACGCCCCCGGCGGACGGGTGGCCGGCGTGCGACCGGAGCGCAACGGCACCGCCAAGGCGCTGCTCGCCTTCACCTCGCCGCCACTGGGTGTCGACCGCCGCGACCCCGACCAGCAGCGCCGGATCGTCGCCGAGGCGTTCACCGGGGTCGGCTGGCGGGTGCCGCAACTGCTGGCCGCGATGTGGACCGCCACCGACTTCTACTTCGACCCGATCTGCCAGGTGCACGTCCCGACCTGGTGGCACGGGCGGGTGGCGCTGCTCGGGGACGCCGGCTACTGCGGTTCGCCGTTGACCGGCATGGGCACCAGCATGGCGCTGGTCGGCGCGTACGTGCTGGCCGGGGAAGTGGCCGCGGCGCCCGGCGCGCCCGAGGTGGCGTTCCGGCGATACCAGGACACCCTGCGGGACTACGTCCGGCGGGGCCAGGCACTGCCGCCCGGCGGCCTGCGCGGGTTCGCGCCGCGTACCCGCCTGGAGATCTCGGCGCGCACCGCCTCGATGCGGATGATGCACCACTGGCCGGTCCGGAACATCCTGGCCAGGCAGTTCGGCAAGGCCGATGCGACAAGGCTGCCGGAGTACGCCCCGACCGCCGCCTGATCCGCGGCCCGCCCGCACCGGGACGGGACGGTCTCCCGCGGGTCCGCGCCGGGACGGGACGGTCTCCCGCGGGTCCGCGCCGGGACGGTCTCACCCGGTCCGGTTCGGGTGGGCCGGCCCGCCAGCGGGGTGCCCGATCGCCGGCTCCGCGTCGTACCAGCCGGCCAGCCGGTCCGACTGGTGGGCGGTACCGTTGCGCGCGTCGAAGCGCGCGGCCAGCGCGGCGGCCGTGGCCCACAGCCGCGCGCCCAGCCCGCGCAGGTCGGCCGCGCCGGTCCCGGTCGCGCCGGCTTCGGGCGGGTCGGTGTCGGACCCGCCGGTGCCGGGCTCGTCGGGATCGGGTTCGTCGGTGTCGGGTTCGTCGGGGTCGGGCAGCTCGGGGCCGGTCCCCTCCTGCGCGGCGTCCGCCGCCCGCCGGCAGAGCAGCGCGCCGGCCGCGGCCAGTTCCATGGTCACCCCCTCCGGACCGGGGTCGTCGGGGCCGGGTAGCTGGGCCGCGAGGACCGCGAGGCCGCGCCGGTACCGCCCGGCCAGGGCGAGATACCGCAGGTGGCTCGCGACCAGCCGCCGGGCCGGCCGTTCCCGGCGGTGCCGTCGCCAGGCCAGCCGGTGCGCCTGCGCGGCCGTCGCCGGCTGGCCCGAGCGCAGGTACGGCAGCAGCAGCCCGGCCAGTGCCCGCTCCGGCGCGTCCGGGCACCGGGTACCGCCGGCCAGCGCCGGTCCGGCAGCCCGCAGCGCCGGAGACCAGTCGCCCCAACCGGCCAGCAGCTCCACCTCGTCGGTCGCGGCGCAGGCCGGGCAGCCGTCGTCGCCGCCGTCCCGAGCCCGGGCCAGCCAGCGCCGCGCGGCCTCCCGATCGCCGACGTGGTCGGCCAGCCGGGCCCGCAAACGGTACGCGCGCCCCGGCGGGCGTCCCCGCGCCGCCAGCCACCGGTGCAGGTCGTCGAGCAGGTCGACGGCGTCGACCAGGGACAGCCGCGGGCTCTCCAGCGCCGCCGCCACGGTGTGCTCCTGGGCCTCGCGCAGCCGCTGCGCGTCCTCGCCGGGAAGCAGGTCGGGCCGGTGTTCCACGGTGGACAGGCACCAGCGCAGCGGCCCCGGCGCGCGCCAGCCCTCGCCCCGGCCCAGGGCGGTTTCCAGCAGGTCCAGCCGGGCCGCGAGCCCCAGCGCCGGTGCGGCCAGCCCGTCGGCCCGCTCGGCCACCTCGGTCAGCTCGACCAGTCGCCGCGGACCGTCCGGCAGGTCCCGGGCCGACGCCAGCGCCGTGGACAGCGACCGGACCGGGGTCATCCGGGGTGCAGCCATGCGGCGTCCCTCCTGGAGGCGCATTTCGGGCCGACTCGGCGTGTCCGGGCCGGCACCCGCGCAACGTGCACTGTCGGGCCGCCGCCCGCGCAGCGGGCACCGGCGGTCGGACACGGACCGCAGAACCGCGGAATACTCGGACCACGCGGCTACCCTGTGACTCTATGGCCGGCCGCACCCCATCCACGAGCCGTCGACGCGGCGCGTCGTCGACGCGTGGTGCCAGCTCCCGCGGCCGGAACACCCGGCAACCGACCCGCGGCCGGTCCACCGCCCGCCGTCCGGCCCGCAAGAACCGTCCCGGCCTCGGCGCCACGCTGCTGCGCGGCCTCGGCGCGCTCTGGATGGCGCTGGCGCACGGCGTGGGCTGGGCGGTCCGGGCCGTCGGCCGCCGCGCGGCCACCGCCGGGGAGCTGGATCCCGAGCACCGTCGCGACGGCGGTGGACTGCTGCTGCTCGGCATCGCCATCCTCACCGCGGTGGCCCTGTGGTTCTCCGGTGCCGGACCGCTGGGCGCCCGGCTCGCCGACACGATCCGGCTGTTCATCGGGGCCGTCTCGGTGGTGCTGCCGGTGCTGCTGGGCGTCGGGGCGTACCGCCTGCTGCGCCATCCCGTGCCGGTGCAGGAGGAGCACCGCGGCCGCGGCATGGTCGGCTGGTCGGCGCTGATCGTCGGCACCGACGCGCTGTTGCACATCGCCCAGCAGCCGGTCGACAACGTCCAGCGGGACTACGCCGGCGGCCTGCTCGGCGCCGCCGTCGGTGACCTGCTGGAGCACGCGGTCACCGCCTGGGTGGCGGTGCCGGCGCTGCTGCTGTTGCTGGTGTTCGGGCTGCTCGTGGTCACCGCCACGCCGATCAACAAGATTCCCGAGCGGCTCGGCCTGCTCGCCGGCGCGGTGACCGGTGCCGGAGCCGAGCCGGCGGTGCAGCCCGAGCCGGACACCGCCGCCCCGCGCAAGCGGCGGCCGCCGCGCCGGCCGCCCGTCGACGACGGCGACGACGAGCCGGCCGACGACGACGCGGCCGGGCTCGGTCCGATCTCACTCCAGGAGACCATCGAGCTGCCGCGCAAGTCCCGGGTGCCGGCCAGCCGCCGGACACCCGATCCGCCGGACCACTCGCCGGCGCCCACCCGCGCGGAGCAACTCGACCTCACCGCCATCTCCGGGGACTACAAGCTGCCGCCGGCGAACATGCTCGGCAAGGGCGCCGCGGCGAAGACCCGCAGCCGGGCCAACGACGAGGTCATCGCGGCCCTCACCGGGGTGTTCGACCAGTTCAACATCGACGCCGCGGTCACCGGCTTCACCCGCGGGCCGACCGTGACCCGGTACGAGGTGGAGCTGGGGCACGGCGTCAAGGTGGAGCGGATCACCCAGCTCTCCCGCAACATCGCGTACGCGGTGAAGTCGCCGGATGTGCGGATCCTCAGCCCGATCCCGGGCAAGAGCGCGGTGGGCGTGGAGATCCCGAACACCGACCGCGAGGACGTGGCGCTGGGGGACGTGCTGCGGTCCCGGACCGCCGCCGCGGACCATCACCCGATGGTGGTGGCGCTCGGCAAGGACATCGAGGGCGGCTACGTGGTGGCCAACCTCGCCAAGATGCCGCACATCCTCATCGCCGGCGCCACCGGCGCCGGCAAGTCGAGCTGCCTGAACTCGCTGCTGGTCTCGATCCTGGCGCGGGCCACCCCGGACGAGGTGCGGCTGCTGCTGATCGACCCGAAGCGGGTCGAACTAACCATGTACGAGGGCATCCCGCACCTGGTCACCCCGATCGTGACCAATCCCAAGAAGGCCGCCGAATCGCTGGAGTGGGTCGTCCGCGAGATGGACATGCGGTACGACGACCTGGCGGCCAACGGCGTCCGGCACATCGACGACTACAACCGCCGGGTCCGGGCCGGCGAGATCACGGCGCCGCCGGGCAGCGAGCGGGAGATCCGGCCGTACCCGTACCTGCTGGTGATCGTCGACGAGCTGGCCGACCTGATGATGGTGGCGCCGCGCGACGTCGAGGACTCGGTCGTCCGGATCACCCAGCTCGCCCGGGCGGCCGGGATCCACCTGGTGCTGGCCACCCAGCGGCCGTCGGTGGACGTGGTCACCGGCCTCATCAAGGCCAACGTGCCGTCCCGGCTGGCCTTCGCGACCTCCTCGCTGGCCGACTCGCGGGTCATCCTCGACCAGCCCGGTGCGGAGAAGCTGATCGGCCGGGGCGACGGGCTGTTCCTGCCGATGGGCGCCTCCAAGCCCACCCGGATCCAGGGCGCCTGGGTCACCGAGCGGGAGATCGGGCAGATCGTCAAGTTCTGCAAGGACCAGCGCGAGCCGGAGTTCCGCCCGGACGTGCTGACGGTCGGCCAGGAGACGAAGAAGAAGATCGACGAGGACATCGGCGACGACCTGGAACTGCTGGTCCAGGCGATCGAGCTGGTGGTCACCTCGCAGTTCGGGTCGACCTCGATGCTCCAGCGCAAGCTGCGGGTCGGATTCGCCAAGGCGGGCCGGCTGATGGACCTGATGGAGACCCGCGGCATCGTCGGCCCGTCCGAGGGCTCCAAGGCGCGCGACGTGCTGGTCAAACCGGACGAACTGACCGAGGCGCTGGCCGGGGTCCGCGGGTCGGACGGCTGAGCGCCGGCGTCGTGCGGACCGGATCCCTTGACCTGAAGCGAGCTTCAGATACCAGGATGCTCGCATGACGATGTTGCTCACCGACGCCGACGTCGCGGCCGGGCTGGACGCCCCGACCGCGGTGGCCGCGATGCGTGCGGCGCTGCTCGCCGCGCACCATGGCCGGCTGGTCGCCCCGCCCCGGGCGACCACGCCGCTCGACGGCGGGCGGCTGGTCTTCACGGCCGGCCGGCTGGGCGACGAGTGGTACGGCTACCGCAGCTACGACACCTTCGGCCGGACCGGGTCCGAGCAGCTCGTCGTGCTGCACGAGGCGGAGACGGGCCGGATCCGGGCGATCGCCGTGGGATCCGAGATCGGCTCCCGGCGTACCGGCGCGATCGGCGGGGTGGCGGTGGACGCGCTGGCCCGGCCCGAGGCGGCCACGCTGGCCGTGATCGGCGCCGGCGGGCAGGCCTGGACGCAGGTCTGGGCCGCCGCGTCGGTGCGCCGGCTGCGGGAGGTACGGGTGTACTGCCGCACGGCCGCCCGGGGCGAGCTGTTCGCCGCCCGGGTCCGGGCCGAACTCGACGTACCGGCGCGGGTCGCCACCGGCGCGGCGGCGGCCGTGCGGGACGCCGACGTCGTGGTGCTGGCCACCACCAGCGCGACCCCGGTGATCGGGGCGGCCGACCTGGCGCCCGGCGCCCACGTCAACGCGGTGGGCTTCAAACAGCAGGGCCGGGCCGAGTTCGGCACCGACCTGCTCGACCGGGCGGAGGTGCTGGTCACCGACGCGCCCGAGCAGGTCGGCGGGTACGACCCGCCGATGCTGGCCGCGGTGCCGCCGCACCGGGACCGGCTGGTCCCGCTGGGGGCCGTGCTCGCGGGCGCGGCACCCGCCCGCACCCGGCCCGAGCAGGTGAGCCTGTTCTGCTCGCTCGGGCTGGCCGGGACCGAGGTGTTCCTGCTCGACCGGCTGGCCCGGGCGACCGTCCGGACGTGACCCGGATCCCGCCCGGCCGCCCGGCATCCGGCGCGGTCGGCGACCCGGGGGACCGGCCCGGTAGGCTCGGATGGTGTCCGCCAGCTCTCCTTCCTCGTCCGGTGCCGCCCACCCCGTCTCTCCGGACGGGCGGCGGGTCGCCCTGCTGACCCTGGGCTGTGCCCGCAACGAGGTCGACTCGGAGGAGTTGGCGGCCCGGCTGGACGCCGACGGCTGGCAGGTGACCACCGATGGCGCCGGGGCCGATGTGGTGCTGGTCAACACCTGTGGCTTCGTGGAGAAGGCCAAGCAGGAGTCGATCCAGACCCTGCTCGCGGCGGCCGGGTCCGGCGCCCGGGTGGTCGCGGCCGGCTGCATGGCCGAGCGGTACGGCCGGGAACTGCACGAGAGCATGCCCGAGGCGCACGCGGTGCTGGGCTTCGACGACTACCCGCAGATCGCCGCCCGGTTGGGTTCGGTGCTGGCCGGCGAGCGGATCGACTCGCACGTGCCCCGGGACCGCCGGGAGCTGCTGCCGCTCACCCCGGTCGCCCGGCGCGGCAGCGCCGTGGTGCTGCCCGGTCACGGCGGCCCGGCGGAACCGCTGGCCGACGAGCACACCCCGGCGCACCTGCGGCCGGTGCTGCGCCGCCGGCTGGGCGAGGGACCGGTCGCCTCGCTCAAGCTGGCCAGCGGCTGTGACCGCAGATGCGCCTTCTGCGCCATTCCGGCCTTCCGCGGCGCGTTCGTCTCGCGTACCCCGGACGAGTTGCTGGCCGAGGCCGAGTGGCTGGCCGGCACGGGCGTCCGGGAGCTGGTGCTGGTCAGCGAGAACTCCACCTCCTACGGCAAGGACCTCGGCGACCCGCGGGCGCTGGAGAAGCTGTTGCCGCAGCTCGCCGCGGTGACCGGGATCGTCCGGGTCCGGGTCAGCTACCTCCAGCCGGCCGAGACGCGACCCGGCCTGGTGGCGGCCATCGCCGGGACGCCCGGGGTGGCGGCCTACTTCGACCTGTCGTTCCAGCATTCCAGCGAGCCGGTGCTGCGCCGGATGCGCCGGTTCGGCTCCACGGAACGCTTCCTGGACCTGCTTGCCTCGGCCCGCGAGGTGGCGCCGGCCGCGGGGGCGCGCAGCAACTTCATCGTCGGGTTCCCCGGCGAGACCCGGCGGGACGTCGACGAGTTGGTCCGCTTCCTGACCGAGGCGCGGCTGGATGCCATCGGTGTGTTCGACTACAGCGACGAGGACGGGACCGAGGCGGCCGGGCTGCCCGGCAAGGTGTCGGCCGCGACGGTCCGCCGCCGGTACGACCGGCTGGTCCGGCTGGCCGACGAGCTGTGCTCGCAGCGGGCCGAGGAACGGCTGGGCGAGACCATCGAGGTGCTGGTGGACACGGTGTCGGACGGCGTCGTCGAGGGCCGCGCGGCGCACCAGGCGCCGGAGGTGGACGGTTCGACCACGCTCGCGGTGCCGGGGGACGGCGCCGGGCTGAGCGCGCTGCGCCCGGGGGATCTGGTCCGGGCCAGGGTCACCGGCACCGAGGGGGTGGACCTGGTGGCCGAGCCGATCGAGATGGTGTCCGCCGCCGGGTGAGGCGCCGAATGGGGGGATCGGGATGACCGAGGGGAGCGGACGGACCGACTGGGCCGCCGCGGTGCCGGCGATGGTCGAACCGGGGGGTGTCGCGCCGAGCCCGGCGCCGGCCCCCGAGCCGGCCGTTTCGCGCGCCGCCGACCCGGTTCCGGCCGCTTCGCCCGCCGACCCGGTTCCGGCCGCTTCGCCCGCCGACCCGGTGCCGGCCGCTCCGGCCGCCGCATCGCGCGCCGCCGATCCGCGCGCCGCCGATCCGCGCGCCGCCGATCCGCGCGCCGCCGATCCGCGCGCCGCCGATCCGCGCGCCGCCGCCGACCCGGTGCCGGCCACCGAGCCCCGGCGGCCCGCCGTACCGTCGGTCCCGGTGGTGAACGCGGCGAACGCGCTCACCGCGCTCCGGATCGTCCTGGTGCCGGTCTTCGTGGTGCTGGTCGGCTGCTCGGCGCTGGTCCATCCCGGCTGGCGGATCGCCGCCACGGTGACCTTCGCGATCGCCTCCACCACCGACCTGGTGGACGGCTGGATCGCCCGCCGGTACGGCCTGGTCACCTCGTTCGGCAAGGTGGCCGACCCGATCGCCGACAAGGCGCTCACCGGCGCCGCCCTGGTGCTGCTCTCCTGGTACGACCGGTTGCCCTGGTGGGTGACCGCGCTGATCCTGGCCCGCGAGCTGGGGGTGACGCTGATCCGGTTCTGGGTGATCCGGTACGGCGTGATCGCCGCGAGCCGGGGTGGCAAGGTCAAGACCGCCCTGCAGGTCCTGGCGATCGTCTGGTACCTGTGGCCGGTGCCGGGCGCCCTCGCCGGCATCGGCGCGTGGATCATGGGCGCGGCGGTTGTCGTCACCGTGGTGACGGGATTGGACTACGTGATCAGGGCCGTCCGGCTGCGCCGCTCGGCCTGAGTCGCACCAGGGCCGCGCGGCCGCGCCGCCCGGCCGGAGCGGGCAGGGGGTACCCGATGAGCAGCACCGGTCCGGATCCCGGATCCGGCGGCGCCGCGGCCGCCGTCGTGCGCCTGCTCGTCGAGCGCCGGGAGACGTTCGCGACCGTGGAGTCGCTGACCGGCGGTCTGCTGGCCGCCACCGTGGTGGAGATCGCCGGGGTGAGCGCCGTCTACCGGGGCGGCCTGGTGGTCTACGCCACGGATCTGAAGGAGCGGCTGGCGGACGTACCGGCGGACCTGCTGGCCGCCCGCGGACCGGTGGATCCCGAGGTGGCCGTGGCGCTCGCGGCCGGCTGCCGGCGGCGCTGCGCCGCCGACTGGGCGGTGGCCACCACGGGCGTCGCGGGGCCGGAGCCGCAGGACGGACATCCGGTCGGCGAGGTGTACGTCGCGGTGGCCGGCCCGGCCGGCGGCGCGGTGCGCCGGCTGGCCCTGGACGGCGGCCGGGCGGAGATCCGCACCGCCACCGTGCGGGAGGCGTTGGACCTGCTCAGCGCCGAGCTCCAGGCCGCCGCGCGGGAACCGTCGATGCGCTGACCGGCCGCGGGGCCGCGCCGGCCGAGGGTGATCCGGCCGGCGTTCCCGAGTTTCGTTCCGAGCTGCCCGGGCGGGGCGGGATGTCGTCCGGGTCCGTAGCGGGTACGGTTGCGGTCAAGCTCTTGGTCGCCCCCAAGGGCTGGGGCTTTCCCGCTCGGCCGCCGGGCGGGAGAATCGACCGGAGTGTCCCGCGGATGGGGAGGTGCGATGGTCCTGCTGCGCCGAGTCATCGGTGATGCGCTACGTGCACGCCGGCAGGGTCAGCACCGGACACTGCGCGAGGTGTCCACCGCGGCCAATGTCAGCCTGGGCTACCTGTCCGAGATCGAGCGCGGGCAGAAGGAGGCGTCCAGCGAGCTGCTCGCGGCGATCTGCGACGCCCTCGGCGCCCGACTCTCCGAGGTGCTGGGCGAGGTGAGCGACACCCTGGCGCTTGCCGAGCAGGTGCCGGGGGTGCTGCTGCCGGTCCGCGAGCGACCGGTGGACGGCCTGCCGGCGACGGATTCGACGGCGCCGGAGCCGGCGTCGGCCGGCGCGGGGCATCCCGACCGGGTCGCGCGGGCGGCCGGCGAGAAGCACCCGGTTCGCACGCTCAGCTCGGACGGCCGGGTGTCGGTCTCGGTGACCCAGGAGTTCCCGCTCAAGGCGACCCTGCGGACCAGCCGGCGGACCCGCGGAGGCGACCGCGACGTGGTCTGCGCCGCCTGAGACACTGTCCCGCAGCGTCACAGCGTCAGGCGCGGCCGTGGTTCGGGCATGGGCGCGGACCGGTGTGGCCGGTGCGCCGGCCGGCCTGGCTGGCCTTGCCTGCGGAGCGTAAGGTTGATCTCCCGATACCGGAGCGGATTCAACTTCGCCCGTCGGTACCCTGCCGCGACTGGCGCGTGGCTGGGACGATGGAGGCGGCGTCGTGCGGCGGCCGGCTCGGGGGGTCGGGCCCGACCGGCGCGGTCGAGGCGATCGAATGAATGCGTGAGGGGATACCGCGGAGATGGCGAACCCGTTCGTCAAGGGCTGGCGCTACCTGATGGCGCTGTTCGGCGCCAAGATTGATGAGTACGCCGATCCGAAGGTCCAGATCCAGCAGGCCATCGAGGATGCGCAACGGCAACACCAGGCGCTGGTCCAGCAGGCGGCCGCGGTGATCGGCAACCAGCGTCAGCTGGAGATGCGGCTGTCGCGCAACATCGCCGAGGTCGAGCGGTTGCAGGGGATGGCCCGGCAGGCGCTGGCGCTGGCCGACCGGGCCCGCACCGGCGGCAACGAGCCCGAGGCGCAGAAGTACGAGCAGTCCGCACAGACCCTGGCCACCCAGCTCGTCTCGGCCGAGCAGCAGACCGAGGACCTCAAGACCCTGCACGACCAGGCGCTGAACGCGGCCGCCCAGGCGCGCAAGGCGGTCGAGAACAACTCGATGATCCTCCAGCAGAAGCTGGCCGAGCGCACCAAGCTGCTCAGCCAGCTTGAGCAGGCCAAGATGCAGGAGAGCGTGGCCCGCTCGCTGGAGTCGATGTCGTCGCTCGCCGCGCCCGGCAACACGCCCTCGCTGGACGAGGTACGCGACAAGATCGAGTCCCGCTACGCCACCGCGATGGGCCGGGCCGAGCTGGCCGGCAACTCCGTGGAGGGCCGGATGCTGGAAATCCAGAAGTCCAGCCTCGACCTGGCCGGCGAGTCCCGGTTGGAGCAGATCCGGGCGAGCATGGCCGGCGGACAGCTCACCGGCGAGGCCGCCAAGCCGGCGATCGGGCAGACCGAGTCCGGCGCGGATGCCGCCTCGGTGGCCCGGCTCGACGAGATCAGGGCCAGCATGGCCAAGGACAGGGCCCCTGGCGGAGACGCCAGCGCCGCCGGCTGAGCCGACGGCCGTCCGGCGGGAGGAGCCGTGGTCGACCAGCGGACGCGTTACCTGCGCCAGGTGCGCAGGTTGCGCCGGGGTGCCCGTCGGTGGAGTGCGCTGGCCGGCACCCTCGGCGGGGCCGCCGCGGTGCTCACCCCGTACCACGGGGTCGGCCTGCCGGACGCGGCCTGGGCCGCGGCGGCCGGCGGTTCGGCGGTGCTCGCGCTGTGGCGCTGGTCCGACCTGCGTGCCCTGACCCGGCAGCCACCGCCGCCCGCCGAGTCGCCGGAACAGGTTCAGGCGCGGCTGATCGCCACCGTCGAGCGGCTCCCGGCGGGCCGGCTGGCCGTCGGGGAGGTACGCCGGCAGCGCGCCCGGCTGGCCCTGCGCGGATCGGCCGCGGCCGGTCCGTGGCTGCGGCTGGACCGGGCCGCGCAGGCACTTTCCGGGCTCGCCGACCGGCTCGACGCCGCCGCCCACGAAATCCTGGCGGAGGCGGCCGTGGCTGAGGGGTCGCTGCGGGACCTGGCCCGCCGGGTGGCCGAGATCGAACGGGCCGTCAAGATCGCACCGGAGGAGTCCCGCGAGTCGCTGGCGGCGGCGCACGCCCGGCTGCTCGGCCAGCTCGACGGCGGGGTGAGCGCGTACGAGCGGCTGGTGGTGGCCGCGGCCGGCTACGTGGCCGAGGACGCCAACCCGGTCGGCGACCATCCCTCGGTGTCCCGGCTGACCGAGGCGAGCGACTTCCTGCACGGCGTGGCGGCCGGGTTGGCCGAGTTCCGCTCCGGCGGCGAACGGACCCGCACGGCCCACTGAGCCGCTGAGCCCGTTCCGCGGCCCACCCCGCCCGCGGCCCGCACGGCCTGCTGTCCGCACCGCCCGCGGCCCGGACGGCCTGCCGTCCGCACCGCCCGACGCTCAGGCCACGGGGTCGCCGGGCTGGCAGCGCGGGCACCAGTAGGTCACCCGGTCACCCTGGTCCCGCTTGGCGATCGCCGTGCCGCACCGGCGACACGGTTGGGCCCGCCGGGCGTACACATAGGTCGTTTCGCCGCGCCGCAGCGAGCCGGTGGTGCTCTGCGTCCACCGGCCCCGGTTCGCCATCAGCAACCGCTGGGCCAGCGCCACCAGGCCGGCCAGGTCCGGTACGTCGCCGACGCGCGCCCACGGGGACACCCCGCGCAGGAACAGCACCTCACCCTTGTAGAGGTTGCCGATTCCGGCCAGATTGCGCTGGTCGAGCAGGGCCTCCGCGATCTGCCGGTCCGGTTCGGCGGCGATCCGCCGGGTCGCCTCGGTCGGATCCCAGTCCGCGCCGAGCAGATCGGGGCCGAGGTGCCCGACCAGCCGTTCCTCCTGCTCGGTCGGCACCAGCGCCAGGTCGTGCAGGTGATAGCCCACCGCGACGGCCTCCGCGGTGCGCAGCACCACCCGGATCAGGTGCGCGGGCCGCGCCGCCCACCGCTCGCCCGGGGCGTACGCGCGCCATGCCCCGTCCATCCGCAGGTGTGAGTGCAGGGTCAGCCGCCGCTCGTCGGGCTGGAGCCGGAACCGGAGCAGCAGGTGTTTGCCGCGGCTGGTCGAGCCGAGCACGGTCGCCCCGGTAAGGTCCACAGTGGCCAGTTGGGGCACCCGGAAGTCGCTGGCGGTCAGCCGGCCGCCGATCAGCGCCCGATGCAGCAGGCGGGCGGTGTTCCAGACGGTGTCACCCTCGGGCACCGGCCCGTCCCACCCTGCTCACGACGACTCCCCGCGGCTCACGACGACTCCTCGCGCCGGGACGGTCGACCGGTGTTGCGGAACCGGGGGTGACTGATGCCGTACACCTGGAAGTTGAGCCGCGCGTCGGTCAGGCTCAACTCCCCGTTGGGGCCGCCCCGCGCGACGTCCGGGTCCGTCCCGCCCCGACCGTCGTCGGTCCAGAGGCAAACCGGGCAGGTGGTGTCCCCGGTGCGGTACCCGCAGCACGGACAGACATCGAGGTCGATGGAGTGCTTGCCCACTCCGCCAGCATTCCACAGCGAATCAGGATCAAGGGAGATCCGCGCCGGTCGCGGCGGTGACGATCCGCAGCGTCTCGCCGGGAGCGACCGCCAGGACGACCGCGGCGCGACCGCCGTTGACGGCCACCGCGGCCTGGCCGGCCGAGTCGGCGTACACCACCAGCCCGCCCGCCGGCGCCGATCCGAAGGTCTCGCCCCGCACCGCCGGTACGTCGTTGACCAGCAGCCGCGAACCCAGCCCGGCCAACGCCGGTGCCGGGGCGGCGAGCTGTACGTTGCCGAACCGGTCGACGGTCAGCACCTCGGCCTCCAGCCACCCGTCCCCGCCGTTCACCACCGGGTCGGGCAGCCGTACCAGCGTGGCCGGGTCGATGTCGGGGCCGGCGCCGGAAAGCGGTTCGCCGCCGGCCAGCCGGGCAGCGACCGGGGCGAAGATGTCCCGGCCGTGGAACGTCCGGGACACCGTCGGTCCCAACCAGGCCGGGTTGGTCAGCTCGACGGCCGCCCGTACCCCGCCGAGCACGTCGGCCGCCCACGGCAGCAGGCCGTTGTCCGGCCCGACCAGGAGACCGTCCGGTGCGGCCAGGGCGATCGACCGCCGCGCCGTACCGACGCTCGGATCCACCACCGCGAGATGGACGGCCGGCGGCAGATGGCCGACCGTCTGCGCCAGGACCGCGGCGCCCTGCCGCACGTCACCGGGGTGCAGCAGATGCGTCACGTCGATCACCCGGGCCGCGGGCGCCAGTCGGGCGATCACCCCGTGGCACGCCGCGACAAAGCCGTCGGACAGCCCGTAGTCGGTGGTGAAGCTGATCCAGGGGTAGCCGGCCATGCCCGAACCGTAGCGCGGGGCCGCGCCGCGGCACCGACCGATCGGTTCGGCGCGCCGACCGTCGGGCTGGCAGAGTTGACCGCATGCGACTTTGCGTCTTCACCGAGCCCCAGCAAGGTGCCAGCTACGACGATCTGCTCCGGGTCGCGCGGCGCGCCCAGGACTGCGGATTCGACGGGTTCTTCCGCTCCGATCACTACCTGGCGATGGGCGTCGACGGGCTGCCCGGACCGACCGACGCCTGGCTGACCCTCGCCGCGCTCGCCGTGCAGACCGAACGCATCCGGCTGGGCACCCTGGTCACCTCGGCGACGTTCCGGCTGCCCGGCCCGTTGGCGATATCGGTGGCCCAGGTCGACGCCATGAGCGGCGGTCGGGTGGAACTCGGCCTGGGCACCGGCTGGTTCGCCGAGGAGCACACGGCGTACGGCATCCCGTTCCCGCCGGTCGGTGAGCGGTTCGACCGGCTGACCGAGCAGTTGGACGTGATCACCGGCCTCTGGTCCACGCAGCCCGGCGGGCGGTTCGACCACGCCGGCCGGTACTACCGGGTGGAGAACTCGCCCGCGTTGCCGAAGCCGGTCCAGCGGCCCCACCCTCCGCTGATCATCGGCGGCAAGGGTGCCACCCGCACGCCCCGGCTGGCTGCCCGGTACGCCGACGAGTTCAACGTCCCGTTCTCCCCGCCGGAGCACGTGGAGCGCAGCTACGCCGCGGTCCGCAAGGCGTGTGCCGAGGCCGGCCGGGACGACCGGCCGCTGGCCCTGTCCGCCGCGCTCACCGTGGTCTGCGGCCGGACCGACGCCGAGGTCCGCCGCCGCGCCGACGCGATCGGTCGGGACCCGGCGGAGGTGAGGTCCTCCGGCGCCGGCGTCGTCGGCACCCCCGAGGAGGTCGCGGAGCAACTGCGGGTGTACGCCGGGCTGGGCGCGTCCCGGTTCTTCCTCCAGGTGCTGGACCTGACCGACCTGGACCACCTCGACCTGATCGCGGCCGAGGTCGCGCCGCGGCTCTGACCGACGATCGGGGCGGGGCGCACGGACGTACGCCAGTCATCTCCACCGATCCGGTCGAGCTGGCTGACGTACGTCCGACGAGGACGGCGACGCGGCGTCGCGGGTGGAACGCGTCACGGGTGGTCTCTACACTGGACGCCCCGGCTGCCCCTCGGAGCGGCTCCGCACCGAGGAGAGGCGACCGGCATGCGCGAACAGTCCGACCCGGGGCAGGTGCAGCACGCCATCGACACCTCGGTGCCGCACCCGGCGCGGCGGTACAACTACTGGCTCGGCGGCAAGGACAACTTCGCCGCCGACCGCGCCTCCGGGGACCAGATCGCGGCCGCGTGGCCCAGCATCCGTACGGCGGCGATCGAGAACCGCGGGTTCCTCAAGCGCGTCACGACCTTCCTCACCGCCGAGGTCGGCATCCGGCAGTTCCTCGACATCGGAACCGGTCTGCCGACGGCGGACAACACCCACGAGGTCGCCCAGGCCGTCGCGCCGGACACCCGGGTGGTGTACGTGGACAACGATCCGATGGTGGGCGTGCACGCCCGGGCGTTGATGACCAGTACGCCGCAGGGCGCCACCGCGTACCTGGAGGCGGACCTGCGCGAGCCCGAGGCGATACTCCGGCATCCGGACCTGGCCCGCACGCTCGACCTCGGCCGGCCGGTCGCGTTGATGCTGATCGCGGTGCTGCACTTCGTCCGGGACCTGGACGAGGTCACCCGGATCGTCCGGCGCCTCGTGTCGGCGCTGCCCTCGGGCAGCCACGTGGCCACCACCAACGCCACCAAGGACTTCCTGAGCCCGGAGGGCGCCGCCGCGTACGACGCGTTGCTGGCCGCCGGCCGGCTGGACGTCTTCCCGCGCAGCAGGCAGGAGATCGCGGAGATCTTCGCCGGCCTCGAAGCGGTCGAGCCGGGGATCGTGCCGGTGAGCGAGTGGCGTGCCGGCGGCGGGGACCATCCCGACCCGGCGGACGTCTCGGTGCTCGCGGCGGTGTACCGGGTGCCCTGACCGCCCTGTCCTGAACCACCCTGTCCTGACCCGCCCTGGCGCCGGTGCGGGGATCCTCGGCCGACCGAGGACCTCGACCGGACGCTAGCCGCGCAGTCGCAGGCCGCGCGGGGTGGCCCGGAAACCGGCGGCGGTGAGTGCGTCGGCCAGCGGCGTCGACCGGACCGCGCCGCCGTCGGCGCGTTCCACCGAGATCGCGCCCAGCGCGCCGGAGTGGACGGCGTCGGCCAGCGCCTTGGCGGCGACCGCCAGGGCGTCGGGATCGTCGGTGAAGGAGAGCACCGTCCGACCGCCCCGTTCCACGTACAGGGTGAGAACGCCGCCGGTCAGCACGACCAGCGCGCCGGCCTTCCGCCCGGCCCGGTGTCCGCCCGCCGGCCCGGTGCCGCCGTCGCCGGACTCGACGACACGCTCCGGCCAGGGCAGCGCCGCACCGTACGGGTTGGCCGGGTCGGTCGCGGCCAGCACCAGCGCCGGTCCCGAGCGGTCCGGGGCGGACGGCTCGGCGAGGGCGCGGATCCGGTCGACCGCTCCCGGCACGGCGAACTGGGCGGCGCCCAGCCCGTCCACGAAGTAGCCGCGGCGGGCGGCGCCGCGTTCCTCCAGGGCCGCGAGCACCGGGTAGACGGCCGCGAAGCCGCCGGGCACCGCCTCCGCGACCACCGCGCCCCGGGTCAGCACGCCGTGCCGTTCGAGCAGCGTGTCGGCCAGCGCTGCGGCCCGGCGGGTCGGGTCGGAATCCCGCTCCGGCAGCAGCGACCATCGGCCGGCGGCGGTGGGCGGACCAACCCGGCTGGGCAGGCCGGCCCGGCCGGGCCGGCGGTACCGGGCGCGCGGACCGGTGGGTCGGGCCCGATGCGCACCGCCGCCGCTGAGCGCGGTCCGCAGCGGTGCCAGCGTGTCGTTGGTCAGCCGGCCGGCCCAGACCAGGTCCCACAGCGTGGCCACCAGCGTGGAGTCGTCGTCCGATCCGCACCGCTCGGCGAGGGGCCGGAAGAACAACGCCTGCCCGTCGGCCAGGGCCGCCAGCACCGCCTCGTGCAGCGGGGTCATCGTGAGCGCCTCGTCCGGCACGGGCAGCAGCAGCGGCGCCGCGTCGGCGTAGGCGAGGGTCACCCAGCCGTCCCCACCGGCGATCGCGCCGGCCCCGGCCCAGCGCACCTCGCCGCTGGCGCACAGCTCGTCCAGGTACGCCGGGGAGTAGTCCGCCACCCGGGCCGGCAGCACCAGGCGTTCCAGCGCCGACGCCGGCACCGCCACCCCCTGAAGCTGCTCGACGACCGCGGCCACGGCGTCCACGCCCCGGGCCGACGAGCCGATCTGCTGCCAGCGGGGCAGGAAGGTGGCCAGCGCCCGCGGCGGCACCGGCTCGATCTCCCGACGCAGCGCCGCCAGGGACCGGCGGCGCAGCAGCCGCAGCACCTCCGCGTCGCACCACTCGGTGCCCACGCCGTCCGGCCGGAACTCGCCGGAGACCACCCGCCCGCCGGCGGCGAGCAGCCGCAGCGTCTGCTCGACCACGAACACGCCGAGCCCGAACCGGGCCGCGCAGGTCGCGGCGGCGAACGGCCCGTGCCCGCGGGCGTACCGGGCGACCAGGTCACCGAGGGGATCGGCGACCGGCGCGAGGTATGCCTCGGCGACGCCGACCGGCAGGGCCACGCCGAGCGCGTCCCGGACCCGTCCGGCGTCCTCGATGCCGATCCACCGGTCCTGACCGGCGATCCGCACGCGCAGTACCCGTCGGTCGGCGGCCAGCCCGGTCAACCACTCGGGCCGGGCGCCGCGCTCGGCCAACTCGTCGTCGCTGAGGTCGCCGAGCAGCCGCAGCAACTCCACCACGTCCTCGGCGTCCCGCGCCCGGCGCTCCTCGGTGCGCCACTGCAGGCGCCGCTCGGTCTCGTCGACCACCGCGGGCTCCAGCAGTTCCCGCAGGTCAACCCGGCCGAGCAGCTCACCGAGGAGGGTGGAGTCCAGCGCCAGCGCGGCGGCCCGGCGCTCGGCCAGCGGCGAGTCGCCCTCGTAGACGAACGCGCCGACGTACCCGAACAGCAGCGATCGGGCGAACGGCGACGGCCTGCCGGTCTCCACCTCGACCAGCCGCACCTTCCGGCTGGCGACCTCCCGCATCAGGCCGGCCAGGCCGGGCAGGTCGAAGACGTCCTGGAGGCACTCCCGGGCCGCCTCCAGCGTGATCGGGAAGTCGGCGAACTCCCGGGCCACGTCGAGCAGTTGCGCGGCGCGTTGCCGCTGCTGCCACAGCGGTTGCCGGCGCCGGGGGTCGCGCCGGGGCAGCAGCAGCGCCCGGGCGGCGCACTCCCGGAACCGCGCGGCGAACATCGCCGAGGTGCCGACGGTTTCCTCCACGAGCTGAACGATCTCGTCGGGGTCGAACGCCACGACCTCGGGGCCGGGCGGCTCGTCGGCGGTCTCCGGCAGCCGCACGACGATGCCGTCGTCGGCCGGCATGACCTGGGCGTCCACCCCGTACCGTTCGGCGAGCCGGCGGCCGATCGCCAGCGCCCACGGCCCGTTGACCCGGGCACCGAGCAGGCAGTGCACGGCCAGCCGCCAGTCGCCGAGCTCGTCGCGGAACCGCTCGACCAGCACCGTGCGGTCGTCCGGCAACGCCCGGGTGGCCTCGCGCTGCTCGTAGAGGTAGGTCACGAGGTTGGCGGCGGCCCACTCGTCCAGGCCGCGGCCCATCAGGTCGGCCCGGGCCGCGTCCTCGCCGGACCGGACCAGCCCGCGCAGCCGGGCGCCGATGGCCCGACCCAGTTCCACCGGGCGTCCCAGCGCGTCGCCCTTCCAGAACGGCATCCGGGCGGCCTGGCCGGGGGCGGGGGAGACCAGCACGCGATCCGGGGTGATCTCCTCGATCCGCCAGGAGGAGGAACCGAGCAGGAACACGTCGCCGACCCGCGACTCGTAGACCATCTCCTCGTCCAACTCGCCGACCCGCGCGGCCCGCTCGGCGCCGGCCAGGAACACCCCGAACAGGCCGCGGTCCGGAATCGTCCCGCCGCTGGTGACGGCGAGCCGTTGCGCGCCGGGGCGGCCGGACAGCACGTCGGTGGTCCGGTCCCAGACCAGCCGGGGCCGCAACTCGGCGAAGGCGGTGGAGGGGTAGCGCCCGGAGAGCATGTCGAGCACGGCGGTCAGGGCCGAGTCGGGCAGTTCGGCGAACGGCGCCGCCCGGCGCACCAGGGCGGCCAGGTCGCCCACCCGCCAGGAGTCCAGCGCCACCATCGCGACGATCTGCTGGGCCAGTACGTCCAGCGGGTTGCGCGGGTAGCGCAGCTCCTCGATGGCGCCGTCGGCCATCCGGTCCGCCACCACGGCGCAGGAGAGCAGGTCGCCGCGGTGCTTCGGGAACACCACGCCCCGGGAGACCGCGCCGACCTGGTGGCCGGCGCGCCCCACGCGTTGCAGGCCGGCCGCCACGCTGGGCGGTGCCTCGATCTGCACCACCAGATCGACGGCCCCCATGTCGATGCCGAGTTCCAGGCTGGAGGTGGCGACCACGGCCGGCAGCCGACCGGACTTGAGAGCCTCCTCGATGTGCTTGCGTTCCTCCCGGGACACGCTGCCGTGGTGCGCTCGGGCGATCACCGGCGGGGCGCCGGCGGAGGCGCCGGACTGCGCCATGATCTCCGCGGGCAGCCGGCCGCCGCGGCCCGCTGTCGTACCGTCGCGCGTCGCCGCCCGCCCGGCCGTACCGTCCCGCGGCGCCGCGTCGCCGGCCGGCCCGCCGGCATCGGCCGCGGCCGGATCGGGTACGCCGGGCACGGGTCGGTGTCCGGGCGGTGGGTCGTGTTCCGTCATCCCGTCGGCCTCGGCGGCTGCCGCGGCCAACTCGTTGAGCCGGGCGCAGAGCCGCTCGGCGCCGCGCCGCGAGTTGGCGAAGACGATCGCCGACCGGTGCGCCCGGATCAGGGCGAAGACGCGCTCCTCCACGGCCGGCCAGATGGAGACCCGGCGTGGACCGGCCAGCCCGTCCTCCATAGCCGGGTCGTCCAACTCGTCGAGCCGGGTCATGTCGGCCACCGGCACCTCGACGCTGACCTCGATGGTCTTGGCGGTGCGCGGCTGCACCACGTCGACCGGCCGGGAACCGCCGAGGAACCGGGCGGTTTCGGCGACCGGGCGGACCGTGGCGGACAGGCCGATCCGCTGGGCCGGCGCGGGGAGCAGGTCGTCGAGCCGTTCGAGGGACAGCGCGAGATGCGCGCCGCGCTTGGTGGCGGCCACGGCGTGCACCTCGTCCACGATGACCGTCTCCACCCCGCGCAGCGACTCCCGGGCGGCCGAGGTGAGCAGCAGGAACAGCGACTCCGGCGTGGTGATCAGGATGTCCGGCGGGGTGCGCGCGAACGCCCGCCGCTCGTCGGCGGGGGTGTCCCCGGTGCGCATCCCCACGGTGATCTCCGGTGGCGGCAGACCCAACCGGGCGGCGGCGTGCCGGATGCCGGTCAGCGGCGCCCGCAGGTTGCGCTCGACGTCGACCGCGAGCGCCTTGAGCGGGCTGATGTAGAGCACGCGGCAGCGGCGCTGCCGATCCGCCGGCACCGGCTCGCGGGCCAACCGGTCCAGCGACCAGAGGAACGCGGCGAGCGTCTTGCCCGATCCGGTGGGCGCGACGACCAGGGCGTTGTGGCCGGCGCCGATCGCCCGCCAGGCTCCCGACTGGGCCTCGGTGGGCGCGGCGAAGGACGCGGCGAACCACTCGCGGGTGGCCGCACCGAACTCCGGAGACGCCTGCTGCACGCACCCCATCCTGCCCGGCCGGTACGACAGCGGGACCGCGGCCGTCCGGACGCGCGCTACGCAGCGGGTTCTCCGACCTACGGTGAGCCGAAAGAACCGGCCGAAAAGCATTAATTATCCCTTAACTACTTGCCTCGATATCGGCACTTACCGTAAGTTCTTCGGTGACGGAGAGTATGGGCCCGGGAGGATGGATGACTGTCGTCGAGCGAACCTCGCCGCTCGGCGCTGATGTGCTCATCCGGATGGTCGACCACCACCTTGCCGAGCTCGGCTGTGTGTTGACCGGGTCCGACCTCGCCCTCGCCGAGCGGCTGGCCAACTGCCTGCGGGAACTCGTGGTGGCGACCGCCGAGGCGAGCGCCGCCGACCGTGCCCGGGTGCGGGTCGCGGTGCACCGCTTCGTCCGTGGCCCGCGGTCCCGACCCCTTGCCTCCGCCCGGTCGCTGGCGGCCGTCGCGGTGTTGATCGACGACACGGCGCGCCAGTTGGGCCGCCCCGACCTCGTCGGCAGCCCGGCCCGCTGAGCGTCCCGCCCGGCCAGCTGGGCGTCCCGCCCGGCCGGCGTCGCCGGGAACGTCCACTGTCGACGGTGCGCCCGGATCCGCCGCGTCCCACTGAGCGGGAGGTTGCCGGCGAAGTTCGGTAACGACCGATAGGTCAAGATACAGTTACCGAACATCGACCGGAGGAGGCCGGATGCGCGCGAGGACGTCACTCTGCGCCGCTCCGCTCCGTCCGCTGATCCTGCTCGTGCTGACCGTGCTCGGCGCCACGGCGGTGCACGGTGCCGCCTCCTGTGCCGTTCCGGCGGGTCCGGTCGCCGCGGCACCCGCGTCGGTGAGCGCCGCGATCCACGCTCTTCCGGCCACCGTCGCGGCCGCCGGCCGGGGCGACCGGCATCGGCCCGGCTGGCGGCTCGACCCTGTCGAGGGGTCCGCGGCGCAGCCGCAGCACCCGCCGATGGCGTCCGACCCCGGTGCCGGGCTCGACCCGGCGAGCGGCGAGCCGCAGCACGCGCCGGCCGGGGTCTGCGCCGAAAGGCGGCCGCCGCCCCTGGCGGCCGAGCGGTCCGGGCACGGGCCGGCCGCGGATCGGCTGCCCTCCTCCCGTCCGGTCCGCCGGGACGGGTCCCGCGCGCCACCGCTCTGACCGCGCCGGTTCGGATGGCCCCGGCGGAGCACACCGCCCGCCTGGTCAACCCACTCACCCCAACCCCGTCGGCGTAGGGGCGACCCCCGCCCGCCCGCCTGTGTCGATCGGGGCGTTGGTGGCGCCGGAAGCGCTTTCGCATGGCGCAGACGCCCTCATCAACACCGGCCGGGTGTCGGGGTGGGTCGCCATCCGGGCCGCGCCCGCGGCGTATCGGTCATACCGGAATAAGTACCCCGTCATTTCTTCATGATCGACGGGTGGGATTTCCGGTTTCGGGTCCGTCGTCGCGCTACCTGCCGTGTGATTCGTCCTAGGGATGGCTCCTGGACCTGTCTGCGGGCTGCGCTGGTCCCGGAACGCCCGCCCGAGGCCCGCCGCGCACCGCACAGGTCCGGAGACACCCCAGGCCGCCCTCCGTCCCCAGATCGGAGCCCGCATGCTCGTCCTGCTGATCCTCCACCTGGCCGCTGCGCTGGTCGCACCGGTGCTCGTGCGGTGGTGGGGGCGGGCCGCCTGCGCGGTGCTGGCACTGGTGCCGGCGGCCACGGCGGGCTGGGCGGTGGCGCGGACCGGCACCTTCCGGGACGGCGGCGAGGCCGTCGAGACGTACCGGTGGATCGCCAGCCTGGGCCTCGACCTGGAGCTACGGGTCGAGGTGCTGTCCTGGGTGCTGCTCCTGCTGGTCGGCGGGGTCGGCGCGCTGGTGCTTGTCTACTGCACCCGGTACTTCCCGTCCGGCGAACCCGAACTCGGCCGGTTCGCGGCGGCGTTCGTGGGGTTCGCCGGCGCCATGACCGGCCTGGTGATGGCCGACAACCTGCTGCTGCTCTACGTCTTCTGGGAGCTGACCAGCATCCTGTCCTTCCTGCTGATCGGGCACAACCCGGGCAAGCGGGCGACCCGGCGGGCCGCGACGCAGGCCCTGGTGGTGACCACCCTGGGCGGGCTGGCCATGCTGGTCGGCTTCATCGTGCTCGGCGAGTCCGCCGGCACGTACCGGTGGTCCTCGATCCTGGCCACCGGCATCCCCGGCGGCGCCACGGCGACCGCCGCCACGCTGCTCATCCTGACCGGCGTGGTCACCAAGTCGGCGATCTTCCCGACCAGTTTCTGGCTGCCGTCGGCGATGGCGGCACCCACCCCGGTCTCGGCGTACCTGCACGCGGCGGCGATGGTCAAGGCCGGGATCTTCCTCGTGGCGCTGCTCGCCCCGGGACTCGCCGAGGCGACGCCCTGGCATCCGGTGCTGTACGCCCTCGGCACCGTCACCATGTTGGGCGGCGGCTGGGCCGCGCTGCGTCAGGTGGACCTCAAGCTGCTGCTGGCCTACGGCACGGTGAGCCAGCTCGGTCTGCTGCTCCTGCTGACCGGCGCCGCCACCCGGGCCGCCGCACTCGCCGGGCTGGTGATGCTGCTGGCGCACGGCCTGTTCAAGTCGACGCTGTTCCTGGTCGCCGGCGCGGTGGACCACGCGGCCGGCACCCGGGACATCAACCTGCTGTCCGGGGTGGGGCGCCGCCGACCGGTACTGGCCGGCATCGCCGTGCTGGCGGCCGCCTCGATGGCCGGCGTGCCACCGCTGCTGGGGTTCGTCGGCAAGGAGGCGGTGGTGCACGCGCTGCTGGACGAGCCGGTGCTGCTGGCCGGCGTGCTGGCCGGCGCGGTGCTGACCGCCGCGTACAGCGTGCGTTTCGTCTGGGGCGCCTTCGGCGACCGACCGGGTCCTCGGGCGACCACCCCGCTGCGCCCGACCCGCGCGGCGCTGATCGTGCCGCCCGCCGTGCTGGCCGCGGCCGGGCTGCTGCTCGGTCCGCTGGCCGGTCCGCTGGGTGTGACGCTGGCGCCGTACCCGGGCCGGTTCGCCGGCGCGCCGTACCAGCTCGTGCTCTGGCCCGGCTGGAACCTGGCGCTCGGGCTGTCCGTGCTGGCCCTGGCCGGCGGGGCGGTGCTGTTCGTGGCGCGTGACCGGGTGGCCTCGCTGGTGGCCCGGGTGCGTCTGCCGGTCCACGGAACCCGGGTCTACCTGCGCGTCACCCACCTGTTGGGCCGGCTGGCGGTCGAGGTGACCGGAGTGACCCAGCGCGGGTCGCTGCCGCAGTACCTCGGCACGATCCTGACCGTGCTGGTGCTGCTGGCCGGCGGGGCGCTGCTGGCCGGTGGCCCGTGGCCGAGCGGCCTGCGCGGCTGGGACGCACCCGGCCAGACCGTCGTGGGTCTGGTGCTGGCGGTGGCGGCCCTGCTCACCGTGCGAGCCCGCCGGCGGATCACCGCCATGGTGCTGGTCGGGGTCACCGGGTACGGCACGGCGCTGCTCTTCATCCTGCACGGCGCCCCGGACCTGGCGCTCACCCAGTTCCTCGTGGAGACCGTCACGATCGTGGTGTACGTGCTGGTGCTGCGCCGGCTGCCGGCGGCCTTCTCGACCCGGCCGCTGCGGCGCAGCCGATGGCTGCGCGGCGGCATCGGCGTGGCGGTCGGGCTGGTGATGTCCGGACTGGCGCTGGCCGCCTCGACCGGCCGCACGGCCCCGTCGATCTCGAACGAATTCCCGGACCTCGCCGTGCAGGGCGGGCACGGCCGCAACGTGGTGAACGTGACGCTCGTCGACATCCGGGCCTGGGACACCATGGGTGAGATCTCGGTCCTGGTCGTGGTCGCCACCGGCGTGGCCAGCCTGATCTTCGTGCGCTCCGCCCGGGGCCGCCGGTCCGGTCGGCGCGATCTGCCGGTGGCGGTCACCCGCGGCCGGGAACGGGTCTGGCTGCGCGGCGGCAGCACGCTGACCAGCCGCCGGCGGTCGATCGTGTTCGAGGTCGTCACCCGGCTGATCTTCCACGTCATCGTGCTGTTCTCGATCTTCCTGGTGTTCGCCGGCCACAACTCGCCGGGCGGCGGTTTCGCCGGCGGGCTTGTCGCGGGGCTGGCGCTCGCCGTCCGCTACCTGGCCGGCGGCCGGTACGAACTCGACGACGCCGCGCCGGTGGATGCCGGTGTGCTGCTCGGCGCCGGCCTGGCCACCTCGGTCGGCTACGGCGCGTTGGCGCTGGTGGCGGGCCGGCCGGCGCTCACCAGCACCCTGGTGGACCTGCACCTGCCGCTGGTCGGCGAGGTGCATCTGGTGACGTCCCTGTTCTTCGACATCGGCGTCTATCTCGTGGTCGTCGGGCTGGTGCTGGACGTGCTGCGCAGCCTGGGCGCGGAGATCGACCGCCAGATCGAGACCGGTGGTGGCCCGGAACTCGTGGGCTCCGCCGCCGGGACCGCGGCCCGCGGCGCGGCGCCCGCGCCGTCCCGCGCCGGAACACCCGCGCCGTCCCGCGCCGGGCGGCCGGCGCCGGGCGGCAGGCGAAGGCCGGCACCGGACGGCGCGGGGCCGCCGCCCGACGGTGCCGGGGCGGCGCGGGACGGTACGGGAGCCGAACGCGGGCTGGTCACCCGGCCCGAGGAGGGGGAGCGATGAGGCCGGCGCTGGTCCTGGTGGTGGTCGTCGGGGTGCTCTTCGGCGCCGGCGTGACGCTGCTGCTGGAACGCAGCCTCACCCGGGTGGTGCTGGGCGTCGTGTTGATGAGCAACGGCATCAACCTGCTGATCCTGCTCGCCGGCCAGGCGGGCGGGGCGCCGCTGATCGGGTTGACCGACCCGGCGACGGTGAGCGACCCGCTGCCGCAGGCCATGGTGCTCACGGCCATCGTGATCAGCTTCGGGATGACCGCCCTGCTGCTCGCCGTGGCGTACCGCAGCTGGCAGGTCCGTGGCGACGACGAGGTCCAGGACGACCCGGAGGACCGGCGCCTGCTCGACCTGATCCGGCGGGACGAGGCGCCCACCCCGGACGTCGGGCCGGACACCCGGGCGTACGACCCGGAGCAGGTCGATCTGGATGCCGCACCGGCGGCACCGCCCCGAAAGGAGTCCCACCTGTGAGCCGGCTCGTCGTGCTTCCGGTCATGCTGCCGCTGCTCGGCGCGGCGCTGACGCTGATCCTCGCCGGTCGACCGCGGGCCCAGCGCACGGTAAGCGTGCTGGTGCTCGCGGCCACCCTGGTGACGGCGGTCCTCCTGCTCTGGGCCGCGATCCGGCACGGCACGCTGGTGGCCGAGATCGGCGGCTGGGCGGCGCCGGCCGGCATCGTCCTGGTCGCCGACCAGTTCGCCACCCTCATGCTGGTGGTCTCGGTGGCCGTCACCCTCGCCGTGCTCTGCTACGCCGTCGGCCAGGGCCAGGCCGGCGACCAGGAGGCACCGGTCTCGGTGTTCCACCCCACCTACCTGGTGCTGACCGCCGGGGTGGCGAACGCGTTCCTCGCCGGTGACCTGTTCAACCTGTTCGTCAGCTTCGAGGTGCTGCTGGCCGCCAGCTACGTACTGATCATGCTGGGCGGGACCGACGCCCGGCTGCGGGTCGGAACGACGTACGTGGTGGTCAGTCTGCTCTCCTCGATGGTGTTCCTGTCCGCGATCGGGCTGGTGTACGCGGCCACCGGGACGGTCAACCTGGCCCAGTTGGTCGGTCGGCTGGACGCCCTGCCCGCGAACCTGCAGATCGCGCTCCAGTCGATGCTGCTGCTCGCCTTCGGGGTGAAGGCGGCCGTCTTCCCGCTCTCGGCCTGGTTGCCGGACAGCTACCCCAGCGCTCCCACCCCGGTCACCGCCGTCTTCGCCGGCCTGCTCACGAAGGTCGGCGTGTACGCGATCATCCGCACCGAGACGCTGCTGTTCCCCGGCCGCCGGGCCGCCGACGTCCTGCTGGTGCTGGCGCTGCTGACCATGCTGGTCGGCATCCTGGGCGCCCTGGTGCAGACGGACATCAAGCGGTTGCTGTCGTTCACCCTGGTCAGTCACATCGGATACCTGCTGTTCGGGGTGGCGCTCACCTCCGTCGCCGGCCTGGCCGGGGCGATCTTCTACGTGCTGCACCACATCACCATCCAGACCACGCTGTTCCTGTCGGCCGGCCTGGTGGAGCGCCGGGTCGGCAGCACCGACCTGAACCGGCTCGGTGGTCTGGCCCGCTCGGCGCCGCTGCTCGGCATCCTGTTCCTGGTGCCGGCGGTCAACCTGGCCGGGATCCCGCCGTTCTCCGGGTTCCTGGGCAAGCTCGGGCTGCTGGAGGCGGGTGCGGCCGAGGGCGGGGTGCTGCCCTGGTCGCTTGTCGCCGCCGGCAGCCTCACCAGCCTGCTCACCCTGTACGCCGTGGTGCGGGTCTGGAACCTCGCCTTCTGGCGGCCGGTGCCGATGGCCGTGTCCGGGTACGCGGAGCCGCCGGAACTGGTCGATCCGGCCGGCCGGGAGATTCAGCCCGGGGCCACCGGAGCGGGGAACGCCGCCAGGCCGCGGTCGGGCGCGAGGCCGGAGTCGGGCGACGGGTCGGGCGACGGGTCGGGGTCGGGCGGTGACCGGACGCCGCGCGGATCCGGACCGGACGGCGGCGACCCGGAGAGGTTGGCCGCGCCCGTGCAACGGGTGCCCCGGATGATGATCGGTGCCACGGCCGCCCTCGTCGCACTGGGTCTCGCGTTCACGGTGCTGGCCGGTCCGCTCTACCGGGTCGCCACCGAGGCGGCCACGGACCTGCGGATGCGGACGCCGTACGTGCAGGCGGTGTTCCCCGGCGGTGCGCCGTGACGCCGCCCGGATCGGTGCCCCGACGCCGCGCCCGCTGGCGCGAGTGGTTGGTCGCGATCGTCGGCCTCACCCTGATCTGGAGTCTCTTCTGGGGCGGCTTCAGTTGGCTGAACACCGTGGGCGGGGTGCTGGTCGCGGTGGCCGTGCTGGTGTTCTACCCGCTGCCGCCGGTCACCTTCGCCGGTCGGGTGCGGCCGCTGCCCGTGCTGGTCTTCGTGCTGCGGTTCCTGGCCGAGCTGGTGGTGGCGAGCGTCCGGCTGGGCGCGGTCGCGCTGCGCCCCGGCCCGCCGCCGCACTCGGCGATCATCGCGGTCCGGCTGCGGGTACCGACCGATCTCAACCTCACCCTGGTGGCCGAGGCGCTGTCGCTGGTGCCCGGCACGCTGATCGTGGACGTCGACCGGCCCGGCGGCACGCTGTTCGTCCACGTCTTCGACGTACGCGGGCGGGAGGACGCGGCGCGCAGCCGGGAGCACGTGCACGAACTGGAGGTACGGCTGGTCCGCGCGGTGGGGTCGCCCGCGGAGCTGGCCGCGGTCCAGACAGATTCCGACGGGAGGAAGGTCGAGCCGTGACTGCATGGGGAATGATCGTGGCGGTGCTGCTGTCCTGCGCCGCTCTGCTGGCGCTGGCCCGGATGGTCCGCGGTCCGGCCGTGTTGGACCGGATCGTCGCGGCCGAGGCGCTGCTGTCGCTGACCGTGGCCGCCATCGGCACCGAGGCGGCCCTGCACCGGCACGCCACCACGCTGCCGATCCTGGTGGTGATCTCGCTGCTCGGATTCGTCGGCTCGGTGGCCGTGGTCCGGTTCGGCGCCGGGGAGGAGGCGTGACCTGGTTGGCGGCACCGGTCGAGGCCGCCGGGGTGGCGCCGCTGCGGGCGCTCGCCGACGTACTCTCGGCGGTCTGTCTGCTCGCGGGCGGGCTGCTCAGCTTCCTCGCCGCCGTGGGCCTGATCCGGTTCCCCGACGTGCTGTCCCGGATCCACGCGGTCACCAAACCGCAGATCCTCGGGGTGCTCCTGGTCCTGGCCGGGGTGGCGCTGCGCCTGCGCTACCCGGCCGACCTGGGCATGATCCTGTTGGTGGCCGTCTTCCAGCTGATCACGGCCCCGGTGGCGGCCCAGATGATCGGCCGGGCCGCGTACCGGTCCGGCAAGGTCCGCCGGGACCTGCTGGACGTGGACGAGGTGGCCATGCCGCCAACCGGGGCAGACCGGACAGCGAGGTAGGTCCCGACCGGTCCGCCCCCCGGTGGTGCCGCCAGTTCCGCACACCATCAGCAAATTCGCAGCTCGGCTGGATAGACTGGCGCCATGATCGACTCCTCTGCCCAGGAGGGCAGCTATAGCCGGCCGGGTCGCACCCGGCACCCGGCCCGGAGGATGAGCGTCGCGGACACCGGACGCGGGGAGCCCTGACCGACCGGTGCTGATCCTGCTCGGTCTCCTGCTGATCCTGTTGTTGACCGCGGCGACGGGTTACTTCGTCGCCCAGGAGTTCGGATACGTCGCCGCGGACCGCGGCCGGCTACGCCAGCTCGCCGACGGCGGCGACCGGGCCGCCACCCGGGCGCTGCAGGTGACCCGGCGGCTGTCCTTCATGCTCTCCGGCGCCCAACTCGGCATCACGGTCACCGGACTGCTGGTCGGCTACGCCGCCCAGCCCTACCTCGGCGAGGGCCTGGCCGACCTGCTCGGGCTGGCCGGCGTACCGGCCGCGCTCAGCCTGCCGCTGTCGGTGGCCCTGGCCCTGCTGCTGGCCACCGTCGTGCAGATGGTGCTGGGCGAGCTGGCGCCGAAGAACCTCGCGATCGTCCGGGCCGAGGCGCTGGCCCGGGCGCTGAGCCGGTCGACGCTGATCTACCTGCGGCTGGCCGGGCCGCTGATCCGGCTCTTCGACCTGGCCGCCACCCGGCTGCTGCGCCGGCTGGGCATCGAGCCCGTCGAGGAACTGCCCAGCGGCGCCAGCCCGGAGGACCTGGAACAGATCATCGCCTCCTCCCGGCAGGAGGGCTACCTCGACCCGGACATGTCCGACCTGCTCGACCGCGGCCTCGACTTCCGCGAACTGTCCGCCGGTGAGGTGATGGTGCCCCGGGTCGACGTCCGGACCATCCGCGCCGACGAGCCGGTCAGCCGGCTGGTCGAACTGCTGGACACCGGCCACTCGCGGTTCCCCGTGCAGGGCGTGGACGTGGACGACCTGGTCGGGGTGGTCGGCATCGCCGACGTGCTCGGCGTACCGCCGGACCGCCGGGCCGACACGCCGGTCTCTGCCGTCGCGGTCCCGCCGCTGCTGGTGCCCGAGAGCCTGCCGCTGCCCACCGTGCTGGACCGGCTGCGGGCCGGGCACCGGCAGCTGGCCTGCGTGGTCGACGAGTACGGCGGATTCGCCGGCGTGATCACGCTGGAGGACATCGCCGAGGAACTGGTCGGACCGATCCGCGACGAGGACGACCCACCGGAACGGTCACCGGTGCGCCAGCCCGACGGTTCCTGGGTGGTGCCGGCCCGCTGGCGGATCGACGAGGTGGCCGACAGCACCGGCATCGAGCTGCCGGAGGCCCCCGAGTACGACACGCTGTCCGGACTGGTGATGCGGGAGCTGGGCCGCATCCCGGAGGTCGGCGACCTGCTGGAGATCGACCTGCCGGCCGAGCTGGACGAGCTGGACGAATCCGAGAAACACCCGCGGGTCCAGGTCGAGGTGCTGGCCGTGGACCGGCACGTCGCCGATTCGGTACGGCTGCGCCGGCACCCCGGCACCGCCGCGCGGACCGAGGTGACCTCGTGAGCCCCGTCTGGGCGTTGGCGCTCGCGGTGCTGCTGCTGGCGCTCAACGGCTTCTTCGTGGCCGCCGAGTTCGCGCTGGTGGCCAGCAAGCGGTACCGGCTGGAGCAGGCCGCCGGCACCGGCAGCCGGGCCGCCCGAGCGGCGCTGGCCGGCAGCCGGGAACTGTCGCTGATGCTGGCCGGGGCGCAGCTCGGGATCACCGTGTGCACGCTGGGCCTCGGTGCGCTGGCCGAGCCGGCCATCGAACGGCTGGTGGCCCCGCTGCTGCACGCGGTGGGCCTGCCGGCCCCGACCGGTCACGTGATCGCGCTGGTGCTGGCGCTGGCCGTGGTGACGTTCCTGCACCTGGTGGTCGGCGAGATGGCCCCGAAGTCCTGGGCGATCACCGATCCCGAGCGCTCGGCGCTGCTGCTGGCCCTGCCGTTCCGGGCCTTCGCCCGGGTGTCCCGGCCGGTGCTGGCCGCGTTGAACTGGCTGGCCAACGGCACGCTGCGGCTGGTGCGGGTGCAGCCGCAGGACCAGTTGGCCCAGGTGCACGGCCCCGGCGAACTCCGGATGCTGCTCGAACAGTCCCGCGAGCACGGCCTGCTGGAGGCCGAGCAGCACCTGATGCTGACCAGCATGCTGGAGTTGCAGGGCACCAGCCTCGCCGACGTGATGGAGCCGCTGGAGCGGATGGTGGTGGTCCGGCCGCGGGACACCGCCGAGCGGATCGAGCAGGTCTCCCGGGACAGCGGGCGGTCCCGGCTGCCGGTGGTCGACGGGCAGGGCCGGGTCACCGGGGTGGTGCACGTGCGGGAGGCGGTCCGGGCCACCACGGCCGGCCGGCGGATCACCGCCGAGCGGTTGATGTCCGCCCCGTTCGCGCTGCCGGTCACCGCCACGGTGACCGAGGCGGTGGCGGCGATGCGGTCCCGGCAGGCGCAGTTGGCCATGGTCACCGGTGCCGGCGGCGCCGCCCGTCCGGTCGGCTTCGTCGCCCTGGAGGACCTGCTGGAGGAGGTCATCGGGGAGTTCGACGACGAGACCGACCCGGTGCCCCGCGGCCGGCGGCTGCGGTAGGGGTGGCGGATGTCGGGCTGGGCGGCGGAGGCGGGCCTGTCGGTGCAGACCGACCTTCTCAACCCGAGCACCCGGCCCGGCCTGCGGTTGCCCGGTCGGGTGAGCCTCGCCGCCACGCTCGGCGCGCTGCGGGTGGACCGGGTGCTGCTCGGCCTGGTGGCCAAGGTGGAGGACGCGGACGGCGGTCAGTCGCTTGTCGAGTTCCACCGGGCCGCGGTGGCCGGTCCGTTCGTCCTGGCCGCCGGGGAGCGCCGGGTGGTGCCGTTCTCGGTGCAGGTGCCGTGGGAGACGCCGTTGACGGTGATCGCCGACAAGGCGCCGCTCAGTCTGCGGATGGGACTGCGTACCGACGTGGTGGTGGGCGTGGACGCGGCGCGCGACGACCTGCGGCCGCTGTTCGTGCACGCCCTGCCGGCGCAGGCGGGGATCCTGGACACCCTCGCCGGCCTCGGCTTCGAGCTGCGGCAGGCGGCGCTGCGCGCCGGCCGGCTGCCCGGGGTACGGCAGGAACTCGGATTTCATCAGGTGGTCGGCTACTGGGCCGCGCCGATGTACGCGGGGCCGATGAACGAGCTTGAGGTGACCCTGCTGACCGACGCGTACGGGGTGGAGGCGATCTTCTGGCTGGACCGGCGGCTCGCGCTCTCCGGCGGCGGGCACACCAGCATCAGCCGGTTCCGGGTCAACCACGCCGGGGCCGACCGGGTCGACTGGCCGAAGGTGCTGGACGGCTGGCTGCGGCGGGCCATCGACCGGCACGCCTCGGCCGCGTCGCAGTACCACGCGCACCCGCACCTGACCGAGTCTCCCCAGGTCAGTCGCCCGCCGGATCCGATCGAGCAGGGCGGCGACCCGGGCGCCACGGCCGGCTGACGGGCCGTGGCCGACCGGCGTACGCCGGCCCGGGTCCGCCGGGCACGGCGACCCGAGGTTGCTGACCGCGGCCCGCGGCGGGGTCGGGTGCGTGCGGCGGCAGCGGCGGGGTAGAACAGTCGCCATGGCCGACACCCGGACCGCGCCCGGCGCGCAGCAGTTCATCCCGCCCGACGCCCAGGACCTGCCCGCGCTGAAGGCCGCCGCGGCCGGCTGCCGGGGCTGTGAGCTGTACGAACCGGCGACCCAGACGGTCTTCGGCCGGGGTGACGCGCATGCTCCGGCGGTCTTCGTGGGCGAGCAGCCGGGCGACGTGGAGGATCAGAAAGGTCTGCCGTTCGTCGGACCGGCCGGGCGCCTGTTGCGGGAGGCCGTCGACGACGCGGGCATCGACCCGAAACACATCTACCTCACCAACGCCGTGAAGCACTTCCGGTTCGAGCTGCGCGGCAGGCGGCGCATCCACCAGACCCCGGACCGGGTGCACATCGTGGCCTGCCGCCCCTGGCTGGTGGCCGAGTTCGGCCGGCTCCGGCCCGCGGTGGTCGTGGTGCTCGGGGCCACCGCCGGCAAGGCGCTGCTCGGCCCGTCGTTCCGGGTCACGCAGGCGCGCGGCCGGCTCATGCCGTGGCCGGACGCCGCGCAGAACCCGGACGACTTCCGGCAGGTGCCGATCGACTCCCGCGGCGAGCGGGCGGACGCGCCGCCGGCCCAGCTGCTGGCCACCATCCACCCGTCCGCCGTGCTGCGCGCCGACAACCGCGACGAGGCGTACGCGGGTCTGGTGGCCGACCTGAAGGTGGCGGCCGGGGTGCTGCGCCGCCGGTGAACCGCCGCTGGTCGGGCCGGTGGTCGGCGTTGCCGGTCGGCGCCGCTGGGCGCGGGCCGGCCCGGGTGCCAGACTGACCGGCATGCAGCAGCATCTCTACGAGCCCGTGCACCAGGAGTTCCGGGAGCTGTGTCGCGAGTTCCTGGCCCGCGAGGCGGTGCCCCGGCACGAGCGGTGGGAGGCCGACGGCATCGTCGAGCGGGACGTCTGGCGGGCCGCGGGGGCGGCCGGGCTGCTCGGCCCCGACGTACCGCAGGAGTACGGCGGCGGTGGCCAGCGGGACTTCCGGTTCAACGCGGTGCTGGTCGAGGAGATCGTCGCGGCGGGCTGCTCGGGACTGGGCTTCGGGCTGCACAACGACGTCGTGGCGCCGTACCTCACCGACCTGACCACCGACCACCAGCGCAAGCGTTGGCTGCCCGGGTTCTGCTCCGGCGAGCTGATCACGGCGATCGCGATGAGCGAGCCGGCCGCCGGCTCGGACCTGGCGGGCATCCGCACCACCGCGGTCCGCGACGGCGACGGCTACGTCCTCAACGGCCAGAAGACCTTCATCACCAACGGCGAACTGGCCGATCTCGTGGTCGTGGTGGCCAAGACGGCACCCGAGCAGGGTGCGCACGGCGTGAGCCTGATCGCCGTGGAGCGGGACACCCCGGGGTTCAGCCGGGGGCGCCGGCTGGCCAAGGTGGGTCTGAAGGCGAACGACACCGCCGAGCTGTTCTTCGACGACTGCCGGGTGCCGGCGGAGAACCTGATCGGCACCGAGAACCACGGCTTCTATCACCTGATGGGCAACCTGCCCCGGGAACGGCTGAGCATCGCGGTCGTGGCGGTGGCCGCGGCCGAGCATCTGCTCGCCACCACCCTGGAGTACGCGCGCAGCCGGCAGGCGTTCGGCCGGCCGATCGGCGCGTTCCAGCACAACCGGTTCCTGCTGGCGGAGCTGGACACCGAGGTCACCATCGCGCGGACGTTCCTGAACCACTGCGTCGCGGAGTTCATCGCCGGCCGGCTGTCGGTCGCCGACGCGGCCAAGGCGAAGTGGTGGACGACCGAGTTGCAGAACAAGGTCGCCGACCGCTGCGTGCAGTTGCACGGCGGGTACGGCTTCATGCTCGAATACCCGGTGGCGCGTGCCTGGCTGGACAGCCGGGTGCAGACGATCTACGGCGGGACGACGGAGATCATGAAGGAGATCATCGGTCGCGGGCTCGGCCTGTGACGCCGGCGGAACTCGGGTGCCGGGACGCCGCCGGGAAGGGTCCGGTCCGCCCATGACGACCGAGGTACCCGCGCCGGTGCGGGTGGGGATCGACGTCGCGCCGATCCGCCGGCGGACGCTCCGGCTGCTGTTCATGACGCAGATCATCGGCGGGATCGGGGTGACCATCGGGGTCACCGTGGGCGCCCTGCTGGCCCGGGACAACGCCGGTACCGCCGTCTCCGGGCTGGCCTCGTCGTGCGCGGTGGTGGGGGCGGCGTTGCTGGCCGTACCGGTCACCCGGGTGATGGCCGGCTACGGCCGCCGGCCGGGGCTGGCGCTGGCGTACCTTTGCGGGGCGGCCGGCGGGTTGCTGGTGGTGGTCGCGGCCGTGCACCACTGGGTGCCGTTGCTGTTCGCCGGGATGCTGCTGTTCGGCGGCGGCAGCGCGGCGAACCTCCAGGCCCGGTACGCCGCCGTCGACCTGGCCGAGCCGGCCCGCCGGGCCCGGCAGCTGTCCCTGGTGGTCTGGGCCACCACCATCGGCGCGGTGGCGGCGCCGAACTTCGCCACGCTTGCCGACGCGACGACCCGCGGGCTCGGGCTGCCCCGGTACGCCGGGCCGTTCGCGTTCAGCGCCGCCGCCTTCGTGCTGGCGGCCGTGCTGCTGCTCGTGCTGCTGCGCCCGGACCCGCTGCTCACGGCCCGCCGGCTGGCGGCGGCCGGCGCCGCCGGTACGGCCGACCCGCCCGGAGCCGGCGCCGCGGGTATCGCGGCCGACCCGCCCGGTACGACGCGCCCGGTTGGCCGGTACGGGCTGCGGGACGCCCTGCGGGTGGTGGCGGCGCGGCCGGACGCCCGGCTCGGGATGGCCGCCGTCGCGGTCGGCCACGTCGTCATGGTCGCGGTGATGACGATGACCCCGGTACGCATCGGCGAGTCGCACGGCGACGCGGACGTGCTGCGGCTGGTCGGCCTGGTGCTGAGCCTGCACATCGCCGGCATGTACGCGCTGTCCCCGCTGGTCGGCTGGTCGGCAGACCGGTTCGGCCGGCGGGCGGTGATCCTCGGCGGCGTGGCCGTGCTGCTGGTCGCGTGTGCGGTGGCCGGCAGCGCCGGGCACGACACGCCCTGGTTGGCTGTCGGCCTGGTCCTGCTGGGCCTCGGCTGGTCCGCGACCATGGTCGCGGGCTCCACGCTGCTGTCCGAGTCGGTGCCCGGGCAGGTGCGGCCGGCCGCCCAGGGGCTGACCGATCTGGTGATGGGGCTGGCCGGCGCGTCGGCCGGCGGGGTCAGCGGGTTTGTCGTGCAGTTCGCCGGCTATCCGGTGCTGACCGCGCTGGCGGCGGTCGCCGCCGTGCCGCTGCTGGCGTTAGCGTTGCGGCGGGTGCCGGCGATGGCCGCGGGTGCCGGAGGCGGGTGACCCACGGACGGCGTCCGGGCGGGTCGGAGGGGAGCGGTGCGGTGCGGTTGACGGATTTCTGGGACCGGCTGGAGGAGGCCTTCGGCCCGGGTTACGCCGCCAGCCTCGCCACCGACCAGGTGCTGTCCCAGTTGTCCGGGCGGACCATCCGGCAGGCCATCGCGGACGGCGAGGAGACGGCGACGGTGTGGCGTGCGGTCTGCGCGGCCTATCCCGACCGGGTGCCCGCGCGACTACGCTGAGCTGCATTTTCACGCGACCCGCGTGTCCGACGCGATCTCGTACACGTGTTCGGCTATTGTCCACGGCGAGGCGCTGTCCACAGGCCACGGCCCGGTCGGTCGTGTTTGTCGTACCCAGCGCCTAGCGTGTCCCGTGTGACGAAAAGTTCGAAGACGCCGGCGAAGGCAGGGGTGGCGACCATGGCGGCAGGACCTGACCGGGAGAAGGCACTCGACCTGGCTCTCGCTCAGATCGACAAGCAGTTCGGCAAGGGGTCGGTGATGCGACTGGGCGAGCGCCCGGTCGTGCAGACCGCCGTCATCCCGACCAGCTCCATCGCGCTCGACGTGGCGCTCGGGGTGGGCGGGCTGCCCCGGGGCCGGGTGGTCGAGATCTACGGCCCGGAGTCCAGCGGTAAGACGACGGTGGCGCTGCACGCGGTGGCCAACGCCCAGCGGGCCGGCGGCATCGCGGCCTTCATCGACGCCGAGCACGCGCTCGACCCGGAGTACGCCCGGGCGCTCGGGGTGGACACGGATGCCCTGCTGGTCTCCCAGCCGGACACCGGCGAGCAGGCGCTGGAGATCGCCGACATGCTGGTCCGCTCCGGCGCGCTGGACATCATCGTGATCGACTCGGTGGCCGCCCTGGTGCCGCGCGCCGAGATCGAGGGCGAGATGGGCGACAGCCACGTGGGCCTCCAGGCCCGGCTGATGAGCCAGGCGCTCCGCAAGATCACCGGTGTGCTCAACAACACCGGCACGACCGCGATCTTCATCAACCAGCTCCGCGAGAAGATCGGTGTGATGTTCGGCTGCATGTCGTACTCGACCAGGGTCACCCTGGCCGACGGCCGGCAGGAGAAGATCGGCAGGATCGTCAACCAGCGGATGGACGTCGAGGTCCTCTCCTACAACCCGGACACCGACCGGGTGGAGCCGCGGCGGATCACGAACTGGTTCAACAACGGGCCGGCGGAGAGTTTTCTTCAGTTCACGGTGGCCAAGGCGGGCGGCAGCGGGCGCGCGCGGTTTGCCGCCACCGCCAACCACCTGATCCGTACCCCCGGAGGGTGGCAGGCCGCCGGTGACCTGATCGCGGGTGACCGGGTGATGCTGGCCGAGGAGCGCCGGCTCGGCGAACAGCAGTGGCAGGTCGTGCTCGGCTCGCTGCTGGGTGACGGCAACCTCTCGCCCGGCCGGAATGGGCGGTCCGGGGTTCGTTTCCGGCTCGGACACGACGCCCGCCAGGCGGCCTATCTCGACTGGAAGGTGTCGCTGCTGGGCAACATTTCCGTGTCGCGCCGGGTCGATCCGCGCGGCGCTGTGCTCGCCGACTTCACGCCGTTGCCCGAGCTGGACGAGTTGCACCGCGCGGTCTATCTCGGCGACGGAAGGAAGCACCTCGGCTGGGATTACCTCAAGGCGCTGACCCCCCTGGCGCTCGCCGTGTGGTACATGGATGCCGGGTGTTTCACCGACCGCTCCACGGGGGTGCGGCAGCGCGCCGATGATGGATCCGGTCGGATCGAGATCTGCGTCGAGACGATGTCCGAGGGCAGCCGGGAGCGGCTTGTCGACTATCTCCGTGATGTCCATGACCTGGACGTCACGCTGATCGCCAACGGGGTGCGCGGCGCCGCCATCGTGTTCACGGCGGCGTCCTCGGCCCGGTTCCACGAATTGACGGCCCCCTACGTCCCTGCGGCCATGGAATCGAAGCTTCCGCCGCGTTTCCGGGGACGGTGCACGGTCGAGCCTCAGCTCGCCGCCGCCGAGTTGGCCCCCGTCCCGGCTCGGGTTCTGGACGTTCGGGTGAAACCGAAGGGGCGGTCCATGAACCGGTTCGACATCGAGGTCGAGGGCAACCACAACTATTTCGTCGACGGCGTCATGGTGCACAACAGCCCCGAGACGACGACCGGTGGGCGGGCGCTGAAGTTCTACGCCTCGGTCCGGTTGGACGTGCGCCGCATCGAGAGCCTCAAGGACGGCACCGACGTGGTCGGCAACCGGACCCGGGTCAAGGTCGTGAAGAACAAGGTCGCCGCGCCGTTCAAGCAGGCCGAGTTCGACATCATGTACGGCAAGGGCATCTCCCGGGAGGGCTCGCTGATCGACGTGGGCGTGGAGCAGTCGATCATCCGCAAGTCCGGCGCCTGGTACACCTACGACGGGGACCAGCTCGGGCAGGGCAAGGAGAAGGCCCGGGAGTTCCTGCGCGAAAACCCGGACGTGGCCGCCGAGATCGAGAAGAAGATCCTCGAGAAGCTGGGCGTGGGCACCGGCGCCGGCGACGCCGCCAGCGGCCCCGAGTTGCCGCCGGTGGACTTCTGAGGGCGGCTGAGGGCGAGCGGAGCGGTTGACGCATGCCCGGAAGACGTGGTGCCCGCACCGGCCGGGGTTGGGACGCCTCCCCACCCCGGCCGCGCCGGCCCCGGGGAGACGGTCGGGCAACCGGCGGTAGGGCAACCGACGGCCGGCCGGCCGACAGCGGGCCGGCCGGCGACGATCCGCCGCCCCGCGACGAGGCGGAGGTGGCCCGGGAGATCTGCCTGCGCCAGCTCGCCGTCCGCCCGCGCACCCGGGCGGAGCTGGCCACCGCGTTGGCCCGGCGCGGGATATCCGAGGAGATCGCCGACACGGTGCTGGACCGGTACGGCGAGGTCGGCATGATCGACGATGCCGCGTTCGCCCGGGCCTGGGTGAGCAGCCGGCACGCGGGCCGTGGCCTGGCCCGCCGGGCCCTGGCCAACGAGCTGCGGCAGCGTGGGGTCGACCGGGAGGTCGCCACCGAGGCGCTGGGTGAACTGGACGAGTCGACCGAGGCCGAGACCGCGCGGGCGCTGGTGGCCCGGAAGTTGCGTACCGCCCGGGGCGAGCCGGACGCGATCTTCCGCCGGCTGGTCGGGATGCTGGCCCGGCGGGGCTATCCGCCACAGGTGGCGATCCGGGCCGTGCAGGACGGGCTGGCCGCGCAGAGCGCCGAGGCCGCGGAACTCATGGACCAGATCGACGCGGACGCGCTGGCCGACGCCGAGTCGGGGGAGGGCGACCGGGACGGTCGGTACGGTTCGTCGTAGGGGGTGCGCGGTGCTGAAGGTCTGTCTCAACGGCGGCCGGAGCCGGCGGGAACATCCGGCCGTTCCGGTCACCGGAGCCGAACTGGCCGCCGACGCCGTGGCCTGTGTGGCGTCCGGCGTGACCGCCATCCACCTGCACCCGCGTGACCACGACGGCGCCGAGACCCTGGCCGCGACCTTCGTGGCGGAGTCGGTGGCCGCGGTCCGGGCCGCCTGCCCCGGCACGCCGATCGGAATCAGCACCGGCGCCTGGATCGTCCCGGAACCCGCCGCCCGGGTCGCGGCCGTGCGCAGTTGGGTCACCCTGCCGGACTTCGCCTCGGTCAACGCGCACGAGCCCGGTGCCGAGGCGGTGGCGATGGCCCTGCACGAGCGGGGGATCGGGGTGGAGGCGGGGTTGTGGACGCCGGACGCGGTGGCGGCGTACCGGCGGTGGCGGGTGCCGGTGCACCGGGTGCTGCTGGAGTGTCTGCGGCCGGATCCGGACGGCGCCACCGCGCAGGCCGAGGAACTGTTGGCCGCGCTGCGGGCCGGCGGCCCGGATGCCGCCGCCGACACCCAACCCGCCGACACCCAACCCGCCGACACCCAACCCGCCGACACCCAACCCGCCGACACCGACACCGCCGACACCGACACCGCCGAGCCCGCGGAGACCGGGACCGGCGCCGCCGCGGAGCCGGAGCCGCCGGTGCTGCTGCATGCCGAGGGTCCCGGCACGTGGCCGGTGCTGGCGCTGGCGGTGCGGTACGGCCTGCACACCAGGATCGGGCTGGAGGACACCGCCGAACTGCCGGACGGGTCCCCGGCACCGGACAACCTCGCGCTGGTCGCCGCGGCCGTGGCCCTCGGCGCCCGCTGATCAACGGTGGCCCGTGGTACGGGCGGGACCGGCGGGTCGAGCGGGACGATCGGGGCATCGGGAAACGGCTGGTCGATCATGACTCCTTGACCGAACGGCCCCTTGCGACCTAGCCTCGCCTACAAAGGTGAGAACCGCCCGACCAGTGCAGGCAACGCGCACAACATAGATCGCATAACAGTACGACAACACTTCGGCCAGCTCAGCGGCCAGATTACTCGCCCCGGACGGGCCGGTCCGGGGCGTGACGACATCGATGTCGGCCCCCGGCGACGCGGCAACCCCGCGCCGTTCGGTGGCACCTACCCGCAGCCGCTGCCCAGGTCGGGCGTCTCCAAGCGCAAGGCGGACCGGAGGCCTACCGCTTCCGGTGCCGCGTCGTGGAGGGAGGCGGCCATGACCTGGTGGCAGCAGGGCCGTGATTCAGACGTGTCGACCGGCGGGAGCCGGATCCGGAAGACAACCGACGGCGTCGTCGGTTGGCCCGGCCGCGACACCGGTAGCCCGCACCTCCGCGTACCCGGACCTCCCCGGGCCCTCGCGCACCGGCCGGGCGGGTGCTCCGGGACGCCGGCCGTCTCCCGCGCCGCGCTCCGGCCGCACGCCCGGATGGCGGCGCCAGCCCTGGCCGGCGGAGCGGCCCGATGAGCGCACTGGAATGGGTACTGCTGCTCGCGATCGCCCTGCTGGCGGCGGTCGTGGTGGTGGCCCTCGTGCTCAGCGTCCGGATCATGCGGCGGATCGGCTCCGGACGTGCCCCGGCGGCGGCCGAGGATCCGGCGTTCGCGGCCGAACGGGACCGCCAGGAGCAGTCCCTGGCGGCGCTCCGGGAAGCGGCCGACGAGGCGTCCTCCTCCGTCGACGTCGCGAAGTCCGCCGCCGCGGCCGCCCGCGCCGAGGCCGCGGGCGCCAAGGCCGAGGCGAACGCCGCGCGGGCCGAGGCACGCCGGGTGCTTGAGGCGGCCCGGGCCGAGGCGGACAACGTCCTGGACCGTGCGCACCGGCAGGCCGAGAGCGACGCCGAGCAGGTACGCGCGGCGGCCCGGCGCAGCGGGGAACGCGAGGTCGCGATGCTGGCCTCCACCACCCGGGAACAGGCCGCCGAGGTGGAGCGGCGGGCGCAGCGGATGGACGAACGCGAGCGGCTGCACACCGAGGAGGTCGAGCGGCTGGCCGAGCGGGAGCGCCGGCTCACCGTCGCCACGGCGGAACTGGCCGCCCGGGAGGCCGCGCTGACCGTCCGGGAGGAGGCGCTCGCGGTCGGCGAGGAGGCGTACCGGCGGGAGCTGGAGCGGATCGCCGGGCTCACCGCGGACGCCGCCCGGCAGGAACTGGTGGAGGCCATCGAGGGCCAGGCGAAGCGGGAGGCCGCGATCCTGGCCCGGGACATCGAGAGCGACGCGCGGGCCACCGCCGAACAGCGCGCCCGGCACATCGTTGTGGACGCCATTCAGCGGGTGGCCAGCGAACAGACCGCGGAGAGCGTGGTCAGCGTGCTGCACCTGCCCGGCGACGAGATGAAGGGCCGGATCATCGGCCGCGAGGGCCGCAACATCCGGGCCTTCGAGTCGGTGACCGGAGTCAACCTGATCATCGACGACACCCCGGAGGCGGTGCTGCTGTCCTGCTTCGATCCGGTGCGCCGGGAGGTCGGCCGGCTCACCCTGGAGAAGCTGGTGCTGGACGGCCGGATCCATCCGCACCGCATCGAGGAGGTCTACGACCACGCCCGGCAGGAGGTCGCCGGCCTGTGCCGGCGGGCCGCCGAGGACGCGCTGGTCGAGGTGGGCATCACCGAGATCCACGACGAGTTGGTCACGCTGCTCGGCCGGCTGCGCTACCGCACCTCGTACGGGCAGAACGTGCTCAAGCATCTCGTCGAGACCGCGCACATCGCCGGGATCATGGCATCGGAACTGCGGCTGGACGTACCCACCGTCAAGCGGGCGGCGTTCCTGCACGACATCGGCAAGGCGCTCACCCACGAGGTCGAGGGCAGCCACGCGATCATCGGCGCCGACCTGGCCCGCAAGTACGGCGAGAGCGAGGACGTGGTGCACGCCATCGAGGCGCACCACAACGAGGTGCCGCCGCAGACCATCGAGGCGGTGCTCACCCAGGCGTCGGACGCCTGCTCCGGGGGCCGTCCCGGGGCTCGCCGGGAGAGCCTGGAGGCGTACGTCAACCGGCTGGAGCGGATCGAGGAGATCGCCGGCGGCAAGTCGGGGGTGGAGAAGGTCTTCGCGATGCAGGCCGGTCGGGAGATCCGGGTGATGGTCAAGCCGGACGACGTCGACGACATCGCGGCCGCCGTGCTGGCCCGGGACGTGGCCAAGCAGATCGAGGAGGAACTGACGTACCCGGGGCAGATCCGGGTGACGGTGGTCCGGGAGTCCCGGGTGACCGAGATCGCCCGCTGACGGTTGCCGGCCGGTCCGGTTTGGTGGGTGGGCCGGTTTGGTGGGTGGGCCGGGAGCCCGCCCACTCTGGGCGGTCAGGCTTGATCCCGTCGTGGGCGGGCTCCCGGCCCATCTCGACGGGTCCGGCCCATCTCGACGGGTCCGGCCCGGCCGAACGCCTCGGACGGCGGCTGGTGCTCAGGTGGTGGTGCCGGCGACGGCCTCGGTCTCCAGTTCGGTGCCGGCGGCGCCGGTTCCGGTGGCCGCGGTGCGCCGGCCGCGGGAGAGCCGCTGCTGCACGTAGTGGGCCAGCTTGGACAGCGAGTAGTTCACGGCGATGAAGGCCGCGCCGATCACCAGGTACACCTGGATCGGGTTGCCCAGCACGCCGATGACCTGCTTGGCGATGTTCAGCGTGTCCTCGTAGCTGATGATGAAGCCGAGCGAGGTGTCCTTGAGGATCACCACGAGCTGACTGATCAGCGCCGGAAGCATGATCCGGTACGCCTGCGGCAGCAGGACGAGCCGGGTGGTCTGGAACGGTGACAGCCCGATCGCGGCGGCGGCCTCGGACTGTCCGCCGGGCAGCCCCTCCATGCCCGAGCGCAGGATCTCGGCGATGACCACCATGTTGTAGATGGTCAGGCCGAGCACCAGGTACCACAGGTTGTCGAGGCTGACACCGAACTCGGGCAGGCCGCGGGCCACGAAGAAGATGGTGAGCACCACCGGCAGGCCGCGGAACACCTCGACGCAGAACCGGGTGACCACCGACAGCAGCCGGCTCAGCCAGCGAAGGGCGAGACCGACCGGCACGCCCACGCCGGTGAACCGGCGCCGGGTGAGGCCGCGCAGTTGCACCCGCAACACCGCCAGCAGGGTGCCGCAGACCAGCGAGGAGACGATGGCCAGCACGGCGGCGATGGCGGTGCGGCGCAGGCCGGTGCCGAGCCGTTGCCACACCTGCGCGAAGTACTCGTTGGAGGGGTCGACAAGCGGTCCCCACAGCTCCATCGAGAACTGGCCCTTGTCGTCCAGCGGACGGTAGATCAGCAGGTAGGCCAGCAGCACCAGCAGGACGGTGGCGATGACGCTGCTGATCCAGGTGATCCGGCGCTGCCGCGGCCCGGGTGCGTCGTAGAGGACGCTGGTCTGCTGCTGGCTCATCGGGCCACCGCCTGTCGCTTCTCCAACCGGTCGAGCAGCATGCCGAGCGGAACGGTCATGATCAGATAGCCGATCGAGACGCCGATGGCCACCGGGATGAAGGCGTGGCCCTCGGCCGAGGTGAGCTGGTCGGAGGTCTGTGCGAGGTCGCCGACCACGCCGAAGAAACCGGCGAGCGCCGAGTTTTTGATCATGGCGATGATGACCGAGCCGAGCGGCACGACCGCGGCCTTCCATGCCTGCGGCAGCACGACGTGCCGCAGGTTCTGCCCGAAGGTGAGGCCGAGCGACCGGGCGGCCTCGGCCTGGCCGGCGGACACCGCGTTCACCCCGGAGCGCAGCGCCTCGCAGACGAAGGCCGCCGTGTAGACCACGAGCGCGATCACGACGAACCGGAAGTACGGCAGATCGGTGCCGAGCCGGCGCATCACCGTGTCCAGCCCGGGGACCCGCAGGAAGTCGGCGTTCGAACCGAGCGCCGGCAGGCCGAACGCGGCGAAGAACATCACCACGGTCAGCGGTACGTTGCGGAAGATCGTCACGTACGCCGTGCCCACCGCGCGCAGCGGCGGGATCGGCGAGATCCGCAACACCGCGACCAGGGTGCCCAGGATGAGCGCCCCGATCGCGGCGAGCACGCAGATCTGGAGGGTGACCCAGAAGCCGCCGACGAAGACGTCGAACCTGTCGACCAGGACGCTCACGCCGTTGCCTCCATGTATCGCCCTCCAGATCCGCGTGCTCAACCCTGCCGTGGGTGCCGGTACCCGATCAGTACCGGTTGAGGGTGGGCGGGTCGCCCAGGGTGGCGCCGAACTTGCCGGCGGTGTCGTCCCACGCCTTCTTCCACGATCCGTCGCCGAACGCCTTCTCCAGCACGTCGTTGATGAAGTTGCGGAAGTCCGTGTCGTCCTTCTTCACCCCGATGCCGTACGGCTCCTTGGTGAAGTTGTCGCCGGCCATCTTGAACGACGCCTCGTCCTTGGCGATGTAGCCGAGCAGGATGACGTTGTCGGTGGTGACCGCGTCGACCTGCTGACCCTTCAGCGCGTCCCGGCACTTGTCGTACGTGTCGAAGAGCACGAGCTGGCTGGCCACGTCCTTGACGTACTTCTTGATCTCCTCGGCCGGGGTGGAGCCGGTGACCGAGCAGACCTTCTTGCCGCCGTCCTTGAACGAGTCCGGCCCGGTGATCGAGCTGTCGTCCTTGCGCACCATGATGTTCTGCCCGGCCTCGTAGTACGGCCCGGCGAACGCGACGCGCTCCTTGCGGGTGTCGTTGATCGTGTACGTCGCCGCCACGAGGTCCACGGTGCCGTTCTGGATGACGTCCTCGCGGACCTTGGAGGGCGTCTCGACGTACTCGATCTTGCTCTCCGGGATACCCAGCTCCTTGACGATGAGCTTGGCGATCTCCACGTCGAAGCCCTCGGGCTTGCCGGACAGGCCCTTCTGGCCGAAGCCCGGCTGGTCGAACTTCGTGCCGACCTTGATCGCCTGGGCCTTGTTCAGCCGCTCCATCGTGCTGCCGGCCGGGAAGGACTTGTCGGGGTCGGCGCCGCCGCTCCCGCTGTCGTCGCCGCCGCAGGCGGCCACCCCGAACGACAGTGCCGCGACCGCGGCCAGCGCTCCAATCCGCGTCATTCGCATGTGCTGCAACCCTTCTTCGGCGGAACGTGCCGACCCGGATCCGGGCCGACACGCTCCACGGTGGACAACTAGTGGGTCAGGATCTTGGAGAGGAAGTCCTTGGCCCGCTCGCTGCGCGGGTTCGCGAAGAACTCCGAGGGCGGGGCGTCCTCGACGAGTTGCCCGTCGGCCATGAAGATGACCCGGTTGGCGGCGTGCCGGGCGAAGCCCATCTCGTGCGTGACCACCACCATGGTCATCCCGTCCCGGGCCAGTGAGGTCATCACGTCCAGCACCTCGCCGACCATCTCCGGGTCCAGCGCGCTGGTCGGCTCGTCGAAGAGCATCGCCTTGGGCTGCATGGCCAGCGCCCGGGCGATCGCCGCCCGCTGCTGCTGGCCGCCGGAGAGCTGCGCCGGGTACTTCTCCGCCTGGTTGGCGATGCCGACCCGGTCGAGCAGGGCCATGGCCCGCTCCCGGACCGCGGCGGGCTTCTCCTTGCGGACCTTGATCGGACCGAGCGTGACGTTTTCCAGAATGGTCTTGTGGGCGAACAGGTTGAACGACTGGAAGACCATGCCGACCTCGCTGCGCAGCCGGGCCAGCGGACGGCCCTCGGCCGGCAGCGGCTGGCCGTCGAAGGTGATGCTGCCGGAGTTGATCGGCTCAAGTCGGTTGATGGCGCGGCACAGTGTCGACTTTCCGGAACCGGACGGACCGATGACCACGACGACCTCGCCCCGATCGACCGAAAGGTTCACGTCCTGCAGCACATGCAGCGGGCCGAACCACTTGTCGACCGCTTCGAGCACGATGAGCGGTTCGCCGGTCGTCACCGTTGTTCTCCCGTTCTGTCGGTCGCCGTCCTGGTCGCCGTCCGCCCGTGCCGGTCCGGGGATGGCCGGGGCGCCTCACCTGTGTGCGCAACTGTAGGCGGGACCGCGTTCCAGCACGCCACCAGAGAGGTCACGGAGCAATAACACCAGGCGGGTGCAAGCAACCCCCGGGCGTCCGCGTCCGGCGCCGGGCCGCCGTCCGGTCCGCCGGGGCGACGGGCAGGATGGAACCGTCCGCGTACGCGGAGAGGAGCGGCGATGGAAGCGGTCCGACTGACGCAGTACGCCCGGGGTGGCGGCTGCGCCTGCAAGATCCCGCCCGGTGAGCTGGAGGCCGTGGTGGCCGGGCTGGGCATCCCGACCGGCGGTGACCGGTCCGACCTGCTGGTGGGGACCGAGAACGGCGACGACGCCGCGGTGGTCCGGCTGGACGAGCGGACCGCCGCCGTCGCCACGGTGGACTTCTTCACCCCGGTGGTGGACGACCCGTACGACTGGGGCCGGATCGCCGCCTGCAACGCCCTGTCCGACGTGTACGCCATGGGCGGTACCCCGCTGGTCGCGCTGAACCTGCTCTGCTGGCCCCGGGACGTCCTGCCGATGGAGATCGCCGGCGAGGTGCTGCGCGGCGGCTACGACCTGGCCCGGCAGGCCGGCTGTCACCTGGCCGGCGGGCACAGCGTGGACGACGACGGCCCCAAGTACGGCCTCGCGGTGACCGGGCTGGTCCGGCCGGACGAGATGATCACTCTGGACGCGGGCCGGCCGGGTCTGCCGCTGTCGCTGACCAAACCGCTCGGCGTGGGTGTGCTCAACTCGCGGCACAAGGCGACCGGCGAGGTCTTCCCGGCGGCGGTGGCCGCGATGACCACGCTCAACCGGGACGCGGCCCGTGCGGCCGTGGCGGCCGGCATCCGGTGCGGCACCGACGTGACCGGCTTCGGCCTGCTCGGGCACCTGTCCAAGCTGGCGCGGGCGAGCGGCCTGACCGCGGTCGTGGACCGGGCTCGCGTTCCCTATCTCGACGGGGCGCGGGCGGCCGTGCGGGACGGCCACGTCAGTGGCGGCACCAAGCGCAACCTGGCCTGGGTGCAACCGTGGACGGAGTTCGGCGACACCCCGCAGGAGGACCGGCTGTTGCTGGCGGACGCGCAGACCTCGGGCGGGCTGCTGGTCGCCGGCGAGGTGCCCGGCGGGGTGGTGATCGGCGAGCTGCGGGCGCGCGGCGAGGCGATGCTGGTGGTCGGATAACCGACCCCAGGAGTGCCGATAGCGGACAATTCAGGCTTAAATGGTCACAGACCGGTAACTTCGCCCCAGTCGGACGCCGCGGACCCGCACCATCGTCTCAGGAGGCGAACCGTCCGGTTCGCGGGGGGAGGGCCGGCCGAGCCCGTACGCGGGCTCGCCGGTCCGGCAGGCACCAACGAAAGGTGGGGGCGGCATGACCGAACTCTGGAACTGGAAAGTCGACGACGACCTGGTCCGGGTGGAGGTCTACCAGGCGTTGGCCGAGTCACTCGGCCGGCCGGTGGTGCCGCTCGGCGCCCACGACCCCGGTCGGATCCCGATCGGCGCGGTGCTGGCCGACGTGTGGTGCCGCCCCGGCGAGTTCGCGCTGTCCATCGACTGCTACGGGCCGCCGGCGGGGCTGGTCGAACACGTCGCGGTCGCGGCGCTGTCCCGCCGGCTGGATCGGCGCTGCCTGCTGGTGGACGACACCTACGACGGCGGTCGCCACCTGCTGATCGGCCCGGACGGCACCGTCCGGCCGGTGCACTTCGACGTGCTGGAGACCGACGACGGCGAGGTGCTGAGCAACCAACGGCTGTGCAGCACGGCGGAGCCGGGATGCCGGGGCTGGTCGCTGTGCGGGCAGTCGCGCTGGGCGCCGGACTCGGTGCTGCCGGCCCTGGTCGCGGCCTGACCCGTCGCGACAGGTGCGGGCGACCGTCGCGACAGGTGGGGTGGGGTGGGGCGGGAGCCCACCCACTCCGGACGGTCAGGCTTGATCCCTTCGTGGGCGGGCTCCCGCCCCACCCACGATCCCGTTCCGGGCGGTCAGGCTTGATCCCTTCGTGGGCGGTCTCCCGGCCCGCCGACGGTCCCGTTGCGGGCCGTCGGGCGTGATCCCTTCGTGGGCGGTCTCCCGGCCCGCCGACGGTCCCGTTGCGGGCCGTCGGGCGTGATCGCCGCGTGGTTGCGCCGTCGACCCCGGCTTCGGCCTTGGCCTGGGGCGGATCAGTGGCCGGTTGGCCTGGTCGCGGCCGGTCGGCCGACCACGAGCTGATCGAGCAACTCGGTGGTGGCGGCGGCGATCGCACTCACGGCGGCGTCGAACGCCGCGGCGTTGTGCGGCGCCGGCCGGCGGAACCCGCTGATCTTCCGCACGTACTGCAGGGCCGCGGCCTCGACGTCCGCGGGCGTCACCTGCTCGGCGTACGGCTCACGCAGCGTCTTGATGCTCCGGCACATGTCTCCTCCTCGTCCCCTCGCGACCGGCAGGCCGCCGGGCCCGATGCCGGGCCGGGAGCTGCCATTTCGATCCTGTCATGGGCCGGTGACATAACGTCGAGAACTCTCTATCCTTGCCAGATAGGGAGGCCGGCGGCTGTCCCGGCCGCGCCTCGTGCCGTGCGTCTCGGCCCAAGGGAGAATTATCGTGGACCACGCCGGAGCCAAGCCGTCCCATCTCGCAGCCCTGGACCAGTTGCTTCGCACCCCCCTTGCCCGACTCGCGGTCGAGCGCGAGCACGGGCTGGACGCCGTGCTGACCCGTATCCGCAGCCGTGAGTCGGAGCGGACGGACGCGCTGCCGGCCGGCGGCTTCAACTCCTGCATCTGAACCGGTCGCCGGGTGGGCCGGTGGGCTCCCGGGTCTTCACCCAATACGTGCTCAAGGTGCACAGCCGGTGCGATCTGAGCTGCGACCACTGCTACATCTACGAGCACGCCGACACCAGTTGGCGTCGCCGCCCCCGGGTCATGGCGCCCGAAGTCGTCCGCATGGCGGCGGGCCGGATCGCGGAGCACGCCCAACTGCACCGGCTGTCGCGGGTACATGTCGTCCTGCACGGCGGTGAACCCCTGCTTCTCGGACCGGACCGGTTGCGCGAGGTGCTGGCCGAGTTTCGGGCCGTGATCGGTCCGGTCGCCCACCTGGACCTGCGGATGCAGACCAACGGCGTGCTGATGACCAGGCGGATCTGCGACATCCTGCGCGAGTACGACGTCCGGGTCGGGGTGTCCCTGGACGGCGACCGGGAGGCCAACGACCGGCACCGGCGGTTCGCCACCGGCGCCAGTAGCCACCAGCAGGTGCGGGCCGCGCTCGCGCTGCTCCGGGAACCGGTGTATCGGCGCTGTTACGCCGGCATCCTCTGCACCGTCGACGTGCGCAACGACCCGGACCGGGTGTATGACGCGCTGCTGGCCGAGTCACCGCCCCGGATCGACCTGCTGCTGCCGCACGCCACCTGGGACACGCCCCCGCACCGGCCGCCGGGAACAACGACCCCGTACGCGGACTGGCTGCACCGGATCTACCAGCGGTGGATCCGTGACGACCGACCGGTACCGATCCGGCTGTTCGACTCGCTGCTCGCCACCGCGACAGGCGGGCGGAGCGAGACCGAGGCCGTCGGGCTCGAACCCGCCGACGTGCTGGTGGTCGAGACGGACGGAGCCTGGGAACAGGCGGACTCGCTCAAGACCGCGTACGACGGTGCGCCGGACACCGGGTTGCACGTGTCGACCGACCCGGTCGACCGGGTGGCGCGGCACGCCGGCCTGCTCGCCCGGGACGGTCCGGCCAACCTCTGCGCGACCTGCCGGAACTGTCCGGTGATGCACCGCTGCGGCGGCGGCCTCTTCGCACACCGCTACCGGACCGGGGCAGGCTTTGCCAATCCGTCGGTCTACTGCCCGGACCTCCTGGCGCTGATCTCGGCGATGGATCGCACGCCGTCGACGAGCCGAAACCGGGCCGGCGGGTCCGGGCAGCGGCCACCGCCGGAGGCGGCCGAGGCGGATCTGATCCCGCTGCTCGATGACCTGGCCGGCGGGTACGGCACGGTCGCCACCCTGGAACGGCTCCGCGCCACCCAGCTGTCGATCACGCGGGCGCTGCTGGCGACCCTGGCCGGTGACGCCGGACCGGCGGTACGGCCCGTGGTGGAGCAGGCATGGGCGGTGCTGGACCGGCTGGAAAGCGACGCGCCCGAGCCGCTGCGGGACGTGCTCGGGCATCCGTTCATCCGGCCGTGGCTGGTCCGCGGCCTGGCCCGGTGGGACGGGTCGGGTGCCTCGGCCGACCCGGAACCGGCCGCCCGGCTGGCCGCCCTCGCCGCCGCGGCGGCGGTCCGGGCCGACCGGCCGGCGGAACTCGTGGTACCGGTCCGGGCCGGCATGGTTCACCTGCCGACCGTGGGACGTTTCGAACTCGGTCCGTCCGCCCCGGCCCGGGTGACCCTGGCGATCCGACCCGGCGCGCTGGAACTGGTCCGGTCACCGGGGACCAGCTCGCTCGTCAGCACGGGTCGGCCGGATCCGGCGCTTGGCTGGCGGCCCGCACCGCGGGTGTCCACGGCGGGGTGGAACGTGGTCATCGAGGATGTCGACCCGGATCGGGACTGCTTCGAACTTGCGGCCGGTCCGTACCTCACCTACGAGGGCCAGCGGACGTTCGGACGTACGCTCGCGGCGGCGCTGGCGCAGCTGCGCCGCGACGTCCCGGGGCACGTACCGGCGTTACGCGCCGGTCTGCGCGCGGTGGTCCCGCTGCGACCGGAGGCGGCCGTGCCCCGCCGTGCGCGACCTGGCGCGGGACTGCCCGGCGCGTTCGGTGCGGTGGGGGTACCGACGACGCGGACCGGTGGGCTGGTGCCGCTGATCCGCAGTTGGCAGCACGGCAAGCTGGCCGCGATGCAGGACCTGTGCGATCTCGTCGCGCCGCAGCGCAGCGCGCCGGTGGCCGTTCCCGGCCACCGGCCGGGAACGGCGCTCGACCTGCTGACCGAGCTGTACGCCTGGCTCGGTCTGGCCGCCGGCCGGCCCGGACGCCCCGAGCAGCCCGGACGCCCCGAAAGGCCCGGACGCCCCGAAAGGCCCGGACGCCCCGAAAGGCCCGGACCGCGCTGGGCGGTTGAGACAGCCGAGGCCCTGCTCGCCGCCGACGTGCTGACCGGGCACGGCGTGCGCTTCGTCAGCGGAATGCGGGAGACGCTCGGTGCCGGGCGGCCCGCCGCCGGGTGAGCCGGCCGTGCTCGTCACACAGCTGCGGTCGCTCGGCCTCGACAGCACACGGACGGTCCTGGTGCACTGCTCGATGCGGCGGCTGGGTCGGCTCGCCGGCGGTCCCGTCGACCTGGTGCAGGCACTGCGAACCGTGCTCGGTCCGGACGGCACGATCGTGGTGCCGACCTTCACCGAGGGCAACTCGCTCAGCTCCCGGGCGTACCGGTCGGCCACCCGCGGGCTGAGTCCGGCCAGCAGCGTCGACCACCAGTCCCGGATGCCCGGCTTCGACCGGCGCAGTACTCCCTCGGAGGGGATGGGTGCCTTCGCCGAGACGATCCGGCGGAATCCGGCGGCGCGGCGCAGTGCCCATCCGCAGAGTTCGTTCGCGGCGCTCGGGCCGTCCGCCGCCGGAATCACCGACCGGCACCCGCTGGACTGCCACCTCGGCGAGCGGTCGCCGTTGGGCCGCCTGTACGACCTGGACGCCCATGTACTGCTGGCCGGCGTGGGATTCCAGGTGTGCTCGGCCCTGCACCTGGCCGAGTACCGCCTGCCGGCGCCCGGCCCGGCGCGGCGGACGTACACCTGTTTCCAGGCCGAGGCCGGCCGCCGGGTCCGGCGCGAGTTCACGGACATCGAGCTCGACGACAGCGACTTCGGGTCGATCGGCAGGCGACTCGACCTGCTGCCGTTCGTCCGGCGCGGACCGCTGGGCCGGGGGACCGCCCGGCTGCTCCCGTTGCGTCCCGCCGTCGACTTCGCAGTCGGCTGGTTGACTGTCCACCGCACTTCTCAGCCTTGACGCCCATGCCTAGGCTCGAAGTGCGGGGCGACCGCCGGGACGGAAGAGTATGCGACGTGGATGCTGCGGAGTTCACCGTGGATCCGCGAGCGCCGCTGTTTTTTCTCAGCTACGCACACACTCCGGACGGCCGTCGCGGGCCGGCGGCGCTGGAGCCGCACACATTCGTCCGCCGGCTCTTTGAGGACCTCTCCGTGCATGTCGGGGAACTGGTCGGCCGGCCGGCGGGTGCTGATCCGGGCTTCATGGATCTCTCAATGAGCGGCGGCGAACGGTGGACCACGGAATTGCTCACGGCCGCCGGAACCTGCCAGGTGTTCGTGCCGCTCGTTTCCCGATCCCTGCTGCTCAGCACCTGGTGCGGCATGGAGTGGCACGCCTTTTCCCGCCGCAAGGTGGTGCCCCGCGAAGGGCGCCCGTCCGGTCACGAGACCGGAATCGTTCCCGTGACGTGGCTGGCGACCGATCCCGGGCCACTGCCCACGGTCGTCGGCGACATCCAGCGATTCTCCCCGACCAACCTGCCGGATCCGCAGATCGTGCGGCAGTACCAGCGGGAGGGCGTGTACGGCCTGCTCACCATGCAGATGGAGAACGCGTACCGGGCCGTGGTCTGGCGGCTGGCGCAGCGGGTGGTGGCGGTCTACCGCGACTACCGGGTGGAACCGCTGATCCCGCCCAGCGCCGCGGAACTGCGCAACGTATTCGCTAAGGAGCAGGAATGACCGGGCCGAACGGGCCGGGTACTGCGGCGGCGCGGTCCCGGCATCGGACGTACTTCTTCCTCAGCTACGCCCACTCGGCCCCGACCTCGGACGCCGTCCGGACCGACACCGACCCGTGGGTCGGGCAGCTGTTCCTGGACCTCTCGGCGGAGGTGAGCCGCCGGGCACGCCCGGGTGGGGGTACGGACACCGGATTCTTCGACCAGCACATCCCGCTCGGCGTCGACTGGAAGGTCGCGTTGGCCGATGCGCTGAGCGCGGCCGAGGTGTTCGTGCCGCTCTACTCGCCCGGATACTTCAGCAGACCATGGGCGTTGGGTGAACAGAAGTCGTTCCGGAGTCGACTCGCCGAGGCGGATGTCGCGGACGCCGCGGAGCGGCTCGTGCCCGTGCTGTGGATCCCGCTGCCGCCCTGGGTGGAGCACCCGGAACTGGCTCCGGCGCTGCGGCTCGGCGAGGACATTCCGGAATACTCCGAGAACGGCCTGCGTGCGCTCTGCATGCTGGCGGCGTACCGGGAGCCCTACGAGACCCTCCTGGGCCGGCTCGCCGAGCGGATCGTGGCGGTCGCCGAGCGGGCTCCGCTGCGTCCGTCGCGGGCTCCGGCGCTGGCCGAGATGGCGCCGGGTGACGTCGCCTCCGACCCGGCGTTCGCGGTCGCCGTGCTGGCGCCCACTGTGGTCGACGGCCCACCGGAGGGCCGGTACGGCCGCACCGGCGTGCACTGGCGGCCGTTCGTCGAGCAGCGCGCGCTGCCGGTCGCCGAGTACGCGGCCAGCACGGCGGAACGGCTCGGGCTGCCGACCCGGATCGTCGACTTCGCCGACGCCGGTCCACTGCTGCGCCGCTGTCCCGCGGTGGTGCTCACCGATCCGTGGTTGGTCGCCCGGCCCGGCGGTGTCCAGGCGATCCGGGCCGCCGCCGAGGACCTTCCACCCTGGGCCATGCCGCTTGTGGTTTCCGACGGGGCGGATCAGTCGGAGACCACGCGCGCCACCGACCTTGCCGGCGCGGCCGTCGCTATGCTGCGGGACGCGGGCATCCGGCAGGCCCGTCAGGTGCACGGCATTCGCGAGTTTGTCGAGCTGATGCCGGTGCTGGTGACCCAGGCACGGCGGCAGTACCTTCGGCACTTTCCCATGCAACCGTCCGGTAATCCGCCGCCGGCGAACCGGCCACGCCTCGGCTACGCCGACCCCTCGCCCTATTCCGACCCACCTGGGAGCACCGATGCCCGCTGAGCGCGAAGGCCAGGTAGTCACGTTCTACTCCTTCAAGGGCGGCACCGGCCGAACCATGGCGGTGGCCAATGTCGCCTGGATCCTTGCCGCGAACGGCAAGCGGGTGTTGGTGGCCGACTGGGACCTGGAGTCACCCGGACTGCACCGATTCTTCGCCCCGTTCCTCAACCTCGACGCGATCGAGGGCACCGGTGGAGTCATCGACCTGATCCGGGACTACGAGTGGGAGGCGGCGCGGGAAAGACAACTGGAGCACCAGGAACAGCGGCCGGACCACTGGATCGAACGGTACGCGCGGGTCAACCGGCACGCCTTTTCGCTGCGGTGGGACTTTCCCGGCGGCGGTGGCCTGGACTTCCTCTCCGCCGGCCGGCAGAACAACGACTACGCGGTCACCGTCGGCGGGCTCGACTGGGACACGTTCTACAACCGGCTCGGTGGGGCGGAGTTCTTTGAGGCGCTGCGCGCCGACATGAAGCAGAATTACGACTACACGCTGATCGACAGCCGGACCGGGCTGAGCGACGTGGCGGACATCTGCACGCTGCACCTGCCGGACACCTTGGTGGACTGTTTCACCCTGAGCGACCAGGGCATCGACGGCGCCGCGCGGGTCGCCGGCTCGGTGCGGGACCGGTACAAGCTGCGGGACATCCGGATCCTGCCCGTACCCATGCGGGTCGACCAGGCGGAGAAGGAGAAGGCCGAGGCCGGCCGGGCGTTGGCGATGCGGCGGTTCGCCGGGCTGCCGAGCGCGTTGTCCGACGCCGACCGGCGACGGTACTGGGCGGCGGTCGAGGTGCCCTACCGGCCCTTCTACGCGTACGAGGAGACGCTGGCGACCTTCGGCGACCCGCCCGGCTCCCGGACCTCGCTGCTTGCCGCCTTCGAGACGCTGGCCGCCTACATCACCGACGGCGAGGTGAGTTCACTTCCGCCGATGGACGAGGCGCTGCGTCTTCGGGAGAAGGCGCGGTTCGAGCGGCGGGTCGACGTGGCCGACGACGAGATCGTGTTGCGACACGCCCCCGAGGACGCGCTGTGGGCGGAGTGGATCGAGCGGGTGCTGGTTTCGGCCGGCGTACGGGTGGTCACCGCCGGATCCGTGGACGGTGCCGGGGCCGGTGGTCCGTCGCAGACCCTGACCGTCGTCTCGCACGCCTACCTGGGCGTCGACTCCGCCACCCTGCCCGCCCGGGATCCGGCCGGCCAGACCGTCCCGCTGGCGGTCTACGTGTCCGACCTGCGACCGCTGGCGGAGTTTCCCGCGCACGCCTCGACCTTCCTGGCCGGCCTGTCCGCCACCACGGCCGCCGATCGGCTGCTGCGACTCGTCGGCCGTCCCGGACCGGTCCCGCTGAACCAGGCGGCCGGTCACGGGATGCGGTATCCGGGCACGGAACCGGCGGTCTTCCGGGCGCCGGTCCGCAACGCGCGGTTCACCGGGCGCGACGACGACCTCGCCCAGTTGCGGGGCCAACTGCGCTCCAGCGGCAGCGCCGTGGTGTTGCCGGTGGCGTTGCAGGGCATGGGTGGCGTGGGCAAGACGCAGCTCGCGCTGGAGTACGTGCACCGGTTCAAGTCCGCCTACGATCTGGTGTGGTGGGTGCAGGCCGACCCGCCGGAATTCGTGGACACGTCGCTGGCGGACCTGGGGTCGAGGCTGGAACTGCCCGTCGAGCCCGCTCTCCTTGAGACCGTGCGGGCGGTCCTGCAGGCGCTGTCCCGCAACGAGCCGTACGAACGGTGGCTGCTCGTCTACGACAACGCCGAGGAGATCGAGCGGGTGGCCCCGTTCCTGCCGCAGGGCGGCGGGCACGTGCTGCTGACCTCCCGCAACCGTGGCTGGGGCGATCACGCCACGCCTGTCCCCGTCGACGTCTTCGACCGGGCCGAGAGCGTGACGCATCTGCGGCAACGGGTCACCCAGATGACGGCCGAGGAGGCGGACCGGGTGGCGGAGACGCTTGGTGACCTGCCCATCGCGGTGGCCGCGGCGGGCGCCTGGCTGGCCGACACCGGTACGCCGGTGGGCGAGTACCTCCAACAGATCGAGCGGCACGGGCCGAGCGCACTGTCGGTCGAGGCGACCTGGGATCTGTCGATCAACCGGCTGGCCGAGCAGGGGCCGGCGGCGTACCGGCTGTTGCAGCTCTGTTCGGTCCTGGCTCCGGAGATCGCCCTCGAGATCATCTACAGCGACGAGATGGCCGAGCAGATCGTGTCGATCGACCCCTCGGTGTCCGAGCGGCTGGTCCGGGGCGCCCTGGTCCAGCAGATCAACCGGCTGGCCCTGCTCAAGCTGGACGTGCAGGGCGGCCAGATCCAGATCCACCGGCTGTTGCAGGCGGTCGTCCGGGACCGGATGTCCAGTCAGGAACAGGACGCCACCCGGCACCAGGCGCACCTGGTGCTCGCCGGTTCGCGTCCGGCCGGCGAGGTCGACAATCCGGAGACCTGGCGCCGTTTCCGGGCCATCTGGCCGCACCTGGAGATTTCCCGCGCGGTCAACTGCCCGGACGAGGGCGTCCGGCAGTTGTTGATCGACCGGCTGCGCTACCTCTGGCGCCGCGGCGGCCTGGCCCAGGCCGAGGAGTTCAGCCTCCGGGTGGAGGCAGGTTGGGAGGCGATGCTCGCCGGCATGACGGATCCGCGGGAGATCCACGGGCTGCGACGCCAGCTTCTGCACCTGCGCAACCACCGCGCCAACGTGCACCGTGACCAGGGCCGGTACGAGGTGGCGCGGCAACTTGACCAGGCGGTGCTGGACGAGCAGCGGGAACTGATCGGCGTCCGGCACCCGCACATCCTGATGACCTCCGGCAGCCTCGCGGCCGACCTGCGGGCGCTGGGCCAGTTCTCCGCCGCCCTGGACCGGGACCGGGTCACCTACGCCGCCTGGTCGGAGATCTTCGGCGAGGACCATCCCCGCACCCTTGCCGCCGCCAACAACCTGGCAGCGTCGCACCGGGCGGTGGGCGACTTCCGGGCGGCGCGATCCCGCGACGAGGAGGTGCTGCAACGCCGGCGCATCGTGTTGGGGCCGACCAACCCGTACACGCTGCACTCGGCGTCCATGCTCGGCCGGGACCTGCGGGAGGCGGGCGAGTACGAGAAGTCCGTGTCGTTGCTGCGGACCGTCTACGACAGCTACTGCGAACTGCTCGGACCGGACAGCGCCGCGGCGTTGGTCGCGCTGGCCAACCTCGCCGCCTCCGTCCGGGCCGCCGGACGTCCGGGTGAGGCGGCCCCGCTGCTGGACGCGGCCTACGAGACGCTGCGCGACCGGTTCGGGGCCGGTACCCCGGACGCCCTGTCCTGCCGGCTCAGCCGGGCGGTGAACCTGCTGGCCATCGACGACCTCGAAGGCGCGGAGAGCGAGGCGAGGGCGGTGGCCGACGCGTACGAGTCGAGCCTCGGTCCCGAACACCCGCACACCCTCGTGTGCGTCAACAATCTGGCGGTCGTCTACCGCGGGGTCGGGCAACCGGCCCAGGCGAGGCGACTGGCGTTGCGGGCCGCCGAGGACCTTGACCGGGCGCTCGGCCCGGATCACCCGTACACACTCGCCGCCGCCACGAACGTGGCGGTGTGCCTGCTGGAGTCGGCGGAGGTGGCGTCCGCGCGGGCGATGTTCGAGGATCTGGTGGCCCGTGCCTCCGCCACGCTCGGCCCCGACCACCCGGACACCATCCGGTGCCTGGGCAACCTGGAACTCGCCGACCGGGCGGCCGGCGGGATGGCCCGGCACGAGGCGGCGGAGCGGCTTGCCGCGCTGCTCGGGCCGGAGCATCCGACGGTGACGACCCTGCGCAGGGGCTCGCCGGTGCACCGGACTTTGGACCCGCACCCGTACTGACCGGCGGGCTGTTCCGGGGCGGCCGGCGGCTCAGCTCGGCTCGGCGGTCGGCACCGGAGCCGGGGCCGGGGCCGGGGCCGGTTCGGCGAGCCAGGCCAGGATCTTCGGCAGCACCTCCACGGCGGCGAAGTGCGCCTTGCCGGGCTGCACCTCGATGATCGAGCCGGGGATCCGCTCGGCGAGCCACTGGGTGTGGCGGACCGGCGAGAACTCGTCATCCGCGCCGTGCCAGAGCAGCATCGGCACCAGGATGTCGGAGACCGAGAACTTCCAGGGCCGGCGCAGCGCGAGCATGTCGTCGATCCATCCGTACGGCCCCTGGCGAAGCGCCTCGGTGTAGGTGCTCTCCAGCAGCCGCCGGATCCCCGCGTTCTCCACCACCGAGCGGTCCGACTCGGCCAGGTCGGGGTCGAGCTGGTCGAGCAGGGGGGCGGCCGGCCCTGCTGCCGGGTCATCGCCTCCACGCGGCTGGTGAGGTTGTCCATCAGCTCCTGCGGGCGACTGTCCGCGATGAGGTACTCATCCACGTTCGACTGGTTCATCCCGGCGTACCAGTCCAGGTCCGGTGCGTCGGCCGGCGCCAGACCGACCAGGACGGCGCCGCGGGTGACCCGCTCGGGCAGCAGCGCCGCACAGGCCAGCGCGTGCGGTCCGCCACCGGATCGCCCGATCACGGCAAAACGGTCGATATTGAGCGCATCGGCGATCGACTCGGTGTCGGCCGCCGCGCCGGCCACGCTACGCCCGGCACTCCGGTCGGACCCGCCGTAGCCGGGTCGGTCGTAGCAGATCAGCCGGATCCCGAGCCGGTAGAGCACGATGCCCCGGGGTTTGGGACCGCTGCGGCTGCCCGGCGTGCCGTGCATGAGGAAGATGGCCGTCCCGTCGGGGGCGCCGGTGATGTCCACTGCGAGGCGTCTGCCGTCCGGCGTCTTGACCTGTTTGCGCACGCCCTCCTGCAGTTTCACCGTTGCCCTCCCGCGAGTATGTCGCGTGCTCTGCGGAGAGCAGGCCACGTGGGCTCACCACGTCGCGCTTCGGTGGCACCGAGGTTGAACGACCCCAAACCGCACCAGAACACGGTCACTGCATGAGCAGCGTACCGCCGCACGGGCCGCCGCCGGAAGTGGAAGCCGCTGGCCGTGGGCAGGTGTCGTGAGGATGGCACTACGCTAGGCGGCAGAGGAGAGGGGCGGGAACACCGGTGGCAAGGACCTACAACGTCGTCACGTACGGCTGCCAGATGAACGTGCACGACTCCGAGCGGATCTCCGGGCTGCTGGAGGACGCCGGGTACGTCCGCGCGGCATCGGCGGAGGACTCGGACATCGTGGTGTTCAACACCTGCGCGGTGCGGGAGAACGCCGACAACCGGCTCTACGGCAACCTCGGTCACCTTCGGCCCACCAAGTCGAAGCGGCCCGACATGCAGATCGCGGTCGGCGGCTGCCTGGCGCAGAAGGACCGGGGCGAGATCGTCAAGCGGGCACCCTGGGTGGACGTGGTCTTCGGCACCCACAACATCGGCTCGCTGCCGGTGCTGCTGGAGCGGGCCCGGCACAACGCCCGGGCCGAGGTGGAGATCCTCGAGGCGCTGGAGGTCTTCCCGTCCACGCTGCCGACCCGGCGCGAGTCCACCTACGCGGGCTGGGTGTCGATCTCGGTCGGCTGCAACAACACCTGCACCTTCTGCATCGTGCCGGCGCTGCGCGGGCGGGAGAAGGACCGCCGTCCCGGCGACATCCTGGCCGAGGTCCGTGCGCTTGTCGACGAGGGGGTCCTGGAGGTCACCCTGCTCGGGCAGAACGTCAACTCCTACGGGGTGGCGTTCGACGACGCCGGCGCGGCAGGCCGCGGGGGTGCCCCCGGCCGGTCGGCCTTCGCCGAGCTGCTGCGGGCCTGCGGCGACGTGGCCGGGCTGGAGCGGGTCCGGTTCACCAGCCCGCACCCGCGGGACTTCACCGACGACGTGATCGCGGCCATGGCCGAGACGCCCAACGTGTGCCACTCGCTGCACATGCCGCTGCAGTCGGGCTCCGACGCCGTGCTGCGCGCCATGCGCCGGTCGTACCGGGCCGAGCGCTACCTGGGGATCATCGACAAGGTGCGCGCGGCGATGCCGGACGCGGCCATCACCACCGACATCATCGTCGGCTTCCCCGGGGAGACCGAGGCGGACTTCGAGCGCACGCTGGACGTGGTGCGCGCGGCCCGGTTCGCCTCGGCGTTCACCTTCCAGTACTCGAAGCGGCCCGGCACGCCCGCGGCGACCATGCCGGACCAGTTGCCCAAGCAGGTCGTGCAGGAACGGTACGACCGGCTGCTGGCCTGCGTCGAGGAGATCACCTGGGCGGAGAACCGGAAGCTCGTGGGGGAGACCGTCGAGGTGCTGGTCGCGGTCGGCGAGGGCCGCAAGGACGAGCGGACCGGACGGATGTCCGGCCGGGCCCGGGACGGCCGGCTGGTCCACTTCGCCGTCGGCGGGTTGGCCGGGCAGATCCGGCCCGGCGACATCGTGCACACCCGGGTCACGTACGCCGCGCCGCACCACCTGAACGCGGACGGCGCGCCGGTGGCGCACCGGCGGACCCGGGCCGGTGACGCGGCGCAGGCCGGCCGGACCCCGCGTACCCCGGCGGTCCCGCTCGGGCTGCCCACGGTCGGCGCCCCGCCGGCGGCCGCGGCCCCCGCGCCCGCCTGCGGCGGCTGAAACCGGGCGAGGCCCCCCCGCCGGTACCGGAAGGGGGCCCCGCCCAGCCGTCAGACCGTGATCCGGCCGGCGCCCGCGCCGCCGGTCACGATCGACTTCACGTTGCTCGGGGTGTCCACCGTGTACGCGTACGGGATGCTGGCGACGCTGCCGCCGGTCTGCCCGCTGCCGGAACTGACGAAGTAGTTGTTCCGGGCGACCAGGGTGCCCGGCCCGGAGGCCGCCTCACCCAGGTGGTACGGGTCGCTGACGTGGTCGAAGTAGTTGCCCTCGACGAGCACGCCGGCGTTCATCGTGGAGGCCACGCCGTACCCGCTGTTGTTGTAGTAGTAGTTGTTGTAGACGTGCACCGGGTTGCCGAAGCGGACCCGGGGGTGGCGCTGGGTGGTGCCGTCGAACCAGTTGTGGTGGTAGGTCACCCGCAGGTGTCCCACGTCCTGCGCGGCGTTGTCGTCGCTGTGTCCGAGCAGCATCGTCTTGTCGTGGTTGAAGAGACGGTTCCAGGACACCGTGATGAAGTCCGAGCCGCGCTTGATGTCCACCGCGCCGTCGTACCCGTTGCTCATCGTGTTGTGGTCGATCCAGATGTTGGTCGCCGACTCCTGCACGTTGATCGCGTCGTCGTCCCAGTCCCGGAAGGTCAGGTTGCGGATGATGACGTTGCGGTCACCGTTGATGTTGAAGCCGCAGCCGACGATGGTCGCGCCGGGGTTGCCGAGGATGGTCTTGTTGGACCGGACCCGCAGCATGCCGGAGCAGGAGATGGTGCCGGAGACCCGGATGACCGAGGCGGCGGTGGAGCCGACCGCGCTGGTCAGCGCCGAGGCCGTGGTGACCGTGGTGGTCGCGGCGCTGCCGCCGCCGGTGGTGCCACCGTTCTGGGTGGCCCAGCCGACCAGGCCGGTCTGCGGTGCCGACGTCGGCCCGGTGGTCGGTGTCGGCGTCGGGGTGGGGGTGGGGCTGGTCGACGGTGAGGCGCTGGTGGGGCCGCCGCCCGGTGTGGTGGGTACGGACCCGTTGCAGGTGACACCGTTCAGGCTGAAGTCGGTCGGCGTCGGGTTGCTGGAGTTGTTCCAGGTGCCGTTGAACCCGAACGAGACGGTGCCGTTGGTGCCGACACCGGCGTTGTAGTCGACGTTGGTGGCGGTGACCTGGCTGCCGCTCTGGGTGACGGTCGCGTTCCAGGCCGAGGTCACCTGCTGGCCCGCGCCGTACGTCCAGCGCAGGGTCCAACCGGAGATCGGGTCGCCGAGGTTGGTGATGGTGAGGTTGGCGGTGAATCCACCCGGCCACTGGCCGCCCAGCGAGTAGGCGACCTGGCAGCCGGCCGCCGCGCTCGCGGTGCCGGCGGCGAGGACGCCGGCGGTGAGCAACGCGGCGGTGGTGGCGATGACGGTGGTGATGGCGAGCAGCGTCGGGCGACGCCGTCGTGCGAGCATGATGTTTCCCTTCGCGGCGGCGGGCCGAGTTCGGCCGGCGTCCCACCGCGGGAGGCGCCGTGCCCTGCGGCGCCGGTGGGTCGGCCCGGTCCGGTGATCCCGTACCCGCCGGGTGGACTGGCTGGGGGGTGGAGCGGCTCCCGTGCTGCACCCGGCTCAGCAAGCGCTTTCTCCGATCGAAGCACAGCCATCGAGTGCTGTAAATCGATCGGACGGCTCTGTCGGGCGCACGGAACGGCCCTTCCCGGCGCGCGGACGCGCGCCGGGAAGGGCCGTTCCGCCCGGATCAGCAGGCGCTGCCGGAGAGCTTGACCGTGGCCGGCGCGCTGGCCGTGCCGTTCGCGGTGAAGCCGATCGTCACCGACGCGCCGGCGGCGAGCGACGGGGCGTAGCTCGGCGCGGCGGCCGTGACCGTGGTCCCGGACTGGGTGACCGTGGCGTTCCAGCCGCTGGCCAGGGTGACCCCGGACGGCCAGGTCCAGGTGACCGACCACGGGTTGACCGCGGAGGCACCGGTGTTCTTCACCGTCAGCTCGCCCTGGAAACCGCCCTGCCAGGCGTTGATCTGGCTGTAGCTGGCGGTGCAGGCACCCGCGGGCGCCGGCGTGGTCGGTCCGCCGGTCGGGCTGCTGGTGGGGCTGCTGGTCGGGCTGCTCGTCGGTCCGCCGGTCGGCCCGGACGTGGGGCTGCCGGTCGGGTTGCCGCTGCCGCTCGGCGGGATCAGGTACGGCTGCAGGATCGACTGCTTGGCGGTGTCGACGGTGATCCAGTCGTCCTTCAGGATGCCGCCGGTGTCACCCGAGTTCGGGTTCCAGGCCCAGTAGGTGAACGACATCCCGTTGACGCCGCTGCCCATGTAGGCCATCAGGTTCTGCAACCACACCTTGTCCTTGGGGTCCTGCAACGTGCTGCCGAACTCGCCCACCATGATCGGCGCGATGTTCTGCTTGTAGAGGTAGCCCCAGTACTTGTCCCAGATGGCCGGCAGGTTGGCCGGGTACGACGGGTCGTCGAACCACGTCTGGTGGTAGACCGAGATGGCGTACTCGTGCGGGGAGTAGACCAGCCGGTTCGCGACGTTCAGCCGGACCGGGAACTCGCCGGCCCTGGTGAGGTTGCCACCCCACCAGCCGCAGTCCTCGTCGTTGCTCGGGTCGTTGTCCCAGACGTTGGAGAGGCCGCCGCTCGGGCAGCTCACCCCCTCGACGAAGATGAGCCAGTTGGGCTGGACCGCCAGGATGGCGTTGCCGGCGCGTTCGGCGGCCAGCCGCCAGTCCCGGGCGGTGTCCCCGCAGCCCCAGCACGAGCCGGTGGCGTTCGGGTTGGTGCCGTCGGCGTGCGGCTCGTTGTGCAGGTCCGCCCCGATCACGGTGGTGTTGCCGGCGTAGTGCTGGGCCAGCGACCGCCAGTTGGCGAGCCAGGTGCTCTCCGGCACCGCGGAGGTGTACCAGAGGGCGGTCTGCCCGGCGGCCGTCGGCCGGTGCCGGTCCAGGATGATCCGCATCCCCTTCTGGCCCGCGTAGTCGACGACCTTGTCCAGGATCTGCAGCGGGCTGAGCCCGATGAGGTCCGGGTTCACGTAGTCGTTGATGCTGGTGGCCTGGGCACCGGGCTTGAGCGCGTCGTCGGAGAACGGCACCCGGATGGTGTTGTAGCCCAGCTGCGCCATCTGGTCGAGCTGGCCCTTCCACGGGTTGCTGGACCACAGACCGTGGAAGGTCTTGTTGTCGGTCTCCATCCCGAACCAGTTGAGGCCGGTCAACCGCACGGTGGCGCCGGTGCTGTCAACGATCTTGTTGCCGCTGGTGTGCAGGTATCCGGTGCCGGTGCCGGCGGCGATGGCGGCGACCGGCGCCACCACCACCGCGGCGACCGCGCCGCCGGCCGCGGCCAGCGCCGCGGTGAGCAGGCCGGCAAGCAGCGCCGACCGGGGGGTACGAGACATCGCGTGAGCTCCTTGAGCTGGTCATGGTGCCCGGACCGTCGTGGATCGGCGAGCACGCACGGGCGCGACGGCGCGACGGCGGGGGGCACGTGCGATGTGAACCCCCGGACCGTGTACCTGTCACACTGCCCCGGCTCCGCGACCCATTCTGATCGCCGTCGATGCCGGCGTCAACGCCGTACCCGGTCCGGCGCCGCGACCCCGCGCCTCCACGACCCCGGACCACCGGGCCACCGGGCCGTCGGGCCGTCGCGGCGTGGCGCGGCGGCGTGGCGCGTCCGGTCCCGTCCCGCGTCCGGTCCCGTCCAGGGAGCGTCGACCAGCTAGCTGCTCTGTTCGGCCAGCCGCAGGAACTGCTGCTTGGACTCCAGCGCCCGTTCGGCCTCGCGGATCCGCTTGGCGTCGCCGGCCGCCCGCGCCCGGGTCAGCCGCTGCTCCGCCTCCGCCACCTGGTCCCGCATCTGCGCCAGCAGCGGGTTGGCGGAGGGCTCGGTACGCCGCCACGCCGAGTCCATGGCCTGACGTACCTTCTCGTCCACGGCCCGCAACCGGCGGTCCAGCCCGGTCATCGCCTCCCGCGGCACCCGGCCGACCTCGTGCCACTGGCCCTGGATCTCCCGCAGCCGGTTCTGCGCGCCCCGCGGGTCGGCGTCCACGTCCAGCGCCTCTGCCTCGGCCAGCAGCGCCTGCTTGCGGTCCAGGTTGGCCCGCTGCTCGTTGTCGCGGGCGGAGAAGACCTCGCTGCGCCGGCTGAAGAAGGCGTCCTGGGCGGCGCGGAACCGTTCCCACAGCCGCTGCTCGGCCTCCTTGGAGGCGCGCGGTGCGGCCTTCCACTGTGCCATCAGGTCCTTCAGCGCCGTGGCCGTCGGCCCCCATTCGGTCGACGAGGCAAGCGTCTCGGCCTGGCCGACCAGTTCCTCCTTGACGCCCTGCGCCTGCTTGCGCTGGGCGTCGAGGCTGGCGAAGTGGGCGCCGCGGCGGCGGGTGAAGGCGTCCCGGGCGGCCGCGAACCGCTTCCACAGCTCGCCGTCGGCCTTCTTCTCGACGCCGCGGATGGTCTTCCACTCGTCGAGGATCTCCTTGAGCCGGTCGCCGGCGGTCTTCCAGCCGGTGGACTCGGCGGCCAGCTTCTCGGCCTCCTCGACCAGGGCGGTCTTGCGGGCCACCGCCTCCGCGCGGGCGGCGTCCCGGGCCGCGCGGGCCTCGCCGGCCTTCTCCTCGGCGAACGAGCAGAGCTTCTCCAGCCGGGCGCCCAGCGCGTCGATGTCGCCCACGACGTGCGCCTCGGCCAGCGAGGTCCGGATCCGGCGGAACGTGGACAGCGAGTGGGCGGGATCGGCTGCGCCGGAGTTGAGCCGGGCCTCGGTCAGGTCGACCTCGGTCACCAGGTCGGCGAAGCGCCGGGCGAAGTGCGCGAGCCCCTCCTCCGGGGAACCGGCCTGCCACGAACCGACCACCCGTTCGCCCTCGGCGGTCTTGACGTAGACCGTGCCGTCCGCGTCCACCCGTCCGAAGGCAGTCCAGTCAGTCATGTGCCCATCCTCGTTCTCCCGGAGCCGCCGCGGAGTCGCGGGGCGCCGCCACAGCGCAGCCTTGTTGCACGGAAGTTTCCACCCGGCATTGTCACAGGTGTGCCCCCGCTCTCGTCGAGCGCCTGTCGCCGACCGTGACCATATGGTGTCCTACGCCGTGCGTCCGGGCGACCGTCCGCCTGGCCGGGCGGGTTCCGGGTACGGGCGGCCCGGATACGGTATGTCCGTGTCCCCGGTCATCGCCATCGTCGGCCCCACCGCCGCCGGCAAGTCGGGCTTGAGCATCGCGCTCGCCCAGGCGCTCGGCGCCGAGGTCGTCAACGCCGACTCCATGCAGCTCTACCGGGGGATGGACGTCGGCACCGCCAAGCTGACCCCGGCGGAGCGGGCCGGGGTGCCGCACCACGTGCTGGACATCTGGGACATCACCGAGCCGGCCAGCGTGGCGGCGTACCAGCGGATCGCCCGGGCGGCCCTCGACGACATCCTGGCCCGGGGCCGGGTGCCGCTGCTGGTCGGCGGCTCCGGCCTGTACGTCCGGGCGGTGCTGGACGAGTTCGAGTTTCCCGGCACCGATCCCGCGCTCCGCGACCGGCTGGAGCGGGAACTGGCGCTGACCGGGCCGGCCCCTCTGTACGACCGGCTGCGCTCGGCCGACCCCGCCGCGGCGGCACAGATCCTGCCCGGCAACGGCCGGCGGATCGTGCGCGCCCTGGAGGTGATCGAGCTGACCGGCGGGCCGTTCCGGTCCGTGCTGCCGCAACCGCGGCCGTACTACCCGGCGGTGCAGCTCGGGGTGGACCTCGACACGCCCGTGCTGGACGAGCGGATCGCCCGGCGGGCCGACCGGATGTGGGAACAGGGCCTTGTCGACGAGGTCCGCCGGTTGGCCGACGCGGGGCTGCGGTCGGGGCGTACCGCCGGCCGCGCGCTCGGCTACCAGCAGGTCCTGCGGGAACTGGACGGGGAGCTGTCGCCCGAACAGGCCCGCGCCGAGACCGTCCGGGCGACCCGCCGGTTCGTCCGCCGGCAGCGCTCCTGGTTCCGCCGCGACCCGCGGATCGTCTGGCTCGACGGTGACCGCCCGGACCTCGTCCCGGCCGCCCTGGCCGCGCTGTCCGGCGCCGCCGGTTCGGGGACCGTCGGGAGCCCCGACAGTCCCTGAGCAAGAATGGCACCGTGCAGTTCACCAAGGGCCACGGCACCGGCAACGACTTCGTGATCATCCCCGACCCGCAGGGTCGGCTCACCCTGACCCCGGAGCTGGTGGCCGGGCTCTGCGACCGCCGGTTCGGGCTGGGCGCCGACGGGGTGCTGCGGGTGGTGCGCTCGGCCGGGCATCCCGAGGCGGCGCGGTACGCGGATGAGGCCGAGTGGTTCATGGACTACCGCAACGCCGACGGTTCCCTCGCCGAGATGTGCGGCAACGGCGCCCGGGTCTTCGTCCGGTACCTGCTGACCCACGGTCTCGCCGCCGAACCGGCGCCGCCGGTCGCGACCCGGGCCGGCGTGGTGCGCACCCGGGTCGACGGTGACGGCGTCTGCGTGCAGATGAGCCGCCCCCGGGTGTACGGCGGGTCCACCGCCGAGGTGGGTGGCCGGCGGCTGGCCGGCAGCGCCGTGGACGTGGGCAACCCGCACCTGGTCTGTCCGCTGCCGGCCGGGATCGCACTGGCCGATCTCGATCTGACCCGCCCGCCCGGCTTCGACCCGGTGCTGTTCGCGGCCGGGGTGAACGTCGAGTTCGTCGAGCCGGCGGAGGGCTCCGCCGGCGTACCGGAAGGCTCCGCGGGCGTGCCGGACGGTGCCGGCGGCGCGCCGGCGGACCCGCACGTGCGGATGCGGGTCCACGAGCGCGGCTCGGCCGAGACCCTGTCCTGCGGTACCGGTGCCTGTGCCGTGGCCGCCGTGGTGCTCCGGCAGGCCGGCCGGGACACCGGGACGGTGACCGTGGACGTGCCCGGCGGCCGGCTGGTGGTCACCGTCGAGGAGACCTCGTGCTGGCTGTCCGGGCCGGCCGTCCTGGTCGCCAGCGGCGAGATCGACACCGCGGCGCTCGCGTCGCACCGCGCCTGAGGGGCCCGATCGGCGCGGCCCGGCCGGTCAGTGTGGCAGCGGCTCGGTGGCGGCGCTGTCCCGGGCCGCGATCTGCGGCAGGTCGGCCGGCCCCGGATCGGCGGCCGGCGGCGGCGGGGGCGTCTGGGCCGCGGCCCGGACGGCGGCGGACACGGCCGGCGCCACCCGCGAGTCGAAGACGCTGGGCACGATCACCGTGGGGTTCACCCGGTCCTCGCCCACCACGTCGGCGATCGCCCGGGCCGCGGCCAGGGCCATCTCGTCGGTGAACTCCTCGGCGTGCGCGTCCAGCATGCCGCGGAACACGCCCGGGAACGCCAGCACGTTGTTGATCTGGTTGGGCTGGTCCGACCGGCCGGTGGCCACCACCGCGGCGTGCTTGCGTGCCTCCCGCGGATCGACCTCCGGGTCGGGGTTGGCCAGCGCGAAGACGATGGCGTCCTTGGCCATGGTGGCGATGTCGTCCCCGCTGAGCAGGTTCGGCGCGCTCACCCCGATGAACACGTCGGCGCCGCGTACCGCCCCGGCCAGGTCGCCCGCGTAGTTGTCCCGGTTGGTGTGCTCGGCGAGCCACTGCCAGGCCGGGTTCAGATCGGACTGCCCGCGGTGCAGCGCGCCCTGCCGGTCGTACGCGACGATGTCGCCGACACCCTCGCGGAGCAGCAGCTTCATGATGGCCGTGCCGGCCGCCCCGGCGCCGGAGACCACCACCCGGACGTCCGCGAGACGCTTGTCCACCACCCGCAGCGCGTTGGTCAGCGCGGCCAGCACCACGATCGCCGTACCGTGCTGGTCGTCGTGGAAGACCGGGATGTCCAGCGCCTCCCGCAGCCGGGCCTCGATCTCGAAGCAGCGCGGCGCGGCGATGTCCTCCAGGTTGATCCCGCCGTACGCGGGCGCGATGGCCTTGACGATCGAGATGATCTCCTCGGTGTCCTGCGTGTCGAGCACCACCGGCCAGGCGTCCACCCCGCCGAAGCGCTTGAACAGGGCGGCCTTGCCCTCCATCACGGGCAGGGACGCGGCCGGGCCGATGTTCCCGAGGCCGAGCACCGCGGAGCCGTCGGTGACCACGGCGACCGTGTTGCGCTTGATGGTCAGCCGCCGGGCGTCCGCAGGGTTCTCCGCGATCGCCAGGCAGACCCGGGCCACCCCCGGCGTGTACGCCCGGGACAGCTCGTCCCGGTTGCGCAGCGCGACCTTGGGGGTCACCTCGATCTTGCCGCCCAGGTGCAGCAGGAAGGTCCGGTCGGAGACCTTGCGGACGTCCACGCCGGCCAGTTCGCGCAGCGCCGCGACCACCTGGTCGGCGTGGCCGGCGTCGGCTGTGTCGCAGGTCAGGTCGACGGTCACCGAGGTGTGGTCGGAGTCCACCACGTCCAGCGCGGTGACGATGGCGCCCGAGGAGCCCACCGAGGTGGTGAGCCGACCGATGGCCGAGGCGTCCGCGGTCACGCTGACCCGAACGGTGATCGAGAACCCGGCACTCGGCAGTCGGCTGATCGCCACGACACTCCTCCGTCGTCCAACTCTGGCGGTCGTCGGCGACCGCGAGGGGCATTCTCCCGCGTTCGCTCCGGCGGCACGCCGCTGGGGGTGACCGCCGGCCCGGGTGGCGGGGTTGCCGACCCACCCGATATAGCGGGTGCGTGGGCCTGGTGCGCGTGTCACGATTGATCCGCGACGAACCCTCATCGACAGGAGACAGGCTTGCGAGATCAGGACAGCTTCGTCCGGTTGGCGGGCGAGGACCTCGACGGTACCGCCGGCGAGTGGGAGCTGGAGGACCGTCAGGCGCTGCGCCGCGTGGCGGGCCTGTCCACCGAGCTCACGGACATCACCGAGGTCGAGTACCGGCAGCTCCGGCTGGAACGGGTGGTCCTGGTGGGGGTCTGGACCGAGGGGACCGTCACCGACGCCGAGAACTCCCTCACCGAGCTGGCGGCGCTCGCCGAGACCGCCGGGTCGCAGGTACTGGAGGGGCTGATCCAGCGGCGCAACCGGCCCGACCCGGCCACCTACATCGGCCGCGGCAAGGTCGACGATCTGGGGTCGGTGGTCACCGGCACCGGCGCCGACACGGTGATCTGCGACGGTGAACTGTCCCCGTCCCAGCTGCGCAACCTGGAGCAGCGCACCAAGGTCAAGGTGGTCGACCGGACCGCGCTGATCCTGGACATCTTCGCCCAGCACGCCAAGAGCAAGGAGGGCAAGGCGCAGGTCGAGCTGGCCCAGCTCGAATACCTGCTGCCCCGGCTGCGCGGCTGGGGCGAGACGCTGTCCCGGCAGAGCGGCGGCAGCGCCCGCGTCGGCGGGGCCGGCGGTGTCGGCCTGCGTGGCCCGGGCGAGACGAAGCTGGAGACCGACCGGCGTCGGCTGCGCACCCGCATCGCCCGGCTCCGCCGCGAGATCAAGGACATGCGCCGGGTCCGGCAGACCAAGCGCGCCCGCCGGTCCCGCAACGCGGTGCCGGCGGTGGCCATCGCCGGCTACACGAACGCCGGCAAGTCGAGCCTGCTCAACCGGCTGACCGGGGCGGGCGTGCTGGTCGAGGACGCGCTGTTCGCCACCCTGGATCCGACCACCCGGCGCTCCCGCACGGCCGACGGCCGGATCTACACGCTGTCGGACACGGTCGGCTTCGTCCGGCACCTGCCGCACCAGATCGTCGAGGCGTTCCGCTCGACGCTGGAGGAGGTCGCCGAGGCCGATCTCGTGGTGCACGTGGTCGACGGCGCGCACCCGGATCCGGAGGAGCAGGTCCGGGCGGTCCGCGAGGTGCTCGCCGAGGTGGGCGCCGACCGGCTGCCCGAGCTGCTGGTGGTGAACAAGACCGACGCCGCGGACGAGGAGACGCTGCTGCGGCTCAAGCGGACCTGGCCGGAGGCGATCCTGGTGTCCGCCCGGGCCGGGCGCGGGATCGACGATCTGCGCGCCGGCATCGAGGCCCGGTTGCCCCGGCCCGCCGTGGAGATCCGGGCCGTCCTGCCGTACGACCGGGGTGACCTGGTGGCCCGGGTGCACCGGGACGGCGAGGTGCTCAGCTCGGCACACACCGGCGAGGGGACCGTGCTGCACGTACGGGTGACCGAGTCGCTGGCCGCCGAGCTGGCGCCGTACCTGGTCGGGCTCGGCGCGACGGGCGCGACGGGCGGCGCTGAGCCGTCGGCGACCGCCCGGGACGGCGGCGTACCGGACGCCGCCGAGCGCCGCGGGTGAGGGCAACCCGGGTATCTCGGGCACCCGGGCGGGCGTGCGACACTTGCCCGATGCGGCGTGCCCTCTCCTCGATCGCGGTTGCCCTGGCTGCTCTGGGTGCGTCCGTCCTGTCCGGCGCCCCGGCCGAGGCGGCCGTGGGAGCGGTGCAACAGGGGCCGCGGTTCGGCGCGCTCTCCGGCTCGACCGCCGGCGCCGCCTGGAGCACCCAACTGGACCTGGACGACATCACCTACCTGATCGGTGCGGTCGGCGTGTTCGGGCTGCTGCTGGTCCTCGCGGGGGTGTTCGGGATCCTGCGCTCCCGCCGCCGCGGGCCGGACGAACCGGACGCCGTGCCGGCCGGATACGGCCGCCCACCGGAGCGCGGCGAGGGCCCGAGCGCCGGCTGGCCCGCGGCCAACCCGCCGGAGCCGGGCTGGGACCGGCCGGACGCCGGCAGGTACGGCCCGGGCGACGCCGGCCCGCGGCGACCCCCCGGCGTGTACGGCGGGGGACGGGCCGGCGGCGGATCGGTGTACGGCGGCGCCCCCGGACCCGGCCCGGCCGACGGTCCCGGCGCCGGCCGCGCCCAGCCGCCGCCCGGGCGGCCGGTGCCACCACCCGCCCCGCCCGGCTATCCGCAGGGCCCCGGCTCCCGACGGGGTGGCGGCGGGCCAGCCGGCGGCGGGGTGTACGGCGGCGGCCGTCCGGGATACGGCGGCGACGCGGGTCCCGGCGGTGGTAACGCCGGCGCGAACGGCAACGTCTACGGCGGCTCCGGCGGGGGTGGCTACGGTCCGCCGCCCGGGGAGTACGGCGGGCAGTCCCGGGGGCACCGGGAGGACGCGGAGCCGGGCCGGCGGCGGCACGCCGGCCCCGGGCAGCAGCCCGGCGGCTACGGCGACCCGGGTCAGGGAAACCAGGGCGGACCGCCCGGCGGCTACGGCGACGACGAGTACGGATACCGCTGAGCGGGCCGCCGGGATCCGGGTGGATCCCGGCGCCGTCGGGTCGCGGCGCGACCCGTACCGTCAGATCCGCCGCAGCACCGCGACGACCCGGCCCATGATGGTGGCGTCGTCGCCGGGAATCGGGTCGAAGGCCGGGTTCTGCGGCATCAGCCAGACATGTCCGTCGCGGCGGCGGTAGGTCTTCACGGTCGCCTCGCCGTCGAGCATGGCGGCCACGATCTCCCCGGCGTCGGCGGTCGGCTGCTGGCGCACCACGACCCAGTCGCCGTCACAGATCGCGGCGTCGATCATCGAATCGCCCTTGACCTGGAGCATGAAGACCTCGCCCTCCCCGACCAGCTCGCGGGGCAGCGGGAAGACGTCCTCGACGGCCTGCTCGGCCAGGATCGGGCCACCGGCGGCGATCCTGCCCAGCATCGGCACGTACGCCGGCCGGGGCCGATGCGCCCGGGACGCCTCGTCGTCGACCAGGTCGCTGGGCGGCCGGACGTCCACCGCCCGCGGCCGGTTCGGGTCCCGCCGCAGGAATCCCTTCCGCTCCAGCTCCTTGAGCTGGTAGGCGACGCTGGACGGGGAGACCAGGCCGACAGCCTCGCCGATCTCCCGCACGCTGGGCGGGTATCCGTAGCGCTCCACCCAGTTGCGGATGAAGTCGAGGATCCGGCGCTGCCGGGCGGTCAGGTCGACGGCGCTCGGGTCCGGGAAGGTGCTCACCACCGGGGTCACGGCGCGCAGCCCGGCCTCGCCGCCCCGGGAGCGGGAGCCGGCCCGACGACGGGTCGCGGACCCGGCGGCACTGGCGACCCCCTTCTGCGGGTGCTTCTGCCCGTTGGTGCCCTCGTCGGTCGACACGTCCGTCCTCCCTGGTCGACGGTGGTGCGGCGGTGAGCGATCCGGGCGGATCTGCCCGGTTTCACCCTCGTGCGGGGTTCAACCCGGTGCGATCACCGGTGGTTGGTGACGACGGTATCGGGGAGATCGGACAGTTTCAAACATCTGTACGACCTTCGATCGGCGTGTCGTGCCCGCATCCCTCGACATCCGTACGCCTGTTCTGATACACCATCGTACGTCCGTACTATCGAACTGCTGTTCGATCTTGGGAGGTCGCCGTGGTCGCGACAGGGGCATCGGGACGGCCGGGCGTGGCACATCGCCGCGCCGGTGGCGAGCTTCCCCGCGGCCTGCATCTTGCGCGCCGCGCGACCCGGCGGCGCCCGGCGGCACCGCCGCTGCGCCTGACCAGGCGCGGTCGCGTCGTGCTGGTCGGTGCGCTGGCGCTGCTGCTGGCCGGCCTGGTGGCGCTGCTCGCCCCCGCCTCCCGGGCGGCCGGCCCGGGGTCCGGGGCTCCCACCGCCACCGTGGTCCGCGAGGGCGACACCCTCTGGGCCATCGCCGAGCGGCAACTGCCCGGCCGCAACCCGATCGCCGTCGTCGCCGAGATCCGCCGGCTCAATGACCTGGACGGCTACACCGTCTACACGGGTCAACAACTCCTGCTGCCGGCGTGGCGTTGATCACTGCGCGGCGGTCCCCGGGTGGGTCCGGGAGCGGGCCGGTGACCGAGCCGGCGAGGTCGACGCCGGTCCCTGCCGGTGACCCACCGCCGTCGTGTCCTGCCGGCCCGGTGACGACGCGCCGGTACGCGCCGGGCAACTTGACCACGGGGCCGCACCGGCATACGGTCGACCCCAAGATGTAGTAGTGACAAGGGTGTAAGTCGTCCACAAGTTGGGTTTGACTACGCACCGCATCCCCGGACACCGCAGCCTGCGGCGACCTCGACGAGGCCCGCCGTGGGGCGTCGGGCGTGCCCTGAAGCGCGCCGGAGAACGCCCCGTGCCGCTTCGGTCCGGGACGGGGCGGGCCACCCGAGGCGCGACATCACAGGGCGTGGACACGCCCGGCAGGTAACCGCGACAACGGAGGGAGATCGGCGATGCGCTGCCCGTACTGCCGGCACGCCGACTCCCGGGTGGTGGACTCCCGGGAGGCCGACGACGGTCAGCTGATCCGTCGGCGGCGCTCCTGCTCCGAGTGCGGCAAACGGTTCACCACCGTCGAGGAGGCGGTGCTGGCCGTGGTGAAGCGCAGCGGGGTGACCGAGCCGTTCAGCCGTACGAAGATCATCGGCGGCGTACGCAAGGCCTGCCAGGGCCGGCCGGTCGACGACGACTCGATCGCCCTGCTCGCACAGCGGGTGGAGGAGACGGTCCGGGCCAAGGGCGCGGCCGAGGTGCCCAGCCACGAGGTCGGGCTGGCCATCCTGGGTCCGCTGCGCGACCTGGACGAGGTGGCCTACCTGCGGTTTGCCAGCGTCTACCGGTCGTTCGAATCGTTGGCCGATTTCGAGCGCGAGATCGAGACGCTGCGCGCGGCGGCCCGGGACCGGGCGGCCGCCGACCGGTCGGCGGCCGTGCCGGGCTGAACCGAGCCGAGTTAGTGAAAAGCCGGACGCGCCGCGGCTGCGGCGCGCGTGAGGGGGCGGATGAGATGCCGGGGGAAGGCGTGACAACAAGTAGCAGGAGTCGGACGCGCGCCAGCGTGAGCGGGCTTACCGTGGGCCGGGTGTGGACCACCGAGGGGACCCACCCGTACGACGAGGTGAACTGGGAGCGCCGGGACGTCGTCATGACGAACTGGCGGGACGGCTCGATCAACTTCGAGCAGCGCGGCGTCGAGTTCCCCGAGGCGTGGAGCGTCAACGCGGCCAACATCGTGACCACCAAGTACTTCCGGGGGGCCGTCGGCACCCCGGAGCGGGAGTGGTCGCTCAAGCAGCTCATCGACCGGGTGGTGCGGACCTACCGGTCGGCGGGGGAGCAGCACGGATACTTCGCCACCCCGGCCGACGCGGAGATCTTCGAGCACGAGCTGACCTGGATGCTGCTGCACCAGGTGTTCAGCTTCAACTCGCCGGTCTGGTTCAACGTCGGCACCAGCTCCCCGCAGCAGGTCTCGGCCTGCTTCATCCTCGCCGTCGACGACTCGATGGACTCGATCCTGGACTGGTACAAGGAGGAGGGGCTGATCTTCAAGGGCGGCTCCGGCTCCGGGGTCAACCTGTCCCGCATCCGTTCCTCGAAGGAACTGCTCTCCTCGGGCGGCACCGCCTCCGGCCCGGTCAGCTTCATGCGCGGCGCCGACGCCTCGGCCGGCACCATCAAGTCCGGCGGCGCCACCCGGCGGGCCGCCAAGATGGTCATCCTGGACGTCGACCACCCCGACGTGGAGGAGTTCGTCCTCACCAAGGCGCGCGAGGAGAACAAGATCCGCGCCCTGCGGGACGCCGGCTTCGACATGGACCTGGGCGGCTCGGACATCGTCAGCGTGCAGTACCAGAACGCCAACAACTCGGTCCGGGTCTCCGACGAGTTCATGCGGGCCGTCTCCGACGGCGGCACGTTCGACCTGCGCGGACGGCTGGACGGCGCGGTGATCGAGAGCATCGACGCCCAGAAGCTGTTCCGGACGATCTCCCAGGCCGCCTGGGAGTGCGCCGACCCCGGCCTGCAGTACGACGACACCATCAACGACTGGCACACCTGCCCCGAGACCGGCCGGATCACCGCGTCGAACCCGTGCTCGGAGTACCTGCACCTGGACAACTCCTCGTGCAACCTGGCCTCGCTGAACCTGATGAAGTTCCTGCGCGCCGACGGCAGCTTCGAGGTGGAGAAGTTCGTCCGCTCGGTGGAACTCGTCATCACCGCGATGGACATCTCGATCTGCTTCGCCGACTTCCCCACCGAGAAGATCGGCGAGACCACCCGGGCCTACCGGCAACTCGGCATCGGGTACGCGAACCTCGGCGCGCTGCTGATGGCCTCCGGCCTGCCGTACGACTCCGAGCAGGGCCGCTCGGTGGCCGCCGCCATCACCTCGCTGATGACCGGCACCGCGTACCGGCGCTCGGCCGAACTGGCCGGCGTGGTCGGCGCGTACGAGGGCTACGCCCGCAACGCGGAGCCGCACAGGCGGGTGATGCGCAAGCACGCCGCGGCGAACGACGAGATCAAGCCCACCGGGCCGGTGGCCACGGCGATCCTCGCGGAGGCCGGCCGGCAGTGGACCCGGGGCAACAAGACCGGTGAGAAGAACGGCTGGCGCAACGCGCAGGCCTCGGTCCTGGCGCCCACCGGGACCATCGGGCTGATGATGGACTGCGACACCACCGGGGTCGAGCCGGACCTGGCGCTGGTGAAGTTCAAGAAGCTGGTCGGCGGCGGTTCCATGCAGATCGTCAACCAGACCGTCCCGCGGGCGCTGCGCAGCCTCGGCTACCCGGAAGAGCAGGTCGAGGCGATCGTCGAGCACATCGCCGACCGCGGCCACGTGGTGGACGCCCCCGGCCTCAAGACCGAGCACTACCCGGTGTTCGACTGCGCCATGGGCGAGCGGTCCATCGCCCCGATGGGGCACGTGCGGATGATGGCGGCCGTCCAGCCGTTCATCTCGGGCGCCATCTCGAAGACCGTGAACATGCCCGAGGCGGCGACCGTCGAGGACGTCGAGAAGATCTACTTCGAGGGCTGGAAGCTCGGCCTCAAGGCGCTGGCCATCTACCGCGACAACTGCAAGGTGGGCCAGCCGCTCTCGGCCGCGAAGTCCAAGAAGGTCACCGAGGCGCTGCCGGTCCAGGTGGAGAAGGTCGTCGAGAAGGTGGTCGAGTACCGGCCGGTCCGCAAGCGGCTGCCGAAGAAGCGGCCCTCCGAGACCGTCTCGTTCTCGGTCGGCGGCGCCGAGGGCTACCTCACCGCCTCGTCGTACCCGGACGACGGCCTCGGCGAGGTCTTCCTCAAGATGTCCAAGCAAGGCTCCACCCTGGCCGGGGTGATGGACGCCTTCTCGGTGGCCATCTCGATCGGCCTGCAGTACGGGGTGCCGCTGGAGACGTACGTCAGCAAGTTCACCAACATGCGGTTCGAGCCGGCCGGGATGACCGACGACCCGGACGTCCGGATGGCCGCCTCGGTGATGGACTACATCTTCCGCCGGCTGGCGCTGGACTTCCTGCCCTACGACACCCGCGCCGAGCTGGGCATCTTCACCGCCAAGGAGCGGGCCGCCCAACTGCGCGCGGAGAGCGAGGCCGACAGCGGGGTGGACCTGGCCGCGATGGCCGCGTCCGCGCCGGTCGAGAACCGGCCGGAGGAAGAGGTGACCAGCGGTCCCGAGGCCGCGGCGGTCGCCGGGTCACCCGAGGTGGCGGCGGCCAAGCCGGCGCCGTCGGTGGGCTCCTCCACCGAACTGCTGGAGGCGGTGATCGGCAAGGCCGCCGACGCGCCGCTCTGCTTCACCTGCGGCACGAAGATGCGCCCCGCCGGCAGCTGCTACGTCTGCGAGGGCTGCGGCTCCACCAGCGGTTGTAGCTGACATCCGGCGGCCTCGGCGCTGACGCGACGCCGAACCGCTCGACCGTGACCCGCCCCGGGCCGGCGTTCCACGATCAACACCGTGGAACGCCGGCCCGGACCGGTCTGCGGGTCTGCCACCATCGGGGAATGACGATCGCCAGGTGGTACGCCGAGTTCGCCGCTCGGGAGGCCCGCGGGGTGTCCCCGACGTACCAGCGGCTGTCGGAGGCCGTGTCCCGCGACGGCGACCTGCTCGACCTGCTCGGCACGCTGCCACCCGGCAAGCGCCAACCCAACCTGCTGTTCGGGGTGGTCCGCCTGCTGGGCGGGCCGGTCGACGAGCCGGCGGCGTTCCGCGAACACGTGCTGGCGAACTGGCCGGCCATCGCGTCCGGGATGCGCACCCGGGCCACCCAGACGAACGAGGCCGGGCGGTGCGCCGTACTGCTGCCGGTCCTGGCCGCACTGCCGCAGCCGCTCGCGCTGCTGGAGGTCGGCGCCTCCGCCGGGCTGTGCCTCTACCCCGACCGGTACGCCTACCGCTACGGCCGGCACCGGATCGGTGCCGGCGAGCCGGTGCTGGACTGCGCCGCGAGCGGGATCGCGCCGCCGGACCGCGTACCCCGGGTGGTGTGGCGGGCCGGTCTCGACCTGAACCCGCTCGACGTGACCGAACCGGCGGACCTCGCGTGGCTGGATGCGCTGATCTGGCCCGAGCACGCCCACCGGCGTGCCCGGCTGCGGGCCGCCGCCGCGGTGGCCGCGGCCGACCCGCCGCTGCTGGTCCGCGGCGACCTGGTGGACGACCTGCCGGCGCTGGTCGCGCGGGCGCCGGCCGGTGCGACCCTGGTCGTCCTGCACACCAGCGTGCTCTATCAGGTGCCGGCGCCGCGCCGGGCGGCCTTTGTGGATCTGGTACGCGGGCTGCCCGCGCGCTGGATCTCGGTGGAGGCGCCGGACGTGCTGCCGTACGACGGGTTGCCGGAACCGCCGGACGACGCGGCGTACAACGTGCTCGCGCTGGACGGCCGGCCGCTGGCCTGGACCCGCGGACACGGCCAGGGGATCACCTGGTTCGGCCGGGTCCCTCCGCCGGCCTGAGAACCTGAGAAATCGGCTTCCCCCGGATTGTGAAGATCGTTAATCTGTCGACCACCTGTCGTGACGGACCTCCTGCGGGGAGTGTCGCGCGGCACCTGGGGAGGTCCTGGTCGTGTCATCGTCGCAGCGACGCGTTTCGTCGTGGTTGGTCGCCGCCGTCGTCGTGGGTCTGGGTCCGGCCCTGGTGGCCGGACCGGCCGCCGCCACATCGGATGTCGGCGCGTCCCCGGTCGGCTCCGGCGGCGTGGCGCCGCTCGTGCTCGCCGCGCCTCCCGGAGTGTCCTCCGCGGACTACCCTGCCGACGGGGTTGCGCACGGCGGAGCGGGAGTCGCGGGCTCGTTCACCTTCACCCCGGGTTCCCCGGACGTGGTGAAGTACGTCCACGGCTTCGCCGGCTCGCCCAACCCGCTGACCACGGTGACCGTGCCGGCGGGCGCGTCGTACACGGTGACCCTGACCCCGCCGTCGTACGGGCTCAACGTGTTGGAGGTCTACACCGTCGACTCGACGGGCCGGCGAAGCGACACCGCCCACTACAGCTTCATCGTGGATGCTCCCTCCTCCTCGGTGGCGCACTGGCCGCTGGACACCTTCGACGGGCACTATCTGAAGGACGTTGTCGGCGGTGGCTCGCTCACCGTCGACGGAACGGCCCGATGGACGTACGACACCAGGTGGATCGGCGAGGCGACGCCCGCCTTCGACGGTGCCACCCAGTTCTCCGCGCCGGCGCCCGCGGTGGACACCGGCGCCTCGTACAGCGTCTCCGCCTGGGTCCGGCTCGCCGACGCCGACCCGAGCGACCCCGATCCGGACCTGCCGACCCGGAACGAGACTGCGGTCGGCATCTCCGGCGGCAGCCGCAGCGCCTTCCACCTCGGCTACCGGATGGTCAAGGGCGAGCCCAGATGGGCCTTCGCGTTGCCGGCCGAGGACACGGGATCCTCGACCACGTGGACGGTGGCGAGTTCCGCCACGGCCCTGACCGTGGCCGATATCGGCATCTGGACCCACCTGGCCGGCTCCTACGACGCCGCAACGGGGGAGACGGTGCTGTACGTCAACGGGGTGCAGGCCGGCCGCAAGATCCGGAGGACCGCCGCGTGGCCGGCCGCCGGTCCGGTGACCATCGGCGCAGCCTGGGTTGCGACGGCGAACGGTACGTCCCGCCGCGGGCAGACGTGGATCGGCCAGCTCACCGACGTCCGGGTCTGGAACCGGGTGCTCACCCTCGACGACCTGTGGGGGACCGAGTCCGATCCGGCCACCGGGATCCCGGAAGTGGCCGGGATCCTCGCACCCGTCGAGGTCGCCGACTGGGACTTCAACGGGCAGCTCTATCTGGGCTGCGGCGCGGTATGGAGTAGCAGCTACTGGGCGTCGACCCTGGAGCTGACCGGCTGCACCGAACCGTATTCGGCCGAACAGAGTGCGGGCTACATCCTCGCTGGACCGGACGACAACGAGGCGCTGTGGCTCAACCACGCCGCGGACGGTTACGGCACGGACCCGGCGGAGCCCGGCTACGCCGTGACCGCTGCCGGCCCGGTTGTCCCGACCGACCAGTCGGTCAGCATCTCCGCCTGGGTACGACCGGCGGCCGTCGACGGCGCCGAGCAGGTCGTCCTGCGGGAGGGTCCGCTCAGCCTGTCCCGATCGGCCGGCGGGCAGTGGCGCTTCTCGGTCTCGGCCGGCGGGCTGGCGGTGGCCTCCTCGGACACGCCCGCCGTCGCGGGATCGTGGGTGCATCTCAGCGGCGTCTTCGACACGGCAACCCACGAGGCACGCCTCTACGTCGACGGAGTCCGGCAGGCGGCCGTCGGCACGAACGCGGTGGGCGCCGTCTCCGTCGAGCCGCTGTACGTCGGCGCCGAGTCGCCGACGAGCGGGCACTTCGCTGGCGATCTGGACCAGATCGTCGTCTTCGCCGGCGCCCTGTCCGACCGCGAGGCGCACAACCTGTACACCGGCTCGTAGCGTCCGATCCGCGTCCAACCGGGTAAGGGCGTCGACGGGGTGCGCCAGCAGACCGTGGCCACCGGCGCGGTCGGCGGCGTGTCGGCGCAATCCCTGTACGTCGGCGGCAACGGCGCATCCGATGCCCACCTGCATGGCGACATCGACCAGGTCAGCGTCTACGCGGGTGCGATGTCCGACCGCGAGGTCAGGGCTCTCTACGACAATTCATGATCTGCTGTGCGCCGGCCGCCCGATCGGCGTCCGGCACGCTCTGGCTCGTTGGTTCCCGCTCAACCCTGATGGCGGAGGTCGTCAATGCTCGCTCGGGTAAGTCAGGCGCGGTGGCGCCGGTCGGCCGGCCAGGTTCGGGGCGTGTTGCGGCTCTGGTTGCGGCGGCTGCGGCGGTCCCGCCGTGCCGGTCTGGCGGCGGCAACGGCGCTGTCCGTGCTGGCGTCGCTGCTGGTCGCGATGCCGGAGCAGGCGTCGGCGACGCCGCTGGAACTGAGCGTGACGCAGCCGAGGCCGGTCACCACGCGGCCGGTCAAGGCAAAGGCTCGGCCGGCGGACCTGTCCCAGGGCGCTGACCGTGCCCGGGCGACCGCCGCGACATGGCCGGCCGCGGGAACCGCCGAGGTCGCCATCGACGGCGCCACTGCGGACCGGGCGGTCACCGGTGCGGCGAAGTCGACACATGCAGGTCGGACGCCGGTGTGGCTCGCCCCGGTCGCCTCGGCGGTGTCCGGCGCGGGCGCACGGAGTGCGGGACAGCCGGTCACCCGGGCCAGGGTGCAGGTGTTGGATCGGACCAGCATCGACGCGGCCTGGCGGGACGCCGTGCTGCTGCGGGTCGGCCGGGCGGATTCGACGACCGCATCGGGCCGGGTCGTGGTGACCGTCGACTACTCCGGTTTCGCGGATGTGTTCGGCGCGGACTGGTCAACCCGGCTGCGACTGGTGGCGGTGCCCGAGTGCGGTTTGACCACGCCAACCGTTGCCGGCTGCGCTGGGCGGCCGCTGCCCAGCCGCAACGATTCGAGGAACAAGCGCGTCTCCGCCGAGGTCGAGCTGCGGGCTGATGAGCCCGGAGTGGCAGCCGCCAAGGCCGGTGACTTCACCGCGCTGGTGGCGCTGCAGGCCGCGCCGAACGGCCCAGCCGGCGACTACCGGGCCACCTCGTTGCAGGCGTCGTCCACCTGGGCTGCCGGCGGATCGAGCGGAAACTTCTCCTGGTCGTACCCGGTCCGGGTGCCGCCGGCGCCGGGGCCGGCACCGAATGTGGCCCTGTCGTACTCGTCGAGCGCGGTCGACGGCCGCAGCGACGCGTCGAACAACCAGCCGTCCTGGCTGGGCGAGGGCTTCGAGTATTCGCCGGGCTTCGTCGAGCGGCGCTATGTGTCCTGTGCCGAGGACACCGGCAACGGTGCCACCAACGACGACCAGGTCGGGGACCTGTGCTGGGGCACCGACAACGCGGTGTTGTCGCTGAACGGCAGCTCCACCGAACTGGTCCGGGACGGTGCGAGCGGGACGTGGCGGCTCAAGGACGACGACGCGTCCAAGGTGGAGAAGCTGACCGGCGCCTCGAACGGCGACAACAACGGCGAGCACTGGAAGGTCACCACCTCCGACGGCACCCAGTATTTCTTCGGCCTCGACGACCTGCCCGGCCAGAGCGCCGCCACGAACTCCACCAACAAGGTGCGGGTGTACGGAAACCATTCGGGCGAGCCGTGCTACAACGCGTCGTTCGCGGCGGCCCACTGTGACCAGGCGTGGCGGTGGAACCTGGACTATGTCGTGGACACCCACGGCGGCACCATGTCGTACTGGTACAGCAAGGAGACCAACAAGTACGCGGCCAACGTCACCGACTCGGACGACGTGACCTACGACCGGGCCTCGACGCTGTCCCGGATCGACTACGGCACCTGGGACCGGGGAGCGAGCGACCGGTCGGTGACCCCGGTCGCGCAGGTCCTGTTCACCACCGCGGACCGATGCCTGTCGAGCTGCACGGATCATGACAACTGGCCGGACGTCCCGTGGGACCAGGAGTGCACGGGCTCAGACTGCGTCGGGCAGTACTGGCCGACGTTCTGGTCGAAGCGGAGGCTGACGAAGATCAGCACGCGCGTCGCCGGGGTGTCCGGCGACGTGGAGTCGTGGACGTTGGCCCAGAACTTCCCGCCGAACGGGGACGGGTCGCGGGACGGGATGTGGTTGGAGAGCATCCAGCACACCGGTCTGGTCGGTGGGTCGACAAGCGTTCCCGAGGTCAACTTCGACTGGGTGCAGCGGCCGAACAGGGTCGACCAGACCGACGATGGCAAGCCACCGATGTACTGGATGCGGCTGGCGACGATCTGGACCGAGACCGGTGGGAAGATCTCGGTGGTCTACTCGAATCCGCAGTGCGTCAAGGGCAGCACGATGCCGTCCTCGGCCCAGACGAACACGCTGCGCTGCTATCCGGTGCTCTCCGAGGACCCGTACACCAAGCAGACCGTCACCGAGTACTTCAACACGTACGTGGTCAACCAGGTGATCGAGTCCGACTGGACCGGCGGCGCCACCGATGTGATCACCTCGTACGAGTACCTGGACGGGGCGGCGTGGCGGCACGCGGACGACGACGGTTTGACCAAGGACAAGTTCCGCACCTGGTCGGACTACCGGGGCTACGGCCGGGTCCGGGTCCGCAAGGGCACCGATGGCCAGGAGACGCTGACCGAGACCCGCTACTACCGCGGCATGCACGGTGACCGGCAGGCGCCCAGCGGCGGGACCCGGACGGTCACCTTGGCGGCGGTGGACCTGAACGGCGACGGCGACACCGTGGACGTGGCCGACGCCCCGCAGGTCAACGACGACAACGCGCTGGCCGGCCAGGTCCGCGAACAGACCGTCTACAACGGGGTGGACACCGCCGTGGTGTCCCGGTCGGTCAGCCAGGGCTGGCAGTCGGCGGCCACGGCCACCCGGGACATGGGCGACACCACCACATACGCCCGATACACCGGCACCCAGACGAGTTGGGGCGCGGTGAAGCTGGACGCGGGCCGGGGTTGGCGGGTGTCCCGGCAGGACAACACCTTCGACGCGTACGGCATGGTGGCCTCCACCACCGACCAGGGTGACCTGGCCAAGAGCGACGACCAGACCTGCACGAAGTCCAGCTATGTCCGTAACACCGGTGCGAATCTCCTCTCGCTGGTCAACCGGATCGAGGTTTACGCGCTGGCGTGCGGGACCAACCCCAGCACGGCGGCCGACGTGATCTCCGACACCCGGACCTCCTACGACGCGCTGGCGTTCGGGGCCAGCCCGACCCGGGGCGACGCCACGAAGGTGGAGACGCTGAAGGACTGGACCGCCGGGGGCGGCACCACCTGGCTGACCGCCGGCACGTCAAGCTACGACGCGCACGGCCGGCCCACCGCGGTCACCGACGTGCGGGGCAACACCACCAGTACCACGTACACGCCGACGCTCGGCGGTCCGGTCACCGCGGTGAGCACCACCAATCCGCTCGGCTGGGTGGAGAGCAAGGAACTGTCGGCGGCGTTGGGCGTGCCGACCCGGGTGAGGGACGTCAACAACAAGATCACCGATCTGCGGTACGACGGGTTGGGCCGGCTGACGAAGGTGTGGCTGCCCAACCGGTCCATCGGGATCGACCCGGCGAACCCGACCAGCACCCCGTCGATCGAGTACGTCTACGACATTCGCAACAGCGGCGGGGTCAACGCCGTCACCACCAGGACCATCAACGCTGCGGGGAACTACCTCACCACGTACGCCCTGTACGACGGACTGCTGCGGGCGCGGCAGACCCAGACCGCGGCCGCGTCGGGCGGCGGGACGGTGTTTGTCGACACCGGCTACGACGCGGCCGGCCGGGTCGCGTACACCACCGGCAACCAGCGTAATCCGAACCTCACCCCGAGCACCTCGCTCTCTCCGGTGCCGGAGTGGGAGGCGACCAGCGAGACGGCAAACGAGTACGACCGGGCCGGTCGGCTCACCGCGAGTGTGTTCAAAAGCGGTGGTCAGGAAGTGTGGCGCACCAGCACCGGCTACGGCGGCGACCGGACGTATGTGACCCCGCCGCAGGGCGGCACCCCGACCACCGCCATCAGCGACGTGCGGGGCAACACGATCGAGGTTCGCCAGCACTCGGCCGCCTCGACCGGTGGGGCGTACGACGCCAGCACCTACACCTACAACCGCAAGAACCAACTGGTCGGGGTGACCGATCCGGCCGGCAACACGTGGACCTACGGGTACGACATCCGGGGCCGGCAAACCTCCAGCGACGATCCGGACAAGGGTCCGAGCACGTCAAGCTTCAACGACTACGGCGATCTGGTCGCCAGCACGGACGCCCGTGGCAACACGCTGGTGTACGACTACGACTCCCTGGGCCGCAAGCGGGGGCTCTACGACGGGTCCGTCGCCGCGGCCAACAAGCGGGCCACCTGGACGTATGACCCCAGCGGGGCGAAGGGGCAGTTGGCCTCCAGCAGCCGGTGGACCGGGGCGGGCGCCAACGAGTACAGGACCACCATCACCGGCTACAACGCTCTCTACCAGCCGACAGGTGAGGCTTACATCATCCCGGCGGCGGAGACCGGGGTCAGCGGCACGTACACGTTTTCCCGTTCCTACAAGGCCGATGGCGTCAGCGTGGGGGCGATCCGGTATCCCGACAACGACGGGCTGCTCTACGAGCAAGTGTCGTACACCTACGACTCGGTCACCGGTCTGGCGGACAAGGTCGAAACGACCTGGACAGGTGCCACCCGGTATGTCTCCAAGACCGAATACACCGCCTACGGTGAGCTGGGACTGCTCAAATTTCAGCAGAGCGACCAGAACTTCCTGCAACGGGCGTGGACCTATGACGATCCGACCCGGCGGGTCACGCGGGCCGAGACGATCCGGCAGTTGGCCCCGCAGTCGGTCGCCGATGTTCACTACGGCTACGACCCGGCCGGCAACATCACCTCCATCGCCGACCAGCCGGCCGGCGGTACGACCGACAACCAGTGCTTTGGCTACGACTACGCCCGCCGGCTCACCCAGGCGTGGACACCGTCCTCCGGTGACTGCCAGGCGGCCCCTTCGGTGTCGGGCCTCGGCGGTCCGGCCCCCTACTGGCACTCGTGGACCTTCGACCCGGTCGGTACCTCGACCGGTAACCGGGCCACCCAGATCCAGCACGGCGCGGTGACAACCGAGACGACCTATGCCTACCCCACCGCTGGTGCTGATCGGCCGCATGCGGTGACGGCGGCGGCCACGACGGGCGCCGGGGCCGGGACGAAGAACTACGGGTACGACGCCGCGGGCAACACGACCTGCCGGCCCAGCCCGGCCGTGGTAGCCAATTCCTGTCCGACCGGCACCGGTAGCCAGGCGCTGACCTGGGACAGCGAGAACAAGCTGAGCCAGCTGGCCGACGACGGCAAGGACAATTCCTACCTGTACGACGCGAACGGTTCGCGTCTCATCGCCCGGGACCCGACCGGCACCACCCTCTACCTGCCAGGCACCGAGATCCGCTACACCACCAGCACCGCCACCAAGACCGCCACGCGGTACTACAGCCACCTCGGCCAGGTCTTCGCCCAGCGCAAGTTGGACACCGAGATCACCTGGCTGGTCAACGACAACCAGGGTACCCAACAGATCGCAATCCAATCGGGCAACCAGGCCGTCACCCAACGCCGGCAGACGCCGTACGGGGAGCCTCGCGGTACGGCGCCGGCCTGGCCCAACCAACTCGGCTTCGTCGGCGGCACGATCGACGGCACCAGCGACCCCACCGGCCTGACCAATCTGGGCGCCCGCCCCTACGACACTGTGCTGGGCCGGTTCGTGGCCGTCGACCCCCTCATGGACCTCGCCGACCCCGAACAGTGGAACGGCTACGCCTACGCCAACAACTCCCCGGTCACCTCATCCGACCCTTCCGGCCTCATGGCCAAGGAGCCCGGCGGTGGAGGGAACTGCGATAAGGCGTGCCAGGATGGTCGGGAAGTCTATTACGCCAGTACCGGTAACGGGGCTGGCGCCGGAGGCGGAACCAAGAAGGCGCCTGTCAAGAGACTCCAGGACTTTGTGTTCGGTGTGAAGGCAGGCGCCGACAACTATTTATACGACAGGCTCCTGGGTGCCTGGATGATTGTAAACCATCCGGTTGAGGCGCTGGACAGCTTTGTTGCGGAAACAAACTACTGGCAATTTGAGTATGGTATGGCCAATCGCAATTCGGCTACGGCTTGTGTCATCACCGGTTTGTGCGCAATCTATAAAAATTTGTCTGAGGGCAATGATTTTGAAGCAGGCTACGGAGCTGGGCAACTCAGCATAGATCTGCTTCTTGCTGCCGTGACCGAGGGTGCTGGCGAAGCGGCGGCCGCAGGTGGCGCGGCCAGAGTCGCGAGCGGCGTGGGCAGGGCGAGTCGGCCGGTAAGGATCGCGGTGAAGTGTGCTAACAGTTTTGCCCCTGCCACGCTGGTCCTTATGGCCAGCGGCGCCACGAAACCGATCGGTGATGTCCAAGTCGGTGACAAACTCCTGGCCACTGACCCAGAGATTGGTCAAACAGCCGCTAAGACCGTCACCCACCTGCACCGCAATCACGACACCGACCTTACCGATCTCACCGTGCAGGACGGTGCCACCGGAAGAACCTCCGTCCTGCACACAACGTCGCATCACCCCTTCTGGAGCGTGAATCGACACGCCTGGGTCGACGCAGCCGACCTCGTCGCGGATGATCAACTTCTCGACGCCGATGGTCGTACCACCCACACGGTCGCTGCGGTGAAGAGCTGGACCGGTCTGCACTGGATGTACAACCTCACGGTCGCCGACATCCACACGTACTATGTGATCGCCGGCGAAACACCGGTCCTGGTTCACAACTGCGGACCTGATGACTTGGTGCATGTATACCGGGCACCGCAAAGGGGTAATGGCCCCGATGAGCTCGCCAATGGGCTGAATCCGGCACGGCACAGAGAAGGCAACGGCAATGCCTACATCGGGACGGAAGACGTTGCACAGAAGTACGCCGACTATGCGGTCGGTACGCATGAGGACGGATATATCAAGTTCACGTTTAGGCGCTCTGAGTTTGAAGAGCATTTCGGTCCCGGATTGAAATATGAGGGCGGCCCTGGGTTGGAGTGGGAGATTCCCCATGGGAAGATCGATCTCTTCAACCAGCTGGCCCAATCGAGGGAGTGGCTATGGGCCCCATGGTAGGAGCCAGAGATAGAGACATCCATGACATGCCGTCATCGCAATGGGGTACTCTGGGCTCTGAACTCGTCGGATGTGTCGTCGAGGTCCGGATTTTATGCGTCCACCCCTTCGGGGTCGGTGTTCATTTGACTGCCCAAGATGCCTATGGACACGTCAATGCACCTCGTGTGACGGATGGCCGATTCACGGTTGAAGAGGCTTCGCGTCATATCGGCGAAGTTCGAAGGGCTCTCATCCTTTCTGCGGAGCCAGGTAGACAGCCTACTCTCACAATTCGTCCTTCGGAGGTTCCGAACTCCTGATGCTCGTATCGGCGAGTAAAATTCCCGGCGGCACCGATATTCTTTGCGATTAGCTTTATCGCCTTTCGGGCCGCGGCCGACATTCGATTATTGGTTGTTGGCGAAGTATGGACGCGACCCTGGTGGGAGTCTTCGCGCGGTCTGGGCCGACCTTCCGGGGCGTATTGGCTTCGTGACTTCGTGCGTAGAAGTGCGTGGCGGTGCGTCCCGGTTGCCGTCAGCGTTGCCGTCAGACACTTGGTACGCATCCGAATGTATGGATAAAGTCCAATGTGGATGGACCCGGGCCCTGACGGCTGGGTGAATGGGTTGCTCGGTGCCGGGCCGCGCTTGCGTGGCGTGGCGTCGATCGCCGGGCGAACCGACTGGGTTGACGACCCTCGGCGATCGTCACGGCTCTGTGTCGCGGTGGGCTTGATCGGCTGCCGGGGTCTGGGGCGATCTTGTTGCGTGGGCGCGTGCGCGCGGGCCGGAACGGCGTAGCGTGTGCGCGTGCGTCCGGCGTAGCCGGGCGCTCTTGATTATGTAGAGCAGATTTGGACCAGCCTCGGGTCCAGCCTTCGTGGTGGCGTACGTTGTGCGTACACTCGGGTGATGAGTGCGAAGGCGGAGCGGCTACACCTACGGGTGGATGCCGAACAGAAGGCGTTGCTGGAGGCGGCCAGCCAGGCCGCCGGTGCGAGTGTGTCGACGTTCGTACTGAAGGCGGCCACCGACGCGGCGGCTGACGTGCTCGCCGATCGGCGAGCGTTCCTGCTGGACGAGGCCGCGTGGCGGGTGTTCGACGAGGCGCTGGACCGCCCGGCCCAGGATGTTGCCGGTCTGCGCGAGTTGGTGGCTGGGCCGACGGTTCTGGACCGCTCGGCGGGCGAGGTGCAGCGGTGAGTTCGCGTTTCTCGTCGGTCGAGCCGTTGTCGGCCATGCATGTGGTGACCGGCTTCGACTGCGGCTCGCCTGCTCAGTCGGTCTGGCTGGCCGAGCACGCCCTGCAGGCGCACCGGGCCGGGCTGTCCCGGGTGTACGTCGTCGCTGACGCCGATCACCCGGATCGCCGGGTGATCGGCTATTACGCCCTGGCTGCCGGCAGCGTCGCCCCGGCTGACGCCTCCCCACGGCTGCGGCAGGGTGCCGGCCGCTACCACCAGCCCGTGGTGATCCTGACCCGCCTCGGCGTCGACCGCAGCGCCCAGGGCGCCGGACTCGGACGTGCCCTGGTGGTTGATGTGCTGCGGCGCATCGCCGCCGCAGCCGAGGTCATCGGTGTCCGCGCGGTGCTCATCCACTGCGAGACCGACGCCGCCCGCGACTTCTATCTGCGCCTGGCCAAGTTCGAGCCGAGTCCCACGGATCCGATGCACCTGCTGCTGTTGATGAAGGACCTCCGCCGAGCTCTCGCGGGGTAGCGCGCGCATCCGTTCGGGTGTGGTGGTCTGTGCACGTTGCCGTCACGGTTGCCGTCAACACCGCCCGACGCCCCGAACCTCTATCCGGCCGGCCACGAAAGACCAGGTGAGAGCCCTTCACTGATCGGTCACTCTCCGTGTCGGCCGTGAATATGCCACACGTACTATGTGATAGCCGGCACAACCCCGGTGCTTGTCCACAACAGCAACTGTGATCCGATCTGGACTGCGACAAAGAACAAGTCAGCTGTAGAGAACGCGTACGGGCACTACAAGAAACATGGCGCGGAGTTCCCTGATGTTCAAAACTCCCTTCAGTATGTAAACAAAGCGAAGGATTGGTTCAACAATCCGACGGGCACAACTCTTACGAGAACGCGAGGAAACGGCGATGTCGTCCGATTCGATCCGCAGACGGACTACTTCGGCGTCATGACGAAGGACGGGACGCCTAGAACTTTCTTCCGCCCCGATCCGGCACAACACGGCTACCCGACCAATTTGGATTACTTCAATGCCCAGTGACATGCTCATATGCCGAGTCTGTGGACTTGATCAAGAGGACCCGCCCTGGGGGATGACGGGGCAACGCCTTCGTTTGAAATCTGTGATTGTTGTGGTGTCGAGTTCGGTTATGAGGATGCTACCCTTCCCGCAATAATCCGCTTCCGGGAGGCGTGGATAAATGCGGGTGCCAAATGGCACGTTGAGCGCCTGCGACCCGCCGAATGGGATCTCCACCGACAGTTGGCCAACATACCCTCTAGGTGGTTTGGTCCACGACACTGAAGCGGTGTATTCGTTCCAGCCGATTGTGAAAGGGCACCAAGGGGGAAGATGGATTTCCGACGTTCTGGCATCTCATCCATCGGACCGTGTTCGGGCGTCGCTGTGCGTTTCCGGGCGCTGGGGCGCGCCTGGGTTGCTGTCACGGTTGATGTCAGATGATCATAAGCATCCGCGAGTGTCGATTTAATGCCGGACCTTCGACGGCGAGGGTGGTGTGCGTTGCCAACGGCGTCGACGTGCTTGCTGATGACGTTGCCGAGCCTGCATGTCTCGGATCGGTACTGGCGTAGCGATCTCATGCCGTCGTACTGGTCGCTGCTCCAGGTGTCACCGTTCGCCTGGGCGATGGTGGGCGTGCGCGCGGGGCCGTAGGTCCTGAGCGCGTGCGCGCGGCCCGGCTTCGGCCGGGCCGCTTCTCTTGATCCTGTAGAGCAGATTTGAGCCAGTCGGATCTTGGCCGAGGGCCTTGGTCCGGCTGGCTTACTGCTTTGGTGCGCGGTCGCGGCTGCTGCGGGGACGCTTGGCGGGCGGCGAAGGCTGGTCGCCGGCGCTGGCCCGTTGGAGGTGTTCGGGCTGCTGGGCGCAGTTACCTCGGTCGGCCTGGTATTTGATCACTTCGTCGATAAGGTCGTTGTTGGTGTCGGCGATAACCGCCATCCATCGATGCCGGGGCCGCTGAAGGGTGCGTCTCCCCAGGTTGCCGTCACCGTCGCCGTCAACACCCATAGATTTCGATGCGTCGGGTCGGCGCTACACACGAAAGGCCAGGTGACACGCCCCAAAAACGTAAGTCACACTGGGTGATGGGGTGAAAAACCCACACGTACTATGTGCTAGCCGGCAACACGCCAGTCTTGGTCCACAACGACGGTGCCTACCCAACTAGTGGCACCATCGTTTCCCGCGGTACGATGAAGATTCAAATCTACGCGAACGATCATGGGCCTCCGCATGCTCATTTCAAGGACGGCAAGTCCGACATTCAAATTGGCCAGAATGGTAAGCCACTGAACCCAGACGTGACGCTAGACTCCAAGCAACAGGCATTTGTCGACGAGAACGTAAAAACGATCCGGGGAAGCATCGGAGCGAAGATGCGCGAGTACCGGTTGAGCGGTGGTGGATGCTGATGGGCGGGTCGCTTGATGACACGGTGGAGCGGCTTGCTCGACTTGTCGGTGTCGCCACCGGCGACATGAGCGACGAACATGCTCGCTGGGCAATTTACCTGAAAGGGATGGAGTTGCCTGCCGCGCGCGAGCTGCTACTCCGAGCTGTCGATGCCGAAAGTGACGACAACCTCGCGGCTTCCGTCGTGCTCCGCATGATTGAAAGAATTGGCGAGGCGGAACGTGCAGAGTGGGTGAATTCACTTCGAGGTGACAAGCGTACCTATGCGCATCGTCGCGCGCTTGAGTTGACGATTCTTGAGCGCATCTTATCGGGCACGCTCGAATCTGCCGAGGTGGTCCAACAAATTGATGGTTGGACGGATTGGCTTCAGTTGCGAATAGCTGAGTCGGCAACCAGTCCGGAAGTTCTCGAAATCGTAGGCGAGGCGGGGAGAAATCGACGTATCCGCAAAACTGCTAAAGATCGGCGAGCATAAACCGGAGGCTAGCGATGGCACTGATGGTTGACCGTTTCACGGTTTGGTACGGCAACTACTGTCGGCGTTAGGCCGATCTGGGCTCACGTTGAGCTGTTCGATTTTACCTATGTCGATCTTCCTTTGGGCTGGAGTTCGCGAAGCGAGATGAAGGGATATTTGGAATTAGTGCACTGTGGGGTATCGCAGCATGATTGAAAACCCTTCGCACAATGATGACTTCATGGAGCGTGAGCGTGGCGCATGGCGGGACTTCCTGGCGGACAATGAAGGTACGTTCGAGGAAGGGCCAGATCAGGAGAAGATCCGACTGCTGCGCAACGCATTCAACTCTGGTCGTACCGTTCTAAACCCCCGAGGCAGGATATAGATCTTGAATGGCCGGGTTCGCCCGATGTGGTCCGTGTGACGGTTTGGGACTGGGGTAATCGGATGAGGTATCCCGATGGAGGTGGGTTGTCCGCGCGGGGCGGGCGAGGCGTGAGGTGGTACGACGGCAGGCGGCTGGGTGGTTCGCCGAGGGTGTGTCGGTGCCGGAGGTGCGGCCATCGACGCCGGCGACGCCCGCCTCCACTGCCGCATCGCCGCCGTCGGTCGGCTCATCGACATCGACCGCCGTGCGCAAAAGAAAACCCGCGGCCACGCCGGATCAGCGACGATGGCTGGATTCAGGGGCGGCTGAAAATGACCGCTGGTAGGTTCTGTGATCTGTCCGGTGGGCAGCGGCGCGGGTCAGGAGTCCAGCCAGGCGGTCGAGGCGGCGCCGTCGTCCGTGGTGCTCGCCCCGGCCACCGGGAAACCGAGCCGGCTCACCTGCTCGGCCGCTCCGGGCAGGGAACCGCCCGGCCCCTGGTACACGCTGACCAGCAGCCGCCCACCCCGCTCGACCAGGGTGTCGAGGGCGTGCCGGAGCAGGTCGCCGGTCCGGGCGGCGGGTACGAGGTCCAGCAGGACGTGGACGAAGGTGAAGCGTTGGCCGTCGTCCGGTCGCCAGTCGATCGCGTTGCCGACGTCGAACCGGTCGGCCCAGTGTGGCAGTCGACGGCGGGCCAGGGCCACGAGCCGCGGCGCCAGGTCCACCCCGTACGGTTCGACGCGCAGCCCGCGTTCGGCGGCCCAGCTCTGGATGGACTCGGCGAGCAGCCCGTTGGCGCAGCCGACGTCCAGGAAGGTGCCGTGGCGGTCGATGCCGTTCATGATGATGCCGCGCCGGGTCCGCCACAGCGCGGCGTCGCCGCCGAAGCCGGAGCCGGCCTGCGGGGTGCTGCCACGCAGGTACGCGGGTTCGAGCAGCCGGAGGTTGTCGGCGTAGTAGCTCGACTCGTCCTGGTCGAGAAAGGACCGGTGTCCGTCGCGTAGCGCGGTGGCCTGCTCGGTCCGGCCGGCCGCGGCGAGCCGTCGGGCGATGCCGGCGGGGTCATCGACGACCAGCCGCACCCGGCGGTGCGGGCGCGTTCCGGTGTAGCGGTCGCCGTCCAGCCAGGCGTAGACGGTGTCGCCGTCGGCGGCGAACGGGTGGATCCGCTGCGCCCGGAAGCCGGCGGTGAGCATCGGGATTCGCCGGCTGGCGTCGAGTAGCCAGTGCTCACCGGGTTCGACGTCGCCGGCGGGCAGGTGCGGCCCAACCGGCCCGTCGGGAACGGCCACCCGTGCACCGCCGCGGCCGGAGGCGGCCGCGCGGACGCCGTCGTCAGGATCGGCAGTGGCTCCGGTGGGGCCGCCGTCGGAAGCGGCGGTGCCCGAGCCGCCCGGCAGGAAGGGTACGAACACCAGCCTGCGGACGGTTGTCGGATCCGGATCCTCGTCCATTGTGCGATAGGCCATCCGGCCAGGATGACCGAGCGGCTCCGGCGCCGCCACGCGATTGTCGCGCGTCCCCGGGCGGTGGGCTGGGCGCGCGGGCCGGGCGTCGGCACTGCCGGGGCGTCCCTAGACTGGCCGGGTGCCGCCCGAGCCCCGGCCGCTGGCCCACCGACCGCTGGCCGAGCCGCATCCGTCGCGGCTCGCGCCGGATCACCCGGACCGGGAGCGGATCCTGGCCGCGCACACCGCGGCGCTCGCCGCGGGCCAGGCCGGCTACCTCGACCCGGAAACCGGGTTGTTCGTGCTCACCGCCGGCTTCCTGGCCGACCGGGGTACCTGTTGCGGCCGGGGCTGCCGGCACTGCCCGTACGTCACCTGAGCCGGGCGGTCCCGCCGCGGCCGCCGCGCGGGACCGCACCGACACCGGACGGTACGCGGCCGGTGGCTGAGGTTGCCGAACCGGTCACCGGGTAGGTTCGGAGGACGACTTTCGTCCGGGCGCACCCGCCAGTACCGTGTGCCCCGGACTGACGGGCACGGAAAACCAACGGGCACGGAAGGGAGGACGCCGTGCGTACGCGTGCGAGCCTGATCGGTGCCGGACTGCTGGCACTGGCGGGCTGTGGCAACGACGGGTCGGCGGAGCCGGCGGCCGTGCCACCGCCGACGACGGTGAACATGCCTGCGGCCAGCGCCGGCGGCGCCTGCGAACTGCTCGACTTCGCCTCCGCGGCGAAGGCGGTGGGGGTGTCGTTCGACGTTTCCGGCGCCACCGAGGTGAACGGTACGCAGAGCTGCGTGCTGCGCTCCCAGCAGGCGCAGGCGCCGGACCTGACGTTGTCGATCAGCAAGACGAAGGCGGACGTCGCGATCTTCAAGCAGGAGGCGGTGCCGCGCGGCGGCACGTCCCTGTCGGGGCTCGGCCGCGCCGCCTACCGGTCGGTGTCGGCGCCCGCGAAGGGCAAGGCGGCGACGGCCGAGGTGGGCTGGCTCAGCAAGGACGGCCGGCTGGTCACGGTGCGCTACTCGGGCGCGCCCGAGGACGACCAGGACTCCGCCGAGGAGCTGGTACCCGGCCTGGTCGAGCTGGCCAAGAAGATCGACTCCCGGCACTGAGCGCGGAGGCCCGGTCGCGGACGCTCGCCGTCGCCGAGGCCCACCGTCGCCGAGGCCCACCGCCGCCGAGGCTCACCGGCCGGCGGCCGGTGAGCGCGTCCGGTCAGGGGCCGGCGGCGACGAAGACCCGCGAGGCGACCTCGCGGGGAGCCGGATCTTGTCCCCCGAGCGGTCGATCGTGACGCCGTCCCGTTCCTGCTGGACCGTCACGGTCGCGCCCGGGTCGACGCCCGCGGCGTGCAGCTGACGCAGCACGTCCGCGTTGGTCTGCACGCTCTCGCAGATCCGCCGGACCGTGACGGCGCCGGTGAGACCCGGGAAGACCAGGTTGCGCTCCAGCTCGCCGCCGGCCCTGGAGTCGTCGGCCGGCTGCGACTCGTCAATGGCCTCCAGCCCGGGGATCGGGTTGCCGTACGGCGACCGGGTGGGGCGGTTGAGCAACTCGTAGACCTTCCGCTCCACGGCGTCGCTCATCACGTGCTCCCACCGGCAGGCCTCCTCGTGGGCCTCCTCGTACGGCATGCCGATCACGTTGACCAGCAGCAACTCGGCCAGGCGGTGCTTGCGCATCACCGCCACGGCGCTCGCCCGACCGAGGTCGGTGAGCTGCAGGTGCCGGTCGCCCTCCAGGGTGAGCAGCCCGTCCCGTTCCATCCGGGCCACGGTCTGGCTCACGGTGGGGCCGCTCTGCCGCAACCGCTCGGCGATCCTGGCGCGCAGCGCCGGCACACCCTCCTCCTCGAGTTCGAGGATGGTGCGCAGGTACATCTCGGTGGTATCGACCAGGTCGTTCACGTCAGCGGACCTCCTGACCGTGATGCTACCTCGCACCCTTGACAGAACGTCGGGGCGCGGTGCCGGGTCCGGCCCGGATGGTGTTGACTGAACGCTATGTCCGGTACCGCTGAACTTCTGGTCGATGCGCCGACGCTTGCCGCGGAACTGGCCCGCGAGGATCCGCCCACCCTGCTGGACGTGCGGTGGCGGCTGGCCGGTCCGCCCGGCCGGGACGACTACCTGGCCGGACACCTGCCGGGTGCGGTCTTCGTGGACTTGGACACCGCGCTGTCCGGGCCGCCGGGTCCGGGCGGCCGGCACCCGCTGCCCGATCCGGGGCGGTTGCAGGACGCGCTGCGCGCGGCCGGGGTCCGCGAGGGTCACCCCGTCGTGGTCTACGACGGCGGCGACGGCCTGGCCGCGGCCCGCGCCTGGTGGACACTGCGCTGGGCCGGACACCGGCCGGTCCGGGTGCTGGTCGGAGGGTTTCCGGCCTGGGCGGCCGACGGCCACCCGGTCCGGCCGGGGGACGGTACGCGGCCGGGGCCGGCACCGGGGGACGTGACCGTACGGCCCGGTGCGTTGCCGGTGCTGGACGCCGCGGCCGCGGCCGGGCTCGCCGAGGCGGGCGGGGCGCTGCTGGACGTGCGGGCGCCGGAGCGGTACCGGGGCGAGACCGAACCGATCGACCCGGTGGCCGGGCACGTGCCGGGCGCGGTGAATCTGCCGATCCGCGAGCTGCTCGCCGGTCCGGGCCGGCCGCTGCCGGTCGCCGACCTGCGGTCCCGGTTCGCGGCGGCCGGCATCGGACCCCAGGTACCGGTGGGCGCGTACTGCGGGTCGGGGGTGACCGCCGCGCAGGCCGTGCTGGCGCTGCACCTGGTCGGCCGCACGGACGTCGCGATGTACGTCGGGTCGTGGAGCGACTGGATCGCCGACCCGGACCGGCCGGTGGCAACCGGCCCGGGTGGTTCGTCCGGTTCGTGAACATGAAGCATCCTGGGTGCCGGTCCGGTGGCGTGCGAGGATGGCGCCATGTCGGACGGCACTGTGGTGGTGTGGGACGAGCGGCTGCTGGCGTACGACCTGGGTGAGCACCCGCTCGACCCGGTGCGGGTCGAGTTGACGATGGCGTTGGCCCGCGAGTTCGGCGTCCTGGACCGGCCGGGTGTGCGTCTGGTGACGCCCGAGCCCGCCGACGACGCCGCGCTGACCCGGGTGCACGAGGCGGACTACCTGACCGCGGTGCGCGCCGCGGCGCACGACCCGTTCTTCGTCGGCCACGGCCTCGGCACCGCCGACAACCCGGTCTTCGCCGGGATGCACGAGTCCAGCGCGCTGATCGCCGGGGCCAGCATCGCCGCCGCCGAGGCGGTCTGGCGGGGCGAGGCCCGCCGCGCCGTGAACGTCTCCGGCGGCCTGCACCACGCCATGCCGGACCGGGCGTCCGGGTTCTGCGTCTACAACGATCCGGCGGTGGCGATCGCCCGGCTGCTGGACGCCGGTGCGGAGCGGATCGCCTACGTGGATGTCGACGTGCACCACGGCGACGGGGTGCAGCACATCTTCTACGACGACCCGCGGGTGCTCACCGTCAGCCTGCACGAGACCCCGCTGGCGCTGTTTCCCGGCACCGGTTTCCCGGACGAGACCGGTGGGCCGGGCGCCGAGGGCAGCGCCGTGAACCTGCCGCTGCCGCCCGGCACCGGCGACGCCGGCTGGCACCGCGGGTTCGCCGCGGTGGTGCCGTCGGTGCTGCGTGCGTTCCGGCCACAGCTGCTGGTCACCCAGTGCGGCGCCGACGCACACCGGCTGGACCCGCTGGCCGACCTGCGGCTCTCGGTGGACGGGCAGCGGGCCGCGTACCTGGCGTTGCGCGACCTGGCCGAGGAACTCTGCGACGGCCGCTGGGTGGCCCTCGGCGGCGGCGGGTACGCGCTGGTCGAGGTGGTGCCGCGGGCCTGGACCCACCTGCTCGCGGTGGTCACCGGCGAGCCGGTGGAGCCGGCCCGGCTCACCCCGCCGGCCTGGCGGGACCTGGCCCGGCACCGCCGCCCCGAGCGGGAGACGCCGCTGCGGATGACCGACGACGCGGATCCGGCGTACGAGCCGTGGCAGCCCGGCGGCGAGCCCGACGCGGTGGACCGGGCCATCCTGGCCACCCGCAAGGCGGTGTTCCCGCTGCACGGTCTCGATCCGTACGACCCGCGCGACTGACCGGATGACCGGTACCCCGACCGCCCCGGACCGCTCGGCCGACGTGCTGCTCACCGACGGCTCGACCGTCCACCTGCGGCAGATCGGGCCGGCGGACGCGCCGGCCATCGTGGCGATGCACGGGCGGTTCTCGGAACGCACCCGCTACCTGCGGTACTTCTCCCCGTACCCGGGGATCCCGGAACGCGATCTGGCCCGCTTCGTCACGGTGGACCACCACGACCGGGAGGCCTTCGTGGTCACCTCCGGCGACCGGATCCTGGCGGTCGGCCGGTACGAGCGGCTGGGGCCGGACGCGCCGGACGCCGAGGTGGCGTTCGTGGTGGAGGACGCGCACCAGGGTCGGGGGATCGGCTCGGTGCTGCTGGAACACCTGGCCGAGGCGGCCCGGCAGGAGGGGATCGCCAGCTTCGTGGCCGAGGTGCTGCCCACCAACGGCGCGATGCTGCGGGTCTTCGCCGACTTCGGCTACCAGGTCCAGCGGCAGTACGCCGACGGGGTGGTGCACCTGACGTTCCCGATCGCACCCACCGAACAGTCCCTGGCCGTGCAGTGGCGCCGGGAGCGGCGCACCGAGGCGCGCTCCATCGCCCGGCTGCTGGCCCCGCGGGCGGTCGCCGTCTACGGCGCCAGCACCACCGGCCAGGGCGTCGGGGCGGCGCTGCTCGGTCACCTGCGCGACGGCGGGTACCCCGGGACGATCGTGCCGGTGCATCCCACCGCGCCCGTCGTGGCGGGGCTGCCCGCGTACCCGTCGGCGGCCGGCGCCGGGGCGCCGGTGGATCTCGCGGTGGTCGCCGTGGCCGCCGAGACGGTGCCGGAGGTGGTGCGGGACGCGGCGTCGGCCGGCGCGCACGGCCTGGTGGTGGTCTCGGCCGGGTTCGCCGAGGCGGGCGAGGAGGGGGAGCGGGCGCAGCGGGAGCTGGTGCGCGTCGCGCACGGCCTGGGGCTGCGGGTGGTCGGCCCGAACTGCCTGGGCGTCGCGAACACCGACGAGGCGGTACGGCTGAACGCCACCCTCGCGCCCCGGCTTCCGGTGCCGGGCCGGGTCGGGCTGTTCAGCCAGTCCGGGGTGTTCGGTGTGGAACTGCTGGCCGAGGCGGACCGGCGCGGCCTCGGCCTGTCCAGCTTCGTCTCGGCGGGCAACCGGGCCGACGTCTCCGGCAACGACCTGTTGCAGTACTGGCGGGACGATCCGCGCACCGACGTCATCCTGCTCTACCTGGAAACCTTCGGTAACCCGCACAAGTTCGCCCGGCTGACCCGGGAGATCGGGCGGAGCAAGCCGATCGTCGCGCTGGCCGCGGCGCCCGCGGAGGCGAGCGACCCGACGCGCGCCGAGGTGGGCGACCCGCCGCCCGCCGAGGTGGGCGGCAGGGCGCCGACCGAGGTGAGCGGCCCGGACGCCGCGGCCGTGACGGCGCTGTTCGCCCGCTCCGGGGTGGTCCGGGTGGAGACCGTGGCTGAACTGCTGGACGCCGGGGTGCTGCTGGCCAACCAGCCGCTGCCGGCCGGAAGGCGGGTCGGCGTCGTCGGCAACTCCTCGGCGCTCACCCGGCTGGCGGCCACCGCCTGCGTGTCCCGTGGTCTGATGGTCGCCGACGGCTATCCGGCGGATGTCGGCCCGCGGGCCACCGCGCACGACTTCGGCGACGCCGTTGCCGAGGCCGCCGTGCATCCGGGGGTGGACGCCCTGGTGGTGGTGTTCGCGCCGCCGTTGCCCGGCCAGTTTCCGGACGTGGATGCCGACTTCGTCAGCGCGCTGGCCAGCGTGGCGCTTGCCGGTGACCGGCCGACCGTGGCCACCTACCTGGCCGGCCGGCTGCCGCCGGGGGTGCCGTCGTACCCCTCGGTGGAGGAGGCGGTGCGGGCGTTGGCGCGGGTCGTGGAGTACGCCGACTGGCTCCGCCAGCCCGCCGGTGAACTGCCCGAACTGTCCGACGTGGACGAGGAGGCGACCCGGTCGGCCACCGCGGCCGGCGGCCCCGGGCTGGCCGAGGCGCTGCTGCGGGCGTACGGGATCGCGGTCACCCCCTCGGAGCGGGCCGGTACGGCGGACGCCGCCGCCGCGGCGGCCGGCCGGCTGGGCTACCCGGCCGTGCTCAAGTCGGCCCGCTCGGGTCTGCGGCACCGGCTCGACCTGGGCGCCGTCCGGCTGGCCCTGGCCGACGAGGCCGCGCTGCGCGCCGCGTACGCCGATCTGGCCGCCGGGTTCGGCCCGGACGTGCTGGTCCAGCCGATGGTGCCGGCCGGGGTGGCGTGCGTGGTGGAGACCGTGCTGGATCCGGCGTTCGGGTCGGTCGTCGGCTTCGGCCTGGGCGGCGTGGCGACCGAACTGCTCGGCGACCGGGCCTGGCGGGCCGCGCCGCTGACCGACCGGGACGCCGAGGGGCTGGTGGACGAGCCGCGGCTGGCGCCGCTGCTGCACGGCTACCGGGGCGCCGAGCCGGTGGACCGGGCGGCGCTGGTCGACCTGCTGCTGCGGGTGGGCCGGCTGGTCGACGACCACCCGGAGGTCCGCACGCTGCGACTCAACCCGGTGCTCGCCCGCCCCGACGGGCTCACCGTGCTGCACGCCGAGGCGACGCTGGACCGTTCGCTGACCCGTCCGGACAGCGGCCCGCGCCGGCTGTGAGCCGGACGGGAACGCGCGCCGCGGTCGTGGAACGGCGGGGAACGCGGCGCTGCGGTCGTGGAACGGCGGGGAACGCGGCGCTGCGGTCGTGGAACGACGGGGACCCGCCGCGGTGTCCTCGCGGCGGGTCCCCGATGTCCGATGTGGCCGGACGACGCGGCGGTCAGCTCGCGGCGTACGCCTCCAGTCGCTGCGACCGGTCCGGATGGCGCAGCTTGGTCAGGGTGACCTTCTCGATCTGCCGGATCCGCTCCCGGGAGAGCCCGAACTCGCGGCCCACCTCGTCCAGCGTGCGCTGCCGCCCGTCGTCGAGGCCGAAGCGCAGCCGGATCACCGCCTGCTCGCGCTGGGAGAGCGTGGCGAGCACGATTTCCACCTCGTCGCGGAGCTGACCGCCGCCGGCCAACTCCGGCCGGTCACCCGGCCCGCTGGCGGCGACGAAGTCCCCGAGCGCGCTCTCGCCGTCCTCGCCGACCGCCTGGTCCAGGCTGACCGGCTCCCGGTCATAGGAGATCAGCTCGATCACCTGGAACTCCGGCACCCTGAGCGCCGCCGCGACCTCCGGCACGGTCGGCTCCCGACCCAGCGCGACCGACAGGTCCCGGCGGACCCGGACCATCCGGTTGACCTGCTCGACCATGTGTACCGGGATGCGGATGGTGCGTGCCTGGTCGGCCATGGCGCGGGTGATGGCCTGGCGGATCCACCAGGTGGCGTAGGTGGAGAACTTGTAGCCCTTGGTGTAGTCGAACTTCTCGACGGCGCGGATCAGGCCGAGGTTGCCCTCCTGGATCAGGTCGAGGAAGGCCATGCCACGGCCGGTGTACCGCTTGGCGATGCTGACCACCAGCCGCAGGTTGGCCTCCAGCAGGTGGTTCTTGGCGGCCCGGCCCTCGGCGGCCACGATCTCCAGGTCGGCCCGGTCCGCGTCGGCCGCCCGCCCCGTGGCCAGCTTCTCCTGCGCGTACAGGCCGGCCTCGACGCGCCGGGCCAGGTCGACCTCGCCGGCCGCGGTGAGCAACCGGGTCCGGCCGATCCCGTTGAGGTACGCCCGGACCAGGTCCGCGGACACGCCACGCTCCTCGGCGGCGTCCAGGTCCGGCAGCGTCGTTTGGTCCTCGGCGCCCGTACCGGCCGACTGCTGCTGTGCTGCGTTCAGGTGCGAAACCACCGAAGTCGCCTCCCCGCCTCGACATCTGGTGTGGGCCGCGGCGCCAACGCGCCGCATGGGAACAGCTTGCCGTTCGAGGCGTTAAGCGAGGGTGAGGTCCGCGCCGGGAGAGCCGGCCGATCACGGCTCGGACGTGCCGGGCGGCGCCCGCAGCAGTGCCACGGAGGCGCCGCCGAGCAGCAGCGAGGTGCTCCAGAAGACCGCCGACGGCCCCGCCGCCGCGACGCCGACGCCCAGTGGCACGACGGTCTGCGCCAGCCGGTTGGCGGACAGCCGCAGCCCCAGCGCCGAACCCTGGGTGCCCGGGGCGGCCAGCTCGACGACCCACCCCATGCTCAGCGGCTGGGCCATCCCGAGGCCGACGCCGAGCACGACCATCACGGCCACCGCGCCGGCCGGGTCGACCAGCGGCACCAGGGCCAGCCCGGCCCCGGCGGCGAGGATCGAGCCGACCATGCCGGCCCGGCGGCCGATCCGGCGGACCATCCGGGCGGCCAGCAGCCGGGCCAGCAGGGTCGCGCCGGCCCGCAGCGCCAGCAGCGCGCCGACCGCCGTCGGCGACACCCCCCGGTCCTGTGCCCAGACCGGCAGGAAGACCTGCAGCAAATCCAGCGCGGCGAGCACCACGCCGCCCGCGGCCAGCGCCGGCCACATTCCGGGGATGCGGACGAGTGCGCCGGCCGCCCGGTGCACCGGCGGTGGCCGCACGCCGGGATCGGGCCGCGGGCCGCCGCCGGACAGCAGCCACCGGGACAGCGGTACGGCGCCGAGCGCCAGCACCGCGGCCACCGCCGTACCCAGGTTGGCGGCCGTCCAACCGGAGACCGGCCCGCGGCTCGCCGCGGCGGTGGCCAGCAGCGGCCCGAGGATCTGTCCGCCGGCGGCGACCGAGGTGAGCGTGCCGAACGCCTGGTCCCGGTTTCCGGGCCGGATCGTCGCGGCCATGGCCTGCTGGCCGACCAGCACGGCCAACTGACCCAGACCGAGCAGCGCGATCGGGACCAGCAGGGTGCCGACGCCGGCCGCGAAGACCGCCGCCGCGCACGCCGCGGCGAACAGCACGCCGCCGGCGGCCACCAGCCGGGGCGCGCCGAACCGGTCGACCTGCCGGCCCACCGGGAGGGCGAGCACCAGCGGCAGGATGCTGAAGCTGGCCGAGAGCGCGCCGATCGCCGCGGTGCCGCCGTCCAGCTCGACCGCCCGGTAGCCCACCATCGGGCGGACCGCGGCGTACGCGGCGTGGGTCAGCGCGGCGTGCGCGAGCAGCGGCCACCACCGGCCGGGCCGGGTCACCCCTTGTAGCTGACGACGCGACCCCAGACGCTCTTGGTGCCCCAGATGCCGGACCGCAGGCACTCCAGCTGGTACGCCTGGCTGTGGTCGACGAAGAGGTTGACCTCGGGTCCGTAGTTCTTGACGTACCACTCGAAGACCGCCGGCTCGGCCGCCTCGAACATCACCGACTCCAGCCCGAACTCGCTGATGAACAGCGCCGGTACGTCGGTGCGCCAGGTGCGGACCTGCTCGGTGACGCCCTCGGACTCCAGCAGCACCAGGTTCGCCCCGGCGTCGAAGGCGCGGCGGGCACGGCGTACCGCCCAGGACGGGTCGCCGGTCCCCTCGGCCGCGAGTTCGTCGACCGACGACGTGCCGCCGGCGCCGAACTGGATGCCGATCTCGGCCTTCACCTTCAGGCCCGCCTTGCGACCGCGTTCGATCAGCCGGAGGTAGTCGCTCGGTGCGATCGCGAGCATGCCGACGGAGATCTCCACGATGTCGAAGCCGTAGCGCTGGATGGCCTCGAAGTACTGCTCGACCGCGTCCGGCCCGCGGGTGAGGACGAACTCGATGAGACCGCCGGTGGAGACCTCGACGTTGTGGTCGTGGCACACGTTGATGAAGCTGCGCAGCGTCTCCTCGGACAGCAGCGGCATCGAGGCGCCGGGAAACTTGAACGAGTCGACGTGCGGGCCGACGGACTCCAGCAGGTCCCGCAGGTGCGCCGGTCCGAACGAGGTGTAGTAGGGGCCGCGGATCTCGGTGAGGCCGACGGTACGCGGCTTGACGGGCCGGTCGTTGAGCCGCAGGAACGAGAAGGCGCGGGGTTCCGGGGTGCTGGTCATGGTTCCTCCAGGGGGGTCAGCTGGACTCGAAGGTGAGTTCCTCGGTGGGGCGGCGATGTCGGGCGGTCAGCGCGTCGACCTCGTCCCACAGTTCCTCGGGGAGCTTGAGGTCGAGCGCCTCGGTCACGGTGTCGAGCTGGTCGAGCCGGCTGACCCCGATGATCGGGGCGGTGACGTCCGGCTGCCGCAGCGTCCACGCGGTCGCCAGCACGGCCAGTGACGCGCCGGCCCGCTCGGCGATCACCCGCAGGGCGTCCACCGTGGTGAAGGTGTCGTCGTTCCAGTACCGCCGGACGTAGCGGCGGCCGGCGGCGCCCACCGAGAACCGGGTGTCGGCCGGCGGTGCGGCGGTGCGGTCGTACTTGCCGGCGAGGATGCCCCCGGCGAGCACGTTGAACGCCAGCACGGCGACCTGCTGCTCGCGGCAGAGCCGGAACGCCTCGATCTCGGCGCCCCGGGTCACCAGGTTGTGCCGTAGCTGGGCGGTCTGCAACCGGGGCAGGTGCCGGGCCTCGCTCCAGGTCAGCGCCTGGGCGAGCTGGTAGGCCAGGAAGTTGCAGCACCCGACGTAGCGCACCTTGCCGGCCCGGACCAGGAGGTCCAGCGCGGACAGCGTCTCCTCGATCGGGGTGTGCACGTCGAACCGGTGCAGTTGCAGCAGGTCGACGTGGTCGGTGCCGAGCCGGCGCAGGCTGCCGTCCACGGCGGACAGGATGTGCTTGCGCGACAGGCCGAGCTGCCACGGCTGCGGCCCGGTCCGGTTGTAGACCTTGGTGGCGAGGAAGAGGCCGTCCCGCCGCCCGGCCAGCCACCGGCCGAGCAGCGCCTCGGTGCGCCCCACCACCTCCGGCCCGCTGCCCAGTGGATAGCTGGTCGCGGTGTCCAGCCAGGTCATGCCGCGCTCCGCGGCGCGGTCCAGGATCTGTCGCGAGGTGGGCTCGTCGCACTGCATGCCGAAGGTGGCGGTGCCCAGGACGACCCGGGGCACCCGTACGCCCGTGCCGCCGAGCAGGACGTCCGTGCCGCCGGTCATTGCCCGGCCCGGCTGTGCCGGGCGGCGGTACGTCCGGCGCGGCGCCCGAAGACGGCGCCGGACATCAGGCCGCTGCCGCCCGGGTAGTTCTCGTAGAACAGCCCGCCCACCACCTCGCCGGCGGCGTGCAGCCCCCGGATCGGCTGCCCGGCCTGGTCCAGCACCTGTGCGTCCTCGTCGACCCGCAGCCCGCCGTAGGTGAAGGTGATGGCGCAACCCACCGGGTAGGCCACGAACGGCGGCTGGTCGATGGGCTGGGCCCAGTTGCTCTTGGGCGGTTCCAGCCCGGCGGTGGACAGCCCGTCCAGCACGGTCGGGTCGAACGGGGCGTCGCCGACCGCGGCGTTGTACTCGGCGATGGTGCGTTCCAGCCGGTCCGGGCGCAGCCCGAGCAGGCCGGCGAGTTCGCCGATGCTGTCTGCCACGACCCGGGTGGCGCCCTCGTGGCCGTAGTCGGTGCGCAGCAGCCGGACGCCGCGCTGGTCGAAGATCTGGTACGCGACGCCGCCGGTCTGCCGCAGGATCGCCGATCCGATCTTGGCGTAGGTGTAGTTGCGGAAGTCCGCGCCCTCGTCGACGAAGCGTTCGGCCTCCGCGTTCACCGTGACGCCGAAGGGGTACGAGTGCCGTTGCAGCTTGTTGGTCAGCACCCGGTTGCCGAACGGGCCGGCGTTGATGTCCCAGGCGACCGCGTGTGCGCCGGACCAGTTGCCGTACGACTGCGCCCCGATGTCCAGCGCGGCCAGCAGTCCCTCGCCGGTGTTGTACCGGCTGCCGCGGACCTTGGCGGTGTCCCAGCCCGGCCCCAGGTGCACGGCGCGCAGCCGGGTGTCGGCCTCGAACCCGCCGGATGCCAGCACCACGGCCCGGGCGCGGATGACCCGCTCGCCCTGCGGCGTGCGGCAGACCACCCCGGCGACCGCCCCGGTGGCGTCGACCAGGAAGCCCGTCATCCGGTGTTCGGTGCGTACCTCGATGCCGGTGCTCTTGGCCGCGGCCAGGTGCTGCTCGATGAGCCCGATGCCGCCGCCGACGGTGGCGATGGTGCCGCCGCCCCAGAACTTCTTGCGGCCGCCGACGTCGAACACCTGGTTGTCGGACTGGAGCTTGAACCTGACCCCGTGCCCGCTGAGCCAGCGCAGGGTGGGGAAGGACTCCTCGACGAGGGTGCGCATCAGCGCCTGGTCGGTGCGGCCGCGGGTGAGCCGCATCATGTCGCCGGCGAAGTCGTCGGCGGTGTACGGGGCCAGGTCGAAGGTGGCCGCCTCCCGCTCGTCCAGTTCGGCGAGCAGCGGTCGCAGGTCGTCGAGCCCGTGGTAGGTGGCCCGGAACGAGCCGAGGGTGAAGTAGGAGTTGCCGCCGAGTTCGGCGCGCGGCGCCTTCTCCAGCACGCACACCCGGTCGACCTCCTCCCGGGCGGCGTGCGCCGCGGAGAAGGCGGCGTTGCCCGCGCCGACGATGAGGACGTCGTACTCGTGCTCAGACATGACTCTCCTTTGCGGTGGGCGGTCGTTCAGGGACGCAGCACGCGGACGTCGTCCGGCGGCACCGTGACGCGGACCTCGTCGCCCGCCGCGAAGTCGCCGTCGGTGTTCCACGCGCGCAGCCGGTGCGTGCCGCACCGCACGGCGTACTCGGTGTACGGGCCGAGGAACAGCGCGGCCTCGACGGTGCCGGTGAAGCTGTTGTCGCGCTCCGGGGCCGGGCCGGACCGGGCGCGCAGCACCGCGCGTTCCGGCCGGAACAGCGCGACGGCGGCGTCGCCGGACGCGAGGTCGGCCGAGCCGGCGCGGCCGGTGACGAGGCCCAGCGCGGTGCGCACGGTGGTCCGGCCGGCGCCGTCGGTCTGGCCGACCGTGCCGGGCACCTCGTCGCTGCTGCCGACGAAGTTGGCCACGTACCGGGAGGTGGCCCGGTGGTATATGTCCGGCGGGGCGGCGACCTGGGCGAACCGCCCCTCGCCCATCACCGCGATGCGGTGCGCCAGACCCATCGCCTCCTGCTGGTCGTGCGTCACGTAGATGGCGGAGAAGCCGAGTTCACGCTGCATGGCCAGCAGTTCCGCGCGCAGTTCCTCGCGTACCTTGGCGTCCACGTTGGACAGGGGTTCGTCGAAGAGCACGAGGTCGTTGCCGGCGACCAGGGCCCGGGCGAGGGCCACCCGCTGCTGCTGGCCGCCGCTCATCTGTCCGGGGTACTGCCGGGCGAGTTCGCCGATGTGCACCAGGTCGAGGATCGCCCGCACCCGTTCGGCGATCCTGGCCCGGGGCAGCCTGTCGGCCCGGTTCTGCAGCGGATAGGCGACGTTCTGCGCCACGGTCATGTGCGGCCACAGCGCGTACGACTGGAAGATCATGCCGATCCGCCGGTGCTCCGGCGGTATCACCAGCCGCCGGTCGGCGTCGTACACGGTCCGGCCGTCGATCTCGATGACGCCGGCGTCCGGCGTCTCCAGCCCGGCGACCGAGCGCAGCAGCGTCGTCTTGCCGCAGCCGCTGGGGCCGAGCAGGACGAGGAACTCGCCCCGCGCGACGTCGAAGGACACGTCGTCCACGGCCGCGGTCACCGTGCCGTCGGCCCGACGGAACCGTTTGGCCAGGTCGCGGACCCGGACCACCGGCTCGGCGGCCGGTTGTGGCGCCGCGGCGGGCGCGACGCCCCCGGTCACCGCCGGCTCCGGGCCGGGATCCCCCGGTGCCGCGCCGGCCGTCCGGTGTTCCACGGGACGCTGTCTCATCATTTCGGCCTCCCTACGGTCGCCGTGCCCTGCCATCTGCCCTGCCGCCGGGACAGCGCCAGCGAGAGCATCACGACCGCGGTCGTGATGGCCGTCAGCACGACGGCCAGCGATGCGAGTTCGGCGTACGAGCCGTTTTCGAAGATCTGCAGAATCCGGAAGCCGACCACCATGTTCGTGGTGCCGGCCAGGACCGCGGTGGCGGTCAGGTCGCCCACCATGCGCGCGAACAGGAACGCCCAGCCCGCCACGAGGCCGGGCGTCATCAACGGCAGGAAGACCCGGCGGAAGGTACGTCCGTTGCCGGCGCCGCTGACCTGTGACGCCTCGGCCAGTTCGCTGCCGACCTGGCTGACCGCCGAGTCCGCGGCCACCGAGCCCTGCGGCAGGTAGATGCTCAGGTACGCCAGCAGCAGGATGGTGGTGGTGCCGCCGAGGTACAGCGGCGGCCCGGCGAAGGCCAGGATGAACCCGACGGCGATGACCAGGTGCGAGAAGACCGACGGCAGCTTGATGGCGCCGTCCAGCACCCGGACCACCCGGCTGCGGGAGCGCAGCACCAGCAGGGCGATCAGGGCGGCGGCCACCATGCCGACGGTGGCGCCGAGCACGCCGATCCAGACGCTGTTGGTGACCGCCTGCCGGGTCTGGAAGTCGTGGAACACCGCGTCGTTGAGCGACTCCATGCTCAGCCCCGACCAGTTGATCTTCGGGGTCCAGTAGCCGTTCAACGACACCAGCAACAGGCCGACCACCGGCAGCACCACGGCGAGCAACCCGTACCCCAGGATCAGCACCCGGGCGGGCCACCGCCAGCGGCCCAACGGCAGCCGGGCGAATCGTTGGCTGCGGCCGCCCAGCACGGCGTGCCGGCCGCGGCGCAGCAGCCGCGACTGCAGGTACCACATCACCCCGACGAAGGCCAGCACGATGAAGCTGAGGCCGACGGCGGTGGCGGTCTGCGGCGGGTACGTGAAGGACAGCAGGTTCACGATGCGTACCGACAACACGTCGATGTCGGCGCCCGAGCCGATGATGACCGGCACGGAGTACAGCGAGAAGCCCTGCCAGCCCATCAACAGGATCGCCCCGCCGATGCTCGGCCGGATCGCCGGCAGCGTGACCCGGTAGATCGTGCGCCACCGGCCCGCGCCGCTGATCCGGGACTGCTCGTCCAGGCTGGAGTCGCTGTTCCGCAAACCGCTGGTGACCAGCATGAACACGTACGGGACCTGGTAGAGGGTGTAGACGAAGATCAGACCCGGCCAGGAGAAGATGTCGAACGGCCCGGTCGTCAGGTGCAGGCCCACGCCGTCCAGCAGCCAGCGCAGCGTCGCGTTGAGCAGCCCGGCGCTGGAGGAGAGCAGCAGCACCCAGCCGACCGCGCCGGCGATGGGCGGCAGCAGGAAGGGAATCATCGGCATCGCGTCGGTGAGGCCGGCCACCCGGGCGTCGGTGCGTTCGTTCAGCCATGCCAGCGCGGTGCCCACGACCAGCGCGAGCACCCCGCTGACCAGGACCGCGACCAGGGTGTTCCAGACGAGCGTGCCGAGGTCCCCGACGGCGAGGACGTCCCGGACCGGCGCCAGCGACAGCGTTCCGTCGGTGATGAACAGGCCGACGACGACCCGCAGGATCGGGTACGTGGCCAGGAAGGCCAACGCGACGGCCAGCGCGAACACCACGATGGTGAACGGTCCGGCCCGGCGGCGCCCCGCCGGACCCGGTCGGTCGCCGGGCCGGCGGGACGGGACGACGGCCGGCGGCGAACCGCCGGCGTCGGTCCGGGTGGAGGACATCAGCCGATTCCGAGCGCGGCCATGACGGCCTGTTGCTGGGTGGCGGCGGCCGCCAGGTCGGGCGAGACGTACTCCGCCGGCAGGTTGGCCGAGTCGTACGGGGAGACGGCGCCCGCGGCGTCGGCCAGCGTCTTGCTGCCCTCGGCGGAGAGTGCGAACTGCACGAGCAGCCGGGCCGCGTTGGGGTGCTGGCCCTTGGCGGCGACCCCCGGCACGACCTCGGCGCCGCTGGTCAGGGCGGGCGTCACGAACTCGATCGGTGCGCCCTTGGCCTTCGGGTCGGCGATGTGCGACGGGAGGCCCATCACGCAGAACGCGGCCTCGCCGGCGGCCACCGCCGCGGCCGCGGGCACGCCGCTGGCGTACTTCTTCAGTTGCTGGGAACCGAACTGCTCCAGCAGGTTGTCGCCGGCGGCCTGGGCCACGGACAGCCACTCACCCACGTAGGAGGCGGACGAGGCCGGGTCCGGGATGGCGATCCTGCCCTTCCACTTCGGATCGAGCAGGTCGGTCCAGGTCTTCGGGGCCTCGCCGGCGGGTACCAGGTCCGTGTTGTAGGCGATGCCGGCGGGCTGGATGATCGAGACGGCGGTGCCCTCGTCGGGCAGGACGAACTTCTGGTCCAGCTCACCGGGGAACTCGGGCAGCCCGGCATCGGCGAGCGGCACCAGCCAGCCGTTCTTGACCCCCTCCGCGGTGAATCCCGTCCGCGAGATGAGCATCGCGTCGGCGGCCGGCGCGCCGGCCTGCGCCTCCGCCGCGAACCGCTGCGCCAGCTTCGAACTGGTCAGCCGGACCACGTTGACGTCGATGCCGTACTTCTCGGTGAACGCCGTCGCGAAGGCCTTGGTGGCGTCCTCCTCGACGGAGCTGTAGAGGGTGACGCTGCCCTCCTTCTTGGCGGCCTCCGTCAGGTCGTCCGGCGCGGCGACGGCCCCGGGGCTGTCGCCCGGGCCGCCACAGGCGGTGGTGCTCAGCAGTGCGGTCGCGGCGACGGCGGCAAGGTATCGGCGGTATGGGACTGACATGTCATTCGCCTTTCTCGGGGGTGTTCGCGCGGTCGGAACCGGCCGTGGACTGCCCGTTGGCCGCTGGCCGCCCGCCGGCCGGGGCCGGCTGGCCGTCGGAAAGCGCGACCGCGACGTCGATGAGCAGGTCCTCCTGGCCGCCGACGTAGCGGCGCCGGCCGGCCTCGCGGAGGATCTGGTGCGCCGGTACGCCGTACCGTTGCGCGGCGCGTTCGGCGTGCAGCAGGAAGCTGGAGTAGACGCCGGCGTAGCCCATGACGATCGAACTGCGGTCCATCACCGGCTCGCGGCGGATGTAGGGCAGCACGACGTCCTGCGCGGCGTCGAGGATGCGGCCGGGATCGATACCCGTGTCGAAGCCGAGCCGGTCGAACACGGCGGTGAGCACCTCGGTGGGGGAGTTCCCGGCACCGGCCCCGAGGGCGCGGGTCGCCCCGTCGATCTGCCGGGCGCCGGCCCGCACGGCCGCGATCGAGTTGGCCACCCCCAGCGCGAGGTTGTTGTGCCCGTGGAAGCCCACCTGCGCGGCCGGACCGAGCTCGGCGGCCAGCGCCGCCACCCGGTCGCCCGCGTCGTCCGGGAGCAGCGCACCCGCGGAGTCGACCACGTAGACGCACTGGGCGCCGGCGTCGGCCATGATCCGGGCCTGCCGGGCCAGTTCCTCCGGCCCGACCATGTGCGACATCATCAGGAAGCCGACCGTCTCCGCCCCGATCTCGCGGGCCAGCCCGAGATGCTGTTCGGCGATGTCCGCCTCGGTGCAGTGGGTCGCCACCCGGACGATCCGGACGCCGTGGTCCACCGCGGCGCGCAGTTCCTCGGCGGTGCCGACACCGGGCAGCAGCAGGGCGGCGACCCGGGCGGCGCCCGCCTCGGCGACCGCCACGTCGATGAGGTCCAGCTCCGCGACGGCGGAGAAGCCGTAGTTGAACGACGACCCGGCCAGGCCGTCGCCGTGCGCCACCTCGATGACCGGCACGCCGGCGGCGGCCAGGGCGCGTACGGTGTCGCGCACCTGTTCGGCCAGGAACCGGTGGCCCATGGCGTGACTGCCGTCGCGCAGCGTGGTGTCGGTGATCCGTACCCGGGTCATGGGGCCACCACCCGGTCTCCGGCCGCCGCGATCCGTTCCGCCACGGCGGTGGCGGCGGCCGTCATGATGTCGAGGTTTCCGGCGTACGGCGGAAGGTGGTCGCCGTTGCCCTCGACCTCGACCAGCGTGGTGACCCGCGCCCAGCCGTGCCATTCGGGGCGGGGGTCGTCGAACTGCGGCTGGGCGGCCAACCGGTAGCCGGGCACGTACCGGGCCACGGCCGCGACCATCGCCTCGATGGAGGCGCTGATCCCGGCCCGGTCGGCGTCCGGCCCGACGGCGCAGAAGATCGTGTCCCGCATGAGCATCGGCGGATCGACCGGATTCAGGATGATGATCGCCTTGCCGGCCGTCGCGCCGCCGACGGACTCCACGGCCCGCGCGGTGGTCACGGTGAACTCGTCGATGTTGGCCCGGGTGCCCGGTCCGGCGGAGCGGGAGGCGATCGACGCGACGATTTCCGCGTACGCCACCGGGGTGATCCGGGCGACCGCGGCGACGATCGGGATCGTGGCCTGGCCGCCGCAGGTGATCATGTTGATGTTCGGGGCGTCCAGGTGGGCGTCCAGGTTCACCGCCGGCACCACGAACGGCCCGACCGCCGCCGGGGTGAGGTCGACCGCCTGGATGCCGGCCTCGGCGTAGCGCCGCTGGTTGGCCAGGTGCGCCGCGGCCGAGGTCGCCTCGAACACGACGGCCGGCAGCGGATCCTGCCGCAGCAGCCAGTCGACCCCCTCGGCGGACGCCGCAACGCCGGACCGGCGCGCCCTGGCCAGCCCTGCGGAGGTCGGCTCGACGCCGACCATCGCGGCCAGTTCGAGGTGGGGTGAGCGGAGGACCTTCATCATCAGGTCCGTGCCGATGTTGCCGGAGCCGACGATGGCGACCGGCAGCCGGCCGGAGCCCTCCGGGCGGGTGGCGGCGGTCATGACGGCAGGTTCCCGCTGATCTGGAAGGGCTCGTCCAGGCTGGGCGCGAGGCGTTCGTCGACCCAGGTCCGGCCGTAGAGGATCTCCAGCGGCAGGTCCTCGTCCTGCACGTCGGCGGCCTGCTGGTCCTCCATCTGCAGCCGTTGCTCGGCCCGGTCGGCCACCTCGGCGGCGATCTCGTACGGGACGACGACGACGCCGTCCTCGTCGCCCACCACGACGTCCCCGGGCCGCACCACCACCCCGCCGCAGTTCACCGGCACGTTGACCGAGCCCATCGAGCGCTTGACCGCCGAGCGGGGCACGATCCCGATGCAGAAGACCGGGAACGGGATCGCCATGATCCCCGAGCGGTCCCGGACGCTGCCGTCGATGACCGCGCCGGCGAAGCCGATCCGGTGGGCGAACAGCGCCATGTTGCGGCCGAGCACGGTGGCGTCGTACGTGCCGCCGGTGTCGACCACCAGCACGTCGCCCGGCCCACCGAGTTGGAGGGCCTTGTGCACCATCAGGTTGTCGCCGCTGGGGCACTGCACGGTCACGGCGGAGCCGACGAGCCGGCGCTCGATGTCCAGGGGGCGTACGCGGTGTGACATTGCGCCCTGCCGGCCCATCGCGTCCGACAGCGTTGCGGTGTCCACCTGACCCAGCCGGTGCTGGATCTCCGGCGGCACCCGCCGGGGTATCCGGTTGATGCTCTTGTACATCTGCGATCTCCCTCAGCCAACGGCGTGGCCTGCCACTATGGCCGCTGCTGTGATGTTGCGTACAACGGGCTGTATCGCAATGTGAGACGTGGCTGTAATGTCGCTGAAACAGCTTCGGGCCTGGTGGGGACGGTCCCGACGTCCTGGCACGAACCCGGCAAGGAGGCGAGATGAGCACAGATCCGTCACTGACAGTGCTCAAGGCATTCAGGGTGCTGGACCTGTTCCGCGTCCACCGGCAGGTCGGTGTCACCCAGTGCGCCGAGCTGCTGGACCTCACCCGGGCAAACGCCCACCGGCTGCTGGTCAGTCTCGCCGCCGCCGGCGCGCTGGAGCGGATCGACGGCGGGCAGTACCGCCTGTCGATCTGGATGTTCGAGGTGGGCGCCCAGGTGCCGCTGCTGCGGGCGCTCACCGAGCAGTCGCAGGTGCCGATGGAGCGGCTGGTCGCGGAGACCGGCCTGCAGGCGCATCTCGCGGTCCGAGACGGCACGGAGCTGATCTACCTCTACAAGATCAGCCACGTGGACGGCCGGGTCCGCACCCGCCCGGGCACCCGCAACCCGCTCTACGCGACCGGGCTCGGAAAGATCCTGCTCGCGGGCGCGCCCGAGTCGGTCATCGACGAGGTGATCCGGCAGGGCCTACGGCCCTTCACCAGGTACACCAAGACCTCACCCGCGCTGCTGCGGGCCGAACTCGCCGACGTACGCCGCACCGGCTTCGCCTACGACCACGAGGAACGGCAGGTCGGCGTCTCCTGCGTGGCCACCGGACTGCACGACCGCACCGGCCGGGTGATCGCCGCGATCTCGGTGCCCAACGACTCCGAGCAGCGCCGCCCCGACGGCGCGCTGCACCGCGCGCTCCGCGGCACGGCCCGCGCCATCGAGGCCCGGCTGCACCGGCTGCCGAGCGGCGTACTCGCGGCGGCCTGACGCCACCGCGGCTTCACAGCTCCAGCAGCACCGTGCGCGGGCCGACGTTGACGCTCTCCACCAGCATGTGCGCCCGGAACCGGCCGGTCTGCACGGTCGCGCCCCGGTCGCGCAGCGCGGTGGCGAACTCCGCCACCAGCGGCTCGGCCGCCTCGGCCGGGGCGGCGGCGGTCCAACTGGGCCGCCGGCCCTTGCGGGCGTCGCCGTAGAGGGTGAACTGGCTCACCACCAGGATCGGCGCCCCCACCTCGGCGGCCGAGCGTTCCTCGTCGAGGATGCGCAGTTCGTGCACCTTGCGGGCCATGGTGGCGGCGGTCGCCGCCGTGTCCGAGTGGGTGACGCCCAGCAGCACCAGCAGGCCGTCGGTGATCGCGCCGACCTGCTCGCCGGCCACCGTCACCGAGGCGCGGGCGACCGTCTGCACCACCGCGCGCACGGCTCAGGCCACCGGAAGGATCAGGCCGCGCTCCACCAGGTGCGCGACGATCGGCCCGGCCGCGTCCGCCAGGTCCGCCTCCGGTACGTCGTGCGCGGCGGCCAGCAGGGCCAACTGGTCGGCCAGCGCCACCCGCCCGTCGCAGCCGCTGACGAGCGTGAGCACCAGCGGATCGACCTCCTCGGACCAGCGCAGCCCGCGGGACATGGTGAGCACCTGGCGGTCCACCGCCCACCCGTCCTCGCCCATGGTGGCGTCCTGGCGTAGCTGCACACCCTCGGCCAGCCGGTACCGCCCGGCGAGCAGGCCGGCGCCGGAGCGGGCGGCCAGCCAGTCCCGCCGCTCGAACCAGGCGGCGATCTGGTCGCCCATCGGCGGCTCCACGGACTGCCGCAGGTCCTCGATCCGCACGATCGGGTCGGCGCGTTCGGAGCGGCGCAGGGTGACGATGCCGAAGCCGACCGCCTCCACCTTGTGCGCCTCGAACCAGTCCAACCAGGACTCCACCCGGCCCGGCTCGGCGGCCTCGCCGGCGTCGGCCAGCCACAGGTTGACGTACGCCATGGGGTCGGCCACCTCGCGCTGGATCACCCAGGCGTCCAGGCCGGTACCGGCCAGCCAGCCGGCCACCCGCTCGGCCCAGTCCTCGCCGGCCGCGTGTACCCAGTTGGCCAGGTACTGCATGGTGCCGCCCGGGGTGAGCAGCTCCGGCGCGGCGGCGGCGAGTTCGGCGCCGATGCCGTCGCCGACCCGGCCCGAGTCGCGGTAGCGGTGCGTGGTGGTGCCGGGACCGACCACGAAGGGCGGGTTGCTGACCACCAGGTCGAACCGGCGCCCGGCCACCGGCGCGACCATGTCGCCGCGCAGCAGTTCCCAGCGCTGTCCGTTGAGCGCCGCCGTGGTGGCGGCGAACCGCAACGCCCGGTCGGACAGGTCGGTCGCGGTCACGGCGCCGGCGTGGGTGGCCAGGTGCAGCGCCTGCACCCCGGAGCCGGTGCCCAGGTCGAGTGCGGTGCCGACCGGCGCGCGGACGGTGGCGCCGAGCAGCGTGCTGGTGGCGCCGCCGATGCCCAGCACGTGTTCGGCGGCGAGCGGGCGTCCCGGCCGGGCGCTGGCCGGCAGGTCGGACAGCACCCACCAGTCGTCCCCGTACGGTTCGAGGTCGATGCCCTGCCGCAGGCCGTCGCCGTGCCGTTGCACGAGGCCGGCCGCGAGCGCGTCGCCCACCGGCAGCGGCGCCAGCGCGGCGGCCACCGCTGCCTCGGGTTCGGTGGAGGCACAGAGGAAGATCCGGATCAGCGTGGCCAGCGGGTCGCCGTCGGTGGTGGCCCGCAGCGCGGCCCGGTGATCGTTGCGGGCCAGGCCGCCGGTGGCCTGCGGCCCGAGCCGCCCGGCGATGCCGTTCGAGGTGTACCCCGCCGCGCTCAACGCGGTGCGGAGCTGGTCCACACCGGCCGGGGAGAGCAGCATCTCGTATCCGTCCACCCCGACATCCTGCCTCGCCGGCTCCGGCGCCCCGGAGGCACCCGGGAAATCCCGGCACACCGGCCGGGACCCGGTGCGGGGGGGCGGCGACTCGCCTCAGCGCGGGATCTCCGGCGTCCGGTCGCCCGGCCGGCCGAACGAGCGGTCCAGCGGCAACGCGGTCAGCTGCCGGCAGGGCAGCGGGTTGCCGCACGAGCAGCGTCGGCGCAGGACGAGGCCGTACCGGATCCACCGTGGCCGGTGCCGGTTCGCCAGCTCGATGGCGAACCGCGCGAACTCCGACAACTCCGGTGCGGGGAACACCGGCCCTCCCCTCGTCAGGGGTACGGAAGACGGGCCGTGCGGCCGATGTTCCTACCCGCATACAGAATGAGAGATATTGACTGTCGGCACAATGTCTATTTGATTACTTCGGTGTCGGGCGCGTTTTTAAAATGACATTTGAGAATTGCTTTTGCGAAGTGCAAGATGCGTGTGGCCGGATCGGCGTGTCCACCCGGCGCCCGGGGCGCCGCGGCGGGTGCCAGGATGGTCGCATGGCACTCTCCCTGCCGATCGACCCCGCCGCGAACGACCTGCTCAACCGCAGTCCGCTCGCGCTGCTGCTGGGCATGGTCCTGGACCAGCAGATCCCACTGGAAAAGGCGTTCTCCTCGCCGTACGTGCTGGCCCAGCGGCTCGGGCACGAGCCGACGGCCGAGGAACTGGCCGGGTACGACCGGGAGGCGTTGGTGACGCTGTTCGCCACGCCTCCGGCGCTGCACCGCTTCCCCAAGGCGATGGCCGAGCGGGTCCAGCAGGTGTGCCGGATCCTGGTGGAACGCTACGGCGGGGATCCCGCCGGGCTCTGGGTCGACGCGCGGACCGGGGCGGAACTGCTGTCCCGGATCGCCGACCTGCCCGGCTTCGGCCGCCAGAAGGCGCAGATCTTCCTGGCCCTGCTCGGAAAGCGGTACGACGTGCGGCCCGCGGGCTGGCAGGCGGCGGCCGGCGGATACGGCGAGCCGGACGCGTACCGGTCGGTCGCCGACATCACCGACCCGGACTCGCTGGCCCGGGTGCGGTCGTACAAGCAGGAGATGAAGGCGGCGGCCAAGGCGCGCGGCGCCGGCTGAGTCGCCGTCCGACCCGACGGTAGCTGGTTGCGGCCCGGCGGCGGGTGCGAGTATGGACGGGCCCCTCGAGGAGGAACGCGTGGTGAAGCATCCGGAACATCGGCCGATCCTGATCACGGACGCGTCTCGCAGCCCGAGCGACCAGCTGCACAGCCGGCAGGTCCGGTACGTGGTGATGATGGCCATCCGTGCCGTCTGCCTGATCGTCGGAGCCGTGTTGATCAGCGCGAAGGCGCCCATGCTGTGGCTGTGGCTGCCGCTCTGCCTGGTCGGCATGGTGCTCATCCCGTGGCTGGCCGTGCTGCTGGCCAACGACCGCCCGCCGCGCGAGGAGGTCCGGCTGGCCAACCGGCTGCGCCACCGGTCGCACCGGGCGGAGGCGCCGCCCGCGCCCAGCCTCGGTGCGCAGGAGGCGCCGCACCGCACCATCGACGCCGAGTCCTGAGCCCGGTACGGCCGGGCGCCGGCCGGAAGATTGCCGGCGGGGGAGCGCCATCCGGCCGAAACGCACGGTGCGACATCTCGAAGCTGCTGGCAGAATGGGACGCGTGACCTCTCCCGCCGTTCCGGAAACCAGTGGCACCATCCTCGAGCGCCCGGTTGAGCGCCCGGTCGAACATGGTGATCACGAGCGGTTTTCGCACTACGCCGAACGAGACAAGATCACTGAGGCGATGGTCCTCGGCACCCCCATCAAGGCCCTCTGCGGCAAGATCTGGGTCCCGTCCCGGGACCCCAGCCGGTTCCCGGTCTGCCCGGAGTGCAAGGAGATCTTCGAGGACGACAACCGCTTCTACGACCAGAAGCCGGAGTCCGGCGAGTAGCTTTCCCGCGGTGCACACCTCCACCGCCCTGCTGGTCGCCGACCTGACCGGGGTTGCCGTCTTCGCCGCCTCCGGCGCCTCCGCCGCGGTGGCCAAGCGGCTGGACCTGTTCGGGGTGACCTTCGTCGGCATCGTGGCGGCCCTCGGCGGCGGGATCTTCCGGGATCTGGTGATCGACCGGGTCCCGCCGTTGGCCTTCGCCGACTGGCGCTATCCCGCCACCGCCGCCGTGGCCGCCGGCGTGGTCTTCTGGCTGCATCCCCAGTTCAGCCGGCTGCGCACCACCGTGCTCGTGCTGGACGCGGCCGGGCTCGGACTGTTCGCCGTCACCGGCACCGCGGCGGCGCTGGCCGCCGGGGTCCCGGCGGTCGGCGCCTGCCTGATCGGCACGCTCGCCGGGATCGGCGGCGGGCTGGGCCGGGACCTGCTCACCGGGGAGATCCCGGTGGTGCTGCGGCGCGAGATCTACGCGGTGGCCGCACTGGCCGGCGCCGTCACGGTGGCCGCGGCCGACCGGCTGGGCTGGGCCGGTCCCGTGCCGCTGGTGGCGGCCGCGCTGCTGGTCTTCGGGGTACGGCTGATCGCCCTGCGCCGCCGCTGGGCGGCACCGGTCGCCACGGACCGGCCGGTCCGCCCGCGCACCCCGACCCGCTGACCGCCCGGCCACCGCGACCGGTGCGGCCGGTGTGACGAAGGTGCCCGCTGTGTCGACTGGGGCCAGTGGGGGCGGCTGGTTATTCTGGTACGGCCTTCGCGGTCAACCGGACGCGGAGGCGTTTTCGTGGTCGCCGCCGCCGGTGTTTCCGGCCCGGCGACCGAGGGGGGAGCGTCGCGTTGGGTGCCGGGCAAGTCTCCACGGAAACCTTTCCGGCGCTCCGGTCCTGGCAGCGCAAGGCCCTCGTGCAGTACCTGCGGCGCCGGTCGCCCGACTTCACCGCGGTCGCCACGCCGGGCGCCGGCAAGACGACGTTCGCGCTGCGGATCGCGGCGGAACTGCTGGCCGACGGGACCGTGCAGGCGGTCACCGTGGTGGCGCCCACCGAGCATCTCAAGACGCAGTGGTCCCTCGCGGCCGCCCGGGTGGGCATCCAGCTCGACGACGCCTTCCGGAACTCCGACCTGCGCTCGTCCGCCGACTTCCACGGCGCGGTGGTGACGTACGCCCAGGTCGGCATGGCACCCCAGGTGCACCGGCGACGCACCATGACCCGGCGGACGCTTGTCATCCTGGACGAGATCCACCACGCCGGGGACTCGCGGACCTGGGGCGACGGGGTCAAGGCGGCGTTCGAGCCCGCGGTACGCCGGCTGATGCTCACCGGGACACCCTTCCGGTCGGACGAGAACCCGATCCCGTTCGTCGAGTACGAGCGCGGCTCCGACGGCCTGCTGCGATCCCGGGCCGACTCGGTCTACGGGTACGCGGACGCGCTGCGCGAGGGGGTGGTGCGGCCGGTGATGTTCCTGGCCTACTCGGGGGAGACCCGGTGGCGTACCCGGGCCGGGGACGAGCTGGCCGCGCGGCTGGGCGAGCCGATGACCAAGGACCTCGTCGGCCAGGCGTGGCGGACCGCGCTCGACCCGGCGGGGGAGTGGATGCCGCAGGTGCTGCGGGCCGCCGACGCGCGGTTGCAGGCCAAGCGGGCCGGCGGGATGGCCGACGCCGCCGGGCTGGTCATCGCCAGCGACCAGCAGGCGGCCCGGGCGTACGCGAAGTTGATCGACCGGCTCACCGGGCAGCGGCCGGTGGTGGTGCTCTCCGACGACGCCGGCTCGTCGGCCCGGATCGCCGCCTTCGCCTCCTCCGACGCGCGCTGGCTGGTCGCCGTGCGGATGGTCTCCGAGGGCGTCGACATCCCCCGGCTCGCGGTCGGCGTGTACGCCACCAGCGCCTCCACGCCGCTGTACTTCGCCCAGGCGATCGGCCGGTTCGTCCGGGCCCGTCGGCCCGGGGAGACCGCCACGGTGTTCCTGCCGAGCGTGCCGCACCTGCTCGGGCTGGCCAGCGAGATGGAGGCGCAGCGGGACCACGTGCTCGGCAAGCCGAAGAGCGACGAGGACGGGCTCGACGACGCGCTGCTGGAGCGCGCCCAGCGCGACGATCAGGCCAGCGGGGAGTTGGAGAAGCAGTTCGAGGCGCTCTCCGCGACCGCCGAGCTGGATCAGGTGATCTTCGACGGGGCCTCGTTCGGGACGGGAGCCCAGGCCGGCACGCCGGAGGAGGAGGAGTATCTGGGGCTGCCCGGCCTGCTGACCGCGGACCAGGTGACGGTGCTGCTGAACAAGCGGCAGGCGGACCAGCTCGCCGCCCAGCGTCGCAACCGTGCCAACGCCCCGGCCGTGCCGGAACCGCGGGCCGAGGCGGCGCCGATGAGCGCCGCCCAGCGCCGGGTGGCGCTGCGCCGCCAGCTCAACACGCTCGTCGCGGCACACCACCACCGGACCGGGCTGCCGCACGGGAAGATCCACGCGGAGCTGCGCCGGCTCTGTGGCGGCCCGCCCAGCGCACAGGCCACGATCGAGCAGCTTGAGGAGCGGATCGCGACCGTCCAGACGCTCTGATCCGGGCGACCGCCGCGGTCACCGGCCAACGTCCGATCCGGTGGGGAAAGGCACCGCGGGGAAAGCACCGGCCGGAGGCACCCTGCGGATGCCCCCGGCCGGCTATGTCGGATCGCTGGTCAGTTCGCCATCATCTCGGCGCCTCGCCACGTGAATTCCGGGTCGGTCGCGAACCGTACGGTGATCTTGACAAGATCCTCCGCGTACTTGTTCGCGTGATGGCCACAGAACACCAGCTCGCCCCCGCCCGCCAGGGTGATACGGAGCTTGCCGGCAGCGTTGCAGCGGTCGCACCGTTCATCGGCGGCTGGGGGAGCCACCGTTTCGGGCGGCGGCGTGAGGGTCGGGGTCATCGCCTTCCTCCTCTGGTCGTCACCGATGAACACATTCCTTTGTTGCTCACCTATCGTGCAACACCCTTGTGGGGTGCGGCCTTCCCAGTGTGCCCGCGGGGGACCGAGGTCACACGTCGTACCGACAGTGTGCAGTGCACCCCGGGGGCCCCGTCAACGATCACGGCCAGGGAAACGGCCGATCACGTCGAGAACGCGTACGTCCGGTGACCTGGCCAACACGTCTGGTTGATGGGATTAGTCCAGGTAGTCGCGCAGTACCTGGGACCGCGACGGGTGGCGCAGCTTCGACATGGTCTTGGATTCGATCTGCCGGATCCGCTCGCGCGTGACGCCGTACACCTGGCCGATCTCGTCGAGGGTGCGCGGCTGGCCGTCGGTCAGTCCGAACCGCAGCCGGACGACGCCCGCCTCCCGCTCGGACAGGGTCTGCAACACCTGCTGGAGCTGGTCCTGGAGCAGCGAGAACGACACCGCGTCCACCGCCACGACCGCCTCGGAGTCCTCGATGAAGTCGCCGAGCTGGCTGTCGCCCTCGTCGCCGATCGTCTGGTCGAGCGAAATGGGCTCCCGTGCGTACTGCTGGATCTCCAGTACCTTTTCCGGGGTGATGTCCATTTCCTTGGCCAGCTCCTCCGGCGTGGGCTCGCGGCCCAGGTCCTGAAGCAGCTCCCGCTGGATCCGGCCGAGCTTGTTGATCACCTCGACCATGTGTACCGGGATGCGGATGGTGCGTGCCTGGTCGGCCATGGCGCGGGTGATGGCCTGGCGGATCCACCAGGTGGCGTAGGTGGAGAACTTGTAGCCCTTGGTGTAGTCGAACTTCTCGACGGCGCGGATCAGGCCGAGGTTGCCCTCCTGGATCAGGTCGAGGAAGGCCATGCCGCGGCCGGTGTACCGCTTGGCCAGCGAGACCACCAGCCGCAGGTTGGCCTCCAGCAGGTGGTTCTTGGCCCGCTCGCCGTCCCGGGAGATCCACAACAGGTCCCGGACCATGTCCCGGACCATCTTCTCCTCGCCGTCCTCGGCGGCGCGCAGCCGTTCGGCCGCGTACAGGCCCGCCTCGATCCGCTTGGCGAGCTCCACCTCCTGCTCGGCGTTCAGCAGCGGGACCTTGCCGATCTGCTTGAGGTACGCCCGTACCGAGTCGGCCGAGGCGGTCAGCTCGGCGTCCCGGCGGGCCTGCTTGAGGGCCTCGGACTCCTCGTCGTCCCACTCGAAATCGTTGTCGGTGGCCGCGTCGGCGGCGTCGGCCTCGGCGGCCTGGGTCAGCTCGGCCGGCTCGTCGACGACCACATCCTCGATCTCGGCGGCCAACTCCTCGGGGTCCACCTCGCCCTCGCCGCCGGCCGGTGCCTCGCCGGGCTTGCCGCCCTTGGCGGTCTTGGCGGCGGCCTTGGTCGCCTTGGCGCCGGTCGCCTGCTTGGCCGGGCGGGCGGCCTTCGGCTTGGCGGCCGCCTCGGCGGTGGCCGTCACAGTCCCACCGGCGGTCCCGTCGGCGGCGGCCGGAGCCGCCCGGCGGGCCGCCGTCTTGCGGGCCGCCGCCGGGGCCTCCTCGGCCGCCGGCGCCTGCTTGGGCGCCGGGGCGGGCGGTGCCGCCTTCTTGGTGGCCTTGGCGGTGGTCACCCGGGAGGCCGGGGTGGCCGAGCGCGCCGCCGCGACCTTGCGGCGGGTGCTCGCCGATCCGTCGACCACCACCGTCACGCCCGCCTCGGAGAGGGCGCGCAGGATCTTCTTGGCCTGGGCCGGGGTCACCTCGGCGGACTCGACGCTGCGCGCCAGCTCGGCCGAGGTGAGCTGGCCGCCGGCGTTCTGCGCGTGGGCGATCAGGGTGTCGGTGAGTGAGCGGACGTCGGCGCCGGTCTGGCGTGGATCTGTCACGAATGACCTTCCCGAGGCGGTAACGAGCACGGCCGGGTCCGGCCAGCACAGCGCGGCGACCGAGTCTGGCCGATGTGGTTGAGTCGCCCGCGCGGCCCGTACCGTCCGGCGTGACGATTCGTGGCGCGTGGGTAGGGGTGAATTGTAACGCCGTCCCCGGGCGTATTGCCGAGCCGCACGCCGCAACGATGACCACGGGAGGTGTGGTCATCGGAAAAATGTGGAGTTTGCAAGGATGCTACCCGGCGCCGGTGCGACGCGCCGGACGCGAACGGACGTGAGAGGGGAACATATGCCGGACGGGCGACCCACTCCGCAGGAACTCCTGGAGATCGCCGTGACCGTGGCCCGGCAGGCGGCCGCGACCGCGCGCCGGATGCGGGCCGAGGGGGTGGCCGAGGTGGCCACCAAGAGCACGGCCACCGATGTCGTGACGGCGGCCGACCGCGCGGTGGAGCGGCAGGTGGTCGAGTCGATCCGCCGGCTCCGGCCGCGGGACCGGGTGCTCGGCGAGGAGTTCGGGCCGGCCGGCGGCGGCGAGGCGCCGGCGGCCGGTGAGGAGCCGACCGGGGGTGGCAGGCCCGCGGCGGCGCCGGCGGGCGGGCCGGGCGCCGTGCGGTGGATCGTGGACCCCATCGACGGCACGGTCAACTACCTGTACGGCCTGCCGCACTACGCCGTCTCGCTGGCCGCCGAGGTGGACGGCGAGGTGGTCGCCGGGGTGGTCCGCAACGCGGCCACCGAGGACGAGTGGACCGCCACACGCGGCGGCGGCGCGTACCGGGCCGGCCGGCGGCTGCGCGGCTCGACGGAGACCGATCTGGCGCAGAGCCTGGTGGCCACCGGCTTCGGGTACGACCCGGTGCGCCGGGCGCACCAGGGCCGGGTGCTGGCCCGGTTGATCGACCAGGTGCGGGACATCCGGCGGTTCGGCGCCGCCGCCCTCGACCTCTGCCTGGCCGCCGAGGGAATGGTCGACGCGTACTTCGAGCGGGGGTTGCAGCCGTGGGACCTGGCCGCGGGCGGCCTGGTGGCCCGCGAGGCGGGGCTGCGGGTGGCCGGCCTGTCCGGTGCGCCGGCCGGGCCGGACCTGGTGATCGCGGCGCCGCCGGCGATCTTCAAGCCGCTGCACGACCGGCTGGTCCGGCTCGACGCCGCCGGCGGTCCCTGACGAGCGCCGGCGGCCCCTGACGAGCGCCGGCGGCCCCTGACGAGCGCCGACGGTCCGTGACGAGCGTCGGCGCGGTCTCGTGCCGGCCGTGCGGTGCGGTCAGCCGTTGCCGAGGCAGGTGCCGGGCGGCAGGGACGGGGCGCCCAGCGCCGCGACCGCCTGGTTGACCTCCGTGGTCGTGGCGAGCTGCTGGAACCGCTCCCCGATGACCACGTCCACGACCGCGTCCTTACGGTCGCGGTCGAACTCCGTGTCCGCCTCGTCCAGGAAATAGGCCCGCAGCAGGTGGGCCGAGCCCAGCCCCTTGGGCCCGTAGCGCAGCACCGCGACCCCTTCGATCTTCTTGTGCAGCGGGTCGTTCGCCTTCTTCGCCACCTGGAACTTCCGGTTGGCGAAGTCGGTGCCGACGATTTCCGCGAGCCCGGCCGTCTGCGTGCCGTTGTAGACGTTGATCTTGACGTCCTTGTTGTCGGGCAGCTCGACGTTCGCGGGGACCTCGCCGTCCTGGCAGCCGGTGGCCAGGCTCTGGCCGGCCTGTGTGTCCCGGACCAACGCGACGACGACGAAGATGAGAGCGAGGATCATCAGTGCCCCCACCACGACGAGTGCCCGCACCCGCGCAAAGCTCATCCGGTTGGCTCCCCGTCCTTGTCGGTGACGTTCGCCGGCGCGTCGCGGCGACCGGCAATCGAGTATCCCGCTGAGGTTATCGGTTGTCCGGCGGAGCCAGGAACCCGCGTCCGATGCGGCGCGGCACCGTTGATCCTTCCGCTGACGCACCTATCTTCGTGTCGCCTGAGTCACATTGGGAACAACTTCCCGCGCTCGGGCGTACATGGATGCGACGAGAGCGGTATACATGCCTCGCCCACAGGGGGGTAAGGTACCGCGCTCGCCCGGGGTCTCTCTTCGTGGCCATCGCGGCCCGGCTCGTGCGCCGGACCGCGATCGGTCGAAAAGGTGACCGGTCAGCGGGAACCGAAACACCGTCGTCCGGCGTTACAACCGGCAACGACTATATCGACATGGGAGAGTGAAACCGATGGCCACCGACTACGACGCTCCGCGTCGAGACGAGGTCGATCTGGGCGAGGACAGCCTGGAGGAGCTCAAGGCCCGGCGGGTCGACTCACAGTCGGGCGCCGTTGACGTCGATGAGGCGGAGGTCGCCGAGAGCTTCGAACTGCCCGGCGCCGACCTGGCCGACGAGGAACTGACCGTCAAGGTGCTGCCGATGCAGCAGGACGAGTTCCGCTGTGCCCGCTGCTTCCTCGTGCACCACCGCAGCCAGTTGGCGACCCAACGGAACGGGGACCTGATCTGCCGCGAGTGCGTCTAGGTTCTCGCGGCAACGGGCCGCGGGTGACCGGCGACCGGCAGCAGACCTGCCGGTCGCCGAGTGGGCCGGACCTGTGCGCGTACCGGATCGCCCGGGGACGGGCGCTCGGCGTGCGGCCGGCCGGGGCATCTGCTTGACTCGACCCCGGCGGAGCGCGACCTTCCGGGGGAGCACGGCGGGGACGCGCAGGCGCGCATCAAGGAGCCGGCATGAGCGAGCGCAGCGAGCGAATCATCCAGTACGGGGCGAAGGAGCCTCATGCCGGTACGCAGCGCAGCGGAGAACCGGCATGAGCGAGCGCAGCGAGCGACCGGACGAGCCGGCGTCGATTCCCGGAGCACCGACCCCGGGGTCCGAGGTGGTCCAGCTCGACGACGAACTGGGCGAGACCGTCGCGGCCCTCACCGCCGACGACGTCGATCCGGGCCAGCGGCGCCGGCTGCTGGGCCGGATGGTCGAGCAGATCCGGGTACGCCGGGTGGGCGACCTGTTCCGGCCGCGGGCGGCGATCCGCTGGATCACCGAGGCGGTCAGCGACATCGCGCCGCACATTCCGGTCCGCGACCGGGCCACCCTGCGCCGGCACTTTCCGGGGCTGGACGACGATGCGCTGGCCGACCGGCTGATCCGGAACGCGGCGCGGGCGACCGCCGGCGTGGGCGCGGCCGGTGGTGGCGTCGCCGCCGTCGAGTGGGCGGTCGCCCCGACCCTGCTCTCCGCCCCCGTGCTGCTGGCCGCCGAGACGGTGGCCGTGGTGGCCGTCGAGCTGAAGCTGATCGGCGAACTGCACGAGGTGTACGGGGTGCCCGTGCCGGGCGTCGGCACGCAGCGCGCGATGGGCCTCGTCCAGTCCTGGTCCAGCCAGCGCGGCATCAACCCGATGGTCCCGGGCGTGGGCGTGGGCGCCGTGCTGGGCACCGCGGCCCGCCGGGAGCTGCGGGATCGGCTGCTGCGGCGGTTCGGCCGCAACCTGACCACCCTCGGGCCGTTCCTCAGCGGAGCGGCGGTGGCCGGCTACCTCAACCGGCGGGTGACCCGGGGACTGGGCGAGCGGGTCTGTGTCGACCTGCGCCAGCGCCGGCTGGACGGGCCGCCGGAGCGGCCGGCGATCGAGGGCCCCGGCGAACCGTGATCCCGCGGCCGCCCGTCGGCGCGGCCGTCAGCCCCGGGCGGACAGGACGGCGGCGGCCAGTTCGACCGGATGCCGCGAGCTGACCACCCAGTACGGGGTCGGGTCGTCCGGGTCGGCCAGGACCACCTGAACGGCGCCACCGACCCAGGGCCGCTGCACCACGAAGGCCAACGGGTCGGACCCCACCCCGAGGACCTCGCGCCGACCGGCGGCGTCCAGCGGTATCGCGTCGGCGACGTACCGGACCGGCAGCCGGGCGTCGTCGACGGCGAGGATCCCGTCGGCCACCGCGATCCGGATCCGGCCCAGCCACCACAGGGCCACGGCCGCCAGCGGCGGCAGGACGGCGAACGGCAGCCACGCCCGTACGCCGCCGGCGCCGAGCCAGATCTCCGCGGCCAGCAGCCCGGTCAGCCCCGCCGCGGCCAGCCACAGCCACCAGGGCAGCGCGAGGCGCTCGGCGTAACCGTTGTCGGGTCGGACGGCGGGGGACGGGTGTGCGGCAGCCACGGACCCGAGCGTACGGGCTGGACCGGGCCGCGCCGGCCGGACGCCCCCGCAGGGCTGGCCGGGCGTCGCCGCAGGGCTGGCCGGGCGTCGCCGTGCCGGGCCGGCCGGGTGTGGCCGGGCCGCCCCGGATCGACGCAGCCACATCGGAGGGTTCGGCGCGGCGACGGCGGGCCGACCGGGCAGGATGGGGGCACGTCGAGGGAAGAGGGAAGCGTGAGCGAGTTCGTGCCGGTGGCCGTCCAGCGGATCGATCCGGAGCTGCCGCTGCCCGCGTACGCCCATCCGGGCGATGCCGGTGCGGACCTGGTGGCGGCCCGGGAGGTGGAGATCCCGCCCGGCGGCCGGGAACTCGTCCCGACCGGCGTGGCGATCGCCGTGCCGGACGGCTACGTGGGGCTGGTGCATCCCCGCTCCGGACTCGCGACCCGGCTGGGCGTGACGGTCCTCAACGCGCCCGGTACGGTCGACGCCGGCTATCGCGGCGAGATCATGGTGAACCTGGTGAACCACGACGCGTCGAGCCCCGCGCGGATCCTCCGGGGTGACCGGATCGCGCAGCTCGTCGTACAGCGGGTGGAGCGCGCCCGGTTCCACGTCGTCGACGAGCTGCCGCCGTCCCTGCGGGGTACCGGCGGCCACGGGTCGACCGGCGGGCACGCCAGCCTGGTCGGCCAGCACGAGGCGAGGCACGACAGGGAAGAAACGAGGGGTGGCGCACGATGATCTTTTCGAAGGGGCGGGGTTCCGGCCGCCACGTGCGCGGGGACGGGCCGGCGGCCGAGTCCGCCGAGCCGGCCGCCGAGCCGTCCCGCGGCCCGTACGACATCTCCGCGGCCCCGGCCGGGGTGCAGCGGCTGGACCTGGGCAGCCTGCAGATCCCGGCCATCCCGGACGTGGAGGTGCGGGTGCAGGCGGACCCGGACGGCACCGTCCAGCAGGTGGTGCTGGTGCACGGCGAGAACGCGCTCCAGCTCGGGGCGTTCGCCGCGCCGCGCAGCGAGGGGATCTGGGACGAGGTTCGCGACGAGATCAAGACCTCGCTGCGCGGGCAGGGCGCGCAGACCTCCGAGCGCACCGGCGAGTTCGGGGTGGAGCTGCTCGCCCGGGTGAACACCCCGACGGGCCGGCGGAGCTGCGGTTCGTCGGCGTCGACGGGCCGCGGTGGATGGTCCGCGCGCTGTACCAGGGTGCCGCGGCGGGTGATCCGGAGGCGGTGGGTCCGCTTGGCGAGATCCTCCACGGCCTCGTGGTGGACCGCGGCCAGGACCCGCGGCCGGTACGCGAGGGGCTGCCGCTGCGGCTGCCGCCGGAGATCGCCGGCCAGGCCGCCGAATCCGACGCAGCCGAGCCGGGCACGCCGGATCGACCGGCCGGACCGGGGGCCGGGCAGCCCGCGCGGCGGGGAAACCCGTCGCCTCGGCCGCGGAACTCGGCCTGAGCGGGCGTTTGACCGCGGCGGTCCCGTCCCGCAGGCTGGTCCGCCCATGGCGGACCCGGGGTGGTTGCGGCGTACCCTGGGGTAGGGTCCGCCGTGCCGGCGGCCCGGGCCGGGGCGCCGATCGGGGAGAGGGTGACGTCGAGGTCATGGCGACCGACGAGAGGCGCGTGTCGGTCCGCCGCTTGTTCCAGCGGCTGACCGCGAGCGAGGCCGAGATCGAGGCGCAGGAACTGCGCCGGGAGAGCGCGCGGGCCGGCGGCACCCCCGCCGGGGTGTGTCGGCGCGGCCAGGTCGTGTCGATCTCGGGACGGCTGCGCACCGTGGTCTACACCCCGCGGACCAACCTTCCCACGCTGGAGGCGGACCTGTACGACGGCACCGACGTGGTGACGCTGGTCTGGCTCGGTCGGCGGCACATTTCGGGCATCGAGCCCGGCCGGCAACTTGTCGCGCGGGGACGACTGGCGGTACGTGATGACCGTAAAGTCATCTACAACCCGTACTACGAGTTGGAGCCGCCACATTGACGCCGGACGACCCCCGGCCGAGCCGCGAACGGATGATCCGATGAGCACAGGACGACCACCGATCGCCCGATCCGACGCCGGGGCCACGGCCGAGGAGCCCGCGGCGGCGCTGGCCGGGGGACCGGCGGAGGCGCCGCTGCCGAGCTTCGCCGAGCAGGTCGCCGACCAACTCGGCGGCTGGCGCGGCATGGTGGAGTCCAGCGTCCCGGTGCTGGTCTTCGTGGTGGCCAACGTGCTTGGACCGCTGCGCCCCGCGGTGATCGCGGCGGTGGCCGTGGCGGTCGCCATCGCGGTGGTCCGGCTGGTCCAGCGCCGACCGATCCGGCACGCCGTGAACGGTCTGCTCGGCGTCGCGGTCGGCGCCGCGATCGCGCTGCGCACCGGCAACGCCCGCGACTTCTACCTGCCCGGCATCCTGTACGGGCTCGGCGTGGGCGCCGCCCTGTTGATCTCGGCGGCCGTACGGCAGCCGGTGGTCGGCTGGATCTGGTCGGTGATCGCCGCCAAGGGCCGGTCGGACTGGCGGGACGACCCCCGGTTGATCCGGGTGTTCGTCCGGCTCACCGCCCTGTGGGGGATCGTCTGGGTGCTCAAGGTCGGCGCGCAGGCCGCCCTCTACATGGCCGACATGGACACCGCCCTCGGGGTGGCGCGGATCGTCCTGGGCTACCCGCCGTACGCGCTGCTGCTGGTGATCACCGTCTGGACGGTGCGCCGCGTCACCCGCGCCGCCGCCCCGGCCTCCGTGGAAGCCTGACGGCGCGCAGCGGGCGTGCGCCGCTGGGGTGGGTCGGCAGCCCGCCCGCGCAGGGATCAAGCCTGACCACCCGTAGCGGGCGGGCCGCCGACCCACCCACCCCAAGCGGCGCTAACGATCGGCCGCGCCGCCCAGCACGACCCCCCGGACCTCGTCCTCCACCTCGGCCGTGCAGACGAAGACCAGCTCGTCGCCGGCCTCCAGCGGGTCGTCCGGGGAGGGCGTCAGCACCCGCTTGCCGCGCAGGATCGCCACCAGGGCGGAGTCCCGGGGCAGCGGCACCGACCGGACCGGGTGTCCCACGTACGGCGCGGCCGGCGGCAGCGTGATCTCCACGAGGTTGGCCTGGCCCTGCCGGAAGGTCATCAGCCGGACCAGGTCGCCGACCGTGACCGCCTCCTCGACCAGGGCGGCCATCACCCGGGGCTTGCTGACCGCGACGTCGACCCCCCACTGGTCGGTGAACAGCCACTCGTTCTCGGCCCGGTTGACCCGGGCCACCACCCGGCCCACCGCGAACTCGGTCTTGGCCAGCAGCGACACCACGAGGTTGACCTTGTCGTCGCCGGTGGCGGCGACCACCACCTCGCAGCCGGCCACGTCCGCCTCCTCCAGGCTGGCCAGCTCGCAGGCGTCGGCGAGCACCCAGTCGGCGTCCGGCACCCGCTCCGGCCGCAGCATCTTCGGCTGCCGCTCGATGAGCATCACCTGGTGGCCGTTCTCGATCAGCTCCTGGGCGATCGAGCGGCCGACGTTGCCGGCGCCGGCGATGGCGATCCGCATGGTCAGTGCCCTCCCTCGGGCGAGGTGCCCGCGGCCGCGGTCACCGCTGGCGCGATGTCGTCGGTCACCAGCATGAACAGCTGGTCACCCTCCTGGATGACCGTGCCGGTGGTGGGCAGGGTCCCGATGCCGAACCGGATCACGTACGCCGCCCGGGCGCCGGCGGCCTCCTCCAGGGCGTGCAGCCGGTGGCCGACCCAGTCCTTGTGCAGCGGCACCTCGATGATCGACACCGTGCTGGTGGCGTCCCGGAAGATCTCCACGTCGCCCTCGGGGACGAGGTGCCGGACCATCCGGTCGGCGGTCCACCGCACGGTGGCCACGGTGGGGATGCCCAGCCGCTCGTAGACCTGGGCGCGCCGCTGGTCGTAGATCCGGGCGGCGACCCGGGACACCCCGAAGGTCTCCCGGGCCAGCCGGGCGGAGATGATGTTGGAGTTGTCGCCGCTGGAGACGGCCGCGAACGCGTCGGCGCGTTCGATGCCGGCCTCGCGCAGGACGTCCCGGTCGAAGCCGACGCCGGTGACCGTGGTGCCGCCGAAGTCCGGCCCCAGCCGGCGGAACGCGTCGGCGTCCTGGTCGACGACCGCCACCGAGTGCCCCCGGGCCTCCAGGCTGTGCGCGAGGGTGGAACCCACCCGCCCACATCCCATGATCACGATATGCACGGCGATTCCTCCCGGACCGACCACCGACCCCACCCGGACAGGGTGACGCACCGCTCAGCGTGCCACGCTGGGACACGCGTTGGGGCCGGACGTTACCGCCTGTGCCGCCCGGCCCGCCGTGCCGGGGGCGGCCGGCATACCCCCGACGGCGGCGCATCCGCCTCGATCCACCTCCCCACGGCGGGTGATCGCGGCCCGCCGTACCCTTGACGGCTGTGGCCAGTCCCACCTCTCTGTTGAAGCGGCTGCTGGTCGGCCGTCCGTTCCGGTCCGACCGGTTGCAGCACACGCTGCTGAGCAAGCGCATCGCGCTGCCGGTGTTCGCCTCGGACGCCCTGTCCAGCGTCGCCTACGCCCCGGACGAGATCCTGCTGACGCTCTCCATCGCGGGTGCCTCGGCGTACCTGTTCTCGCCGTGGGTGGCGCTCGCGGTGGTGGTGGTCATGCTCACGGTGGTGGCCAGCTACCGGCAGAACGTGCACGCCTATCCGTCCGGCGGCGGCGACTACGAGGTGGCCACGGTCAACCTCGGCTCCCGCTTCGGGGTGGGGTGGCCAGCGCGCTGCTGGTCGACTACGTGCTCACGGTCGCGGTCTCCACCAGTTCCGGGGTGGCCAACCTCGGCTCGGTGCTGCCGTGGGTGGCCGAGCACAAGGTCGCGGTGGCGGTGGCCGCGGTGGCCGTGCTCAGCGCGGCCAACCTGCGCGGGCTGCGGGAGTCGGGTACGGCGTTCGCCATCCCGACGTACGGCTTCATGATCGTGATTTTGGGAATGATCGTGACCGGGCTGGTCCGGATCTTCGTCCTCGGCGACGACCTGCAGGCGCCCAGCGCCGGTCTGCAGATCCGGGCCGAGCACAGTGTGAGCGGTTTCGCCCTGGTGTTCCTGCTGCTGCGGACGTTCTCGTCCGGCTGCGCCGCGCTGACCGGCGTGGAGGCCATCTCCAACGGCGTACCGGCGTTCAAGCCGCCGAAGAGCCGCAACGCGGCGACCACCCTGCTGCTGCTCGGCCTGGTCGCGATCAGCATGCTGGTCGGCATCATCTGGCTGGCCCGGCTGACCGGGTTGCAGTTCGTGGAGGACCCGCGGCAGATCATCGGCGGCCCGGCCGGGTACGTCCAGAAGACCGTCACCACGCAACTGGGCGAGACCGTGTTCGGCTCCGGGTCGATCCTGCTGTTCGTGGTGGCCGGGATGACCGCGCTGATCCTGTTCCTGGCCGCCAACACGGCGTTCAACGGTTTCCCGGTGCTCGGCTCGATCCTGGCCCAGGACCGCTACCTGCCCCGCCAGCTGCACACCCGCGGCGACCGGCTGGCCTTCTCCAACGGCATCGTGGCGCTGGCCCTGTTCGCGGGGCTGCTGATCGTGGCGTTCCAGGCCGAGGTGACCCGGCTCATCCAGCTCTACATCGTGGGGGTGTTCGTCTCGTTCACCCTCTCCCAGGCCGGGATGATCCGGCACTGGAACCGGCTGCTGAGCGGTGAGCGGGACGCCGAGACCCGCCGCCGGATGATCAGGTCCCGGGCGATCAACGCCTTCGGGATGGGGCTCACGGGCGTCGTGCTGGTGATCGTGCTGATCACGAAGTTCCTGCTCGGGGCGTGGATCGCCATCGTCGCGATGGCCGTCATCTACGTGCTGATGCTTGCCATCCGCCGGCACTACGACACGGTGGCCCGGGAACTCACCCCGGCCGACGAGGGGCGGCCGGTGCTGCCGGCCCGCAATCACGCGGTGGTGCTGGTCAGCAAGGTGCACCAGCCGACCCTGCGGGCGCTGGCGTACGCCACCGCCACCCGGCCGGACACGCTGACCGCGGTGACCGTGAACGTGGACGAGCAGGACACCCGGGCCATCCAGCAGGCGTGGGACCGCCGGGGCATCTCGGTGCCGCTGACCGTGGTCGACTCGCCGTACCGGGAGATCACCCGCCCCATCCTGGACTTCGTGGCCTCGGCCCGCCGGGAGTCGCCCCGGGACGTGGTCACGGTCTTCATTCCCGAGTACGTCGTCGGCCACTGGTGGGAGAACCTGCTGCACAACCAGAGCGCGCTGCGGCTCAAGACGCGGCTGCTGTTCGAGCCGGGCGTGATGGTCACCAGCGTGCCGTGGCAGCTCGAGTCCAGCGCCGCCCGGAACCTGGACCGGATGGACGCCACGCTGACCCGGGGACCGGCCCGCGGGCCGCGGGCGGTGCTCGGCGGCCTGCTCGCCCCGGCGTCGAACACGGCTGCCCGGGTCGGGCCGGGCGCCGGGGACGCCGCGGGCGGCGGCGCGGGCGGCGGCGCGGCGCCGCCCGGTGGCCCGGAGCCCGGTGGCGGCCGGGCCGCGCCCGGTGCCGGCAGCGCCGCGCCCGGTGCCGGCCGGGACGGCGGCGATTCCCGGTGACGGTCGAGGACGCGGAACGGATCGTGCTGACCGTCGGCCCGCCGGCGCACGGCGGCCACTGCGTCGCCCGGTACGAGGGGCAGGTGGTGTTCGTCCGGCACGCCCTGCCCGGCGAGCGGGTGGTGGCCGAGGTGACCGAGACGCACCGGGGCTTCGCCCGGGCCGATGCCGTCGAGATCATCGAGGCGGCGCCGGCGCGGGTCGAGCCACCCTGCCCGTACGCCCGACCGGACCGGTGCGGCGGGTGCGACCTCCAGCACGTCGCGCCGCAGGCGCAGCGCGACTGGAAGACGGCGGTGCTGCGGGAGCAGCTGGAGCGGCTCGGCGGGCTCGACCCGGCGGAGCTGGCGGCGCTCGACCTGACGGTGCGGGCGGTGCCGGGCGGCTCGCTGGGCTGGCGCTCCCGGATGCGTTACGCCGTGGACGCGGCGGACCGGGCCGGGCTGCGCAAGCACCGCTCGCACGAGGTGGTGCCGGTGGACCGGTGCCTGATCGCCCACCCGGCGATCCGGGACCTGCCGGTACTGGCCTCGACCGGGCAGCGCTGGCCGGACGCCGACGAGGTGCTGACCGTGGCCAGCAGCGCCGGCGACGTCGCGATCCGGGCGCTGCGGCCCGACGGCGCCCGGACGGTACGCGGCCCGGAGACGATCGCCGAGGTGGCCGCCGGCCGGGAGTGGCGGCTGCCGGCCGACGGCTTCTGGCAGGTCCACCCGGCCGCCGCCGACACGCTCACGGCCACGGTGCGGGACCTGCTGCGGCCGGTCGCCGGCGAGACGGCCTGGGACCTGTACGGCGGCGCCGGGCTGTTCGCGGGCGCGCTCGCCGGTGCGCTCGGCGCGCGCGGCCGGGTGCAGGTGGTGGAGGCGGATCCGGATGCGGTGGCGGCGGCCCGGCAGAACCTGGCCGACCTGTCCGGGGTCGAGGTGGTGCACGCGCCGGTCGAGCGGGCGCTGCGCCGCCGCCGGATCAGCGGCCCGGTGGACCTTGTGGTGCTGGACCCGCCGCGCGCCGGTGCCGGCCGTGCGGTCACCGAGGCGGTGGTCGGATCCGGGGCGCGGGCCGTGGCCTACGTCGCCTGCGACCCGGCCGCGTTCGCCCGGGACGTGCGGACCTTCCGGACGGCCGGCTGGCGGCTGGCCGAGGTGCGCGCCTACGACCTGTTCCCGATGACCCAGCACCTCGAATGCGTGGGGCTGCTGCTGCCATGACCGGGGCCGTGCGCATCGTCTCGCTGATGTCCGGTACGTCCTACGACGGGATCGACGTGGCCGTGGGCGACTGGGAGCTGGTCGGCGACACGCTCCGGCTGCGCCCGGTGGGGGAGCGGAGCCTGCCGTACCCCGACGGCCTGCCGGACCGGATAGCCGCGGTGCTGCCGCCGGCGGCCACCACCATCGACGAGGTGTGCCGGTTGCACACCGCGCTGGGCCAGGCGTTCGCGGCCGCCGCCGAGGTCGGGGTCCAGATCGCCGGGGGCCGCGCCGAACTGGTGGTCTCGCCGGGGCAGACGGTGTTCCACTGGGTCGCCGACGGCCGGGCGCGCGGCACCCTCCAGCTCGGCGAGCCTGCCTGGATCGCCCACCGGACCGGGCTGCCGGTGCTGTCCGACCTGCGGGCCGCGGACATCGCCGCCGGCGGCCAGGGCGCCCCGCTGGTCCCGGCCTTCGACGCCCTGCTGCTGGCCGGCACCGGGGCCGGCAACGCGGCCGACGCCGCGCCCGGCGCTGCCGCCGGCACCGCGGCCGCCCCCGGCGCCGATCGGGCCGCCTCCGGTGCCGCCTCCTGGTCGCGGGCACCGCGGGCGGCGCTGAACCTCGGCGGGATCGCCAACCTCACCGTGGTGGCGCCGCCGGCGCCGGTTCTCGGCTACGACATCGGCCCGGCCAACGCGCTGATCGATGCGGCCACCCGGCGCTGCTGCGGCCAGCCGTACGACGTCGACGGGGCGCGGGCGGCGGCCGGCCGGGTCCATCCCGGCCTGCTGGAGTTGTTGCTGGCCGAGCCGTACTACGCGGCCCCGGCGCCGAAGTCGACCGGGAAGGAACTCTTCTCCGCCCGGTACCTCCAGGACCGGCTGGCCGCCCTCGGCGAGCCGGTGGACGGGGACGACGTGGTGGCGACGGTGACCGAACTCACCGCCCGGATCGTCGCCGCCGCCTGTGACCGGCACGGCGTGGCCGAGGTGTTCGCCGCCGGCGGCGGGGTCCGCAACCCGGTGCTGATGCGCCGGCTGGCCGCGCTGGGCGCCGGCCGGTGGCGGCTGGCCGGCACCGAGGAACTGGGCGTACCGGCGCAGGCCCGCGAGGCGTACGCGTTCGGCCTGCTCGGCTGGCTGTCCTGGCACCACCTGCCCGGGGCGCTGCCGTCGGTGACCGGCGCCCGGGCGGCGGCGGTGCTGGGCAGTTGGACGCCGGGAACCGGATCCGGCACGCCCCGTCCGGCGCCCGGGAGCACCCCGGCGCCGCGCCGGATCCGGGTCTGCTGAGCAGCGGATCGGGACGGTTCGATCGCCGTGCTGGCGGCGCGGGCGCCATGGTAGGCGGTGCCGGGCCGGCCGGGTCGCGAACCGCGGCCGGGGCTGCGAATTACGATGCGGCCGATAGACTTTGCCGTCATGAGTGACGTAGAGGATTCGGCTAACCGCGCCGACCTGCTCGGATCGGTCCGGGGACCCCAGGACGTCAAGCGAATGTCCGCCGAGCGGCTGACGGTCCTCGCGGCCGAAATCCGGGACTTCCTCGTGGCGAAGGTGTCCCGCACCGGCGGGCATCTCGGCCCCAACCTCGGTGTGGTGGAGTTGACCCTCGCCCTGCACCGCGTCTTCGACTCGCCCAGGGATCGTTTCCTGTTCGACACGGGACACCAGGCGTACGTGCACAAGATGGTGACGGGCCGGCAGGAGGACTTCGACCGGCTCCGGCAGCGGGGCGGCCTGTCCGGCTACCCGAACCAGGCCGAGAGCGAGCACGACCTGGTCGAGAACTGTCACGCCTCGACCGCGCTGTCGTACGCGGACGGCCTGGCCAAGGCGTACGCGCTGCGTGGCGAGCAGCGCAGCGTCGTGGCCGTGGTGGGCGACGGTGCGCTCACCGGCGGCATGTGCTGGGAGGCGCTGAACAACATCGCCACCGCCCGCAACCCGCTGGTCATCGTCGTCAACGACAACGGGCGCTCGTACGCGCCGACCATTGGCGGCCTGGCCGACCACCTCTCCTCGCTGCGGCTGAACCCCGGGTACGAGAAGGTCCTCGACGTGGTCAAGGACGCCCTCGGTTCGACCCCGCTGGTGGGCCGCCCGATGTACGAGGTGCTGCACGCGGTCAAGAAGGGCATCAAGGACGCCGTCGCGCCGCAGGCGATGTTCGAGGACCTCGGCATCAAGTACGTCGGCCCGGTCGACGGCCACGACATCGGCGCCATGGAGTCGGCGCTGCGGGCCGCCAAGCACTTCGGCGGCCCGGTGATCGTGCACGCGGTCACCCGCAAGGGGTACGGCTACCGCCCGGCCGAGGAGGACGAGGCGGACTGCCTGCACAGCCCGAGCAGCGCCTTCGACGTGGAGACCGGCAAGCTGCTGGCGGCGCCCTCGGTCAAGTGGACGCACGTGTTCCGGGACGAGCTGATCGCGCTCGCCGACGAGCGGCCGGACGTGGTGGCCATCACCGCGGCCATGGCCGAGCCGACCGGCGTCGCGGCGCTGGCCCGCCGGCACCCCGACCGGGTGTACGACGTGGGCATCGCCGAACAGCACGCGGTGACCTCGGCGGCCGGCCTCGCGCTGGGCGGCCTGCACCCGGTGGTGGCGCTGTACGCGACGTTCCTCAACCGGGCCTTCGACCAGGTCCTGCTGGACGTGGCGCTGCACAACCTGCCGGTGACCTTCGTCCTGGACCGGGCCGGTGTCACCGGTCCGGACGGCCCCAGCCACTACGGCATCTGGGACATGTCCATTCTCGGCGTGGTCCCCGGGCTGCGGGTCGCGGCCCCGCGGGACGCCGCCACGCTGCGCGAGGAACTGCGCGAGGCGGTGGCCGTGGACGACGGGCCGACGGTCGTGCGCTTCCCGACCGGCTCGGTGGCCGCCGACCTGCCGGCGGTGCGCCGGATCGGGAGCACGGACGGGGCCGGGCCGGGCGGTGCGGTGGACGTGCTGGCCGAGTCGGGGCGTACCGATGTGCTCCTGGTGGCGGTCGGCGCGTTCGGGCAGCTCGGTGTCGAGGTGGCCAACCGGGTCGCCGAGCAGGGGTACGGGGTGACCGTGGTCGACCCGCGCTGGGTGCGACCCGTCCCGACCGAACTGGTGACGCTGGCCGCCAAGCACCGGCTGGTGGTGAGCATCGAGGACGGCGTGCGGGCCGGCGGCATCGGCGACGCGCTGGCCAAGGCGATGCGGGACGCGGACGTGCGGACCCCCCTGCGCGACCTCGGGGTGCCGGTGGCCTGGCACGAGTTCGGCACCCGGGCGCAGATCCTGGCCGACCTGCGGCTCACGGCGCAGGACGTGGCGCGGGACATCACCGGTTGGGTGTCGCTGCTGGAGGAACCGATCGAGCCGGTCCGGGTCGGCGGCGGCGACCGGTCCGCCAAGGGCCGGGCCGCGCAGAACTGAGCGATCCGCCGCGTCCGCCCGGGACCGCCACGGTCTCCGGGCGGCGCGGCGGCCCGGTCCGCGCCACGGCGCCGGACCGGGCCGGCAACGCGGGCACCGGGCCGGCAACGCCGCGGGCGTCGACGAGCCGGGAACCCGGGCGGGGAACCGCGGGCGCTATTCGTTGACCGAGCGGTAGTACGTCTTGTCCGGCGTCACGAGGCTGAACGTCTGCCGGTCCGCCGGCTTGGCCACGATCACCAGGCCGGGGCGGTCGACCAGCCGCGATGTCGCGCTCGGCACCGAGACCGAGCTGTCCGGTGCGGCCCGCCAGACCAGGGCCACGTACGCGGTGCCCCCGACGGTCAGCTCGTAGCTCTGCAACGGGTTGAACCGGTCGGCGGCCGAGAAGCTCGGCGGACCGGACGGGGGCCGCAGCACCACGGCGGTCATCACCCCGGAATCGGTGCGCCAGCTCAGCTGGTCCAGCTCGGCCGGGGGCGCGATACCCAGGGTCACGTCGCCCAGGGATCGGCTGGTGATCCGGTCGATCGGCCAGGAGGCCGGCATCGAACCGGCCTCATCCCGCCCGGCGATGCGCCGTTCCACACTGCCGAACGGGCCGTCCTCAGTGCCCAGCGCGCAGGTGTCCAACCCCTCCAGCGCCGCGCTGGCGGTGTTGCTGTCGTCGCCCACCAGCGGGTAGCGCGGCGCGCCGACGCCGCTGCCCAGGTCGACCATGCGATCCGCCCGCTTGCCGTCCGGCAGCGACTCGGTGGGCCGCAGCGACGCCGTGATGGCGACCGGAGCGCAGGCCGGCACCTGCACCGGCGCGCTGAGACCGTCGCTGATCGACAGCTTGCCGTCGGGACCGGTCAGCCGCTCTACCCGCGCGGAGGTCAGGTAGCGCCGGCCGTCGGACAGCGGAACCGGGAGCACGTCGGAGTAGACCAGGTAGCCCGGGTCGGGATACTCCACCGCGCGCTCGACGCTGAAGTCGGCACCGTCGCGCCCGCGCAACTGCACCAGCCAGGAGGCGTCGTTGCCCGGCACGCTCGCGGCGACCAGCGCCAGCCGCGTGCCGTCGGCCTCGCCGAGCCAGAGGATCCCGGACGCCGGGAGGTACGCCCGGTCCCCGGCGGGGGAGCGCCAAGCGGACACCGCCCGGCTCACCGAGGCGGCGGCGGAGCGGTCGTCGGCGAGGCTGCCCCGGGCCGGCCACACCGCCAGGGTGCCGTCCAGGGTGTCGAAGCCGGCCCGCAGCACGGTGGCCGGCGGTTGTGGGGCCGCCGCGCAGCCGCCGGACAGGAGAGCGAGGGCCAGCACCCACGGCGCGGCCCGCCGGACCATCCGACAGCCCCTCAACAGCTCCCCCGATCCTCGACACGGCCAGAAGCCACATCGTACGCAATTCCCGACCGGCCTCCGGGGTCACCTCGGTAAGCTCGGACCCATGGTGGAGACACGTTCCGCCGGGCGTGCGGTGCCCGATCCGACCGTGCCGTCCGACGCGCCCCGGGGCGCCGGATCTGCCCCGGCGCTCCGGTAGACTCCGCCGACTGTGACTCCAGCCGAGCCCCGCCTCGACACCCCACAGGACCCGGAGGAGACCGGGCCCGCGCGGCAGACCACGCGCCGCGCGGACGCCGACGAGGCCACCGGGCCGGAGCGCGCCAACGGCTCGGCGGACGGTGTCCGCGCGACCGGCACAGCGGACGGTGTCCGCGCGACCGGCTCGGCGGACGGTGTCCGCGCGAACGGTGCGGCGGACGGTGTCCGCGCGAACGGTGCGGCGGCGGCCGGCGAGGACCGGGTGGACGACTCGGTGGCGGAGACGTACCGCGCCAACGGCGCGGGCGCGGAGACGGAGACGGACGGGGTGGGGCGCGCGACCGCGGAGGATCAGGGCATGCGGCGGGACGGGGGCGAGCCGGAGGATGCCGACGGGCGTCCGGCCGCCACGGCCCGGCGCCGGCTGCGCTGGCGCTGGCCGACCTGGCGCCGCGACCTCGCCGTGCTCGGGCTGTTCCTGCTGGCCGGCATCTGGGTGACCGGGCAGATCTGGCTCAACCCCGCCCGCCGGGTGGCCCCGCTGTACAGCAGCGACCCGGCGCAGGTGCAGTTCTTCCTGGCCCACTCCGTACGGGTGGTGCTGCACGGGGAGTTCCCGTTCTTCACCGACCGGCTGAACTATCCCGACGGGGTCAACCTGATGGCGAACACCGCCATCCTCGGCCTCGGCATCCCGATGGTGCCGGTGACCCTGCTGTTCGGTCCGGCGGTGTCCTTCGTGGTGCTGGTGACGCTCGGTCTGGCCGGCACGGCGTACGCCTGGTACTACGTGCTGTCCCGGCACGTGGTCCGGCTGCCGCTGGCCGCCGCGGTCGGCGGCTGGTTCCTGGGCTTCTCCCCGGCGATGCTGTCGCACGCCAACTGGCACCCGAACATCATCAGCCAGTTCCTGCTGCCGTTCATCGTCTGGCGGGTCGTCACGCTGAGCAGGTCCCGCCGGCCGGTCCGGGACGGGCTGGTCCTCGCGCTGCTGATCACCTACCAGGCGTTCATCAACGAAGAGATCCTGCTGTTCACGGCGCTGGCCTGCCTGGTGTTCCTGCTCGCCGTGCTGGTGCAGGAACCGGGCCGCTGGCGGGGGGCGTGGCGGCCACTGGCGATCGGCATCGCGGTCTGCGCGGTGTTCGCCTCGGCGCTGCTGGCGTACCCGTTGCACATCCAGTTCACCGGCCCGCAGGCGTACCACGGGCTCAGCGACGCGGTGCAGAACTACGGCAACGACCTGGCCGCGTTCGTCAACCCCGGATCGGCCACCCTGGGCGGGAACCCGCGGGGCAACGCCAACCTGGCACCGAACTACTCCGAGGAGAACGCGTTCTTCGGCTGGGGACTGGTGCTCATCTCGGTGGCGATCGTGGTCTGGCTGCGCCGGGAACGCCTGGTCCGGGCGCTCGCGGCCACCGGCCTGATCTTCGCGGTGCTGTCGCTCGGCGAGCAGGTGTCGTACTGGCACCGGGGTGCCGTGTGGGGACCGTGGGAGCTGCTGGTCCGGGCGCCGCTGCTGGACGCCGTCGTACCCACCCGGTTCGGGTTGATCACCACGGTGACCGTCGGGGTGCTGCTGGCCATCGCGGTCGATCGGGCCTGGACCATTCCGGCGGCCGACCGGCGGGCCGTGCGCGCGGTCACCGCCACGGCGCTGGCCCTGGCGCTGGTGCCGATCCTGCCGATCCCGCTCGTCGAAACCTCCCGGCCGGCGGTGCCGCATTTCATCACCTCCGGCCAGTGGAAGCAGTACGTGGCCGGGGACCAGACCCTGGTGCCGATCCCGGTGCCGGCGATGGGCCACACCAACGGGATGCGCTGGGCCGCCGCCGCCGACCTGGGCTTCAAGATTCCCGGCGGCTACTTCCTGGCCCCGCGCAACGGCAACACCGGCGATCCGGGCCGGTTCGGCGGTCGGCCGAGCGGGGTCGGCGAACTGCTGGACGACGTCGCCAGCACCGGCCGTACCGTCAAACCGGGTGACCGGCAGCGCCGTCGGGCGCTCGACGAGCTGCGCTACTGGCACGCGGCGATCCTGGTGCTTCCGGTGACCGAGCACAACGCCGAGGCGTTGCGGGCCACGGTGGAGCAGTTCGCCGGCCCGGCGCAGCGGCAGTCCGACGTGTGGGTGTGGGACGTCCGGCCGTTGACGGCCCGAGCGGCCTGATGACGGCGTCCGTCTCGGGGGGATCCGCCGAGCACGCCCACTCCGGGCGGTCGGGCCTGATCCCGTCCTGGACGGACTCGGCGGACCCGCGAGGCGCCGCCGCCGACGGCGGGCCGCGGCGGCAGCGGCCACGGGGTGGCGCTCCGCGGGGTGGCGGTCGCCCGGAACGTGGCGGTGGTGGCGGGGTTCGGCGGCCCTGGACGCGTACGTCTGCACCGGGTACGCCGTGGCGGCGGTGGCCGTGACCATCCGGCTCTGGCGGCACCTCGACCGGATGGTGTTGGCCGACAACGACCAGATCCTGTTCGAGTGGATGCTCGCCCGCGCCGCGCAGGCGGTCCGGCACCTGGAGAATCCGCTCTACAGCGCGCACCTGAACGCGCCGGACGGCGTGAACCTGATGGCCAACACCTCGATCCTCGGCCTGGGCATCCCGCTGGCCCCGGTGACGCTGCTGTTCGGCTCGACCGTCACGCTGCGCCTGGTCATCGTGCTGTGCCTGGCCGGTACGTCGGCCGCCTGGTACCTGCTGCTGTCCCGGCGCCTGGTGGCCTCCCGGTCCGCGGCGGCCGTGGCCGGGCTGTTCTGCGGCTTCGCGCCCGGGATGATCTCCCAGGCCACCTGCCACCTGCACATGATCTCGCAGTTCCTGGTGCCCGCGATCATCGCGGTGGCGCTGCCGCCGACCGACGGCCGGACCGTCCGCCGCGGCGTGCTGCTCGGGCTGCTCGTCGCGTACCAGGTCTTTCTCGGCGAGGAGGTGCTGGTCTTCCTGGTCCTGGCCCTCGGGGTGTTCTGCCTGAGCTATCTGGCCGCCCGGCCGCGGGCGGTCCGGCGGGCCGGTCCGCTGCTGCGCCGACTGGCGGTGGCGGTGCCGACCGCGGGGGTGCTGCTGGCCTATCCGGTGTGGTTCCAGTTCGCCGGGCCGGGATCCTACCGGGGCATGCCGTTCAGCCCGTCCGGGTTCTACCTGGACCTGGCGTCGTACACGACGATGGCCCGGCAGTCGATCACCGGCAGCGACGCGGTGCCCGGGCTGCTCTCCCCGAACCTGTCCGAGGAGAGTTCGTTCTTCGGGCTCAGCCTGATCGTGCTGGTCGCCGTGGTGGTGCTGTGGCAGTGGCGCCGGCCGCTGGTGCGGGCGCTCGCGGTCACCGCGGTCTGCTTCGCGGCGTTGTCACTGGGCAACGAGATCTGGATCAAGCGCCAGGACACCGGCATCCCCGGCCCGTACCGGCTGGTGTCCCGACTGCCGCTGCTCGACCTCGTGGTGCCGGCCCGGTTTCCGCTGATCTGCATCCCGATCGTGGCCATCCTGCTGGCGATCTCGCTGGACCGGGCGTACCGGCTGCCCGGCCGGCCGGTCCGGCTGCTCTGGACCGGGGCCGTCGCGGCCGTCCTGCTGCCGCTGGTGCCGACCCCGCTGCGCAGCAAGCCGGCCTGGCCGGTACCGGAGTTCGTGGCCAGCGGGCAGTGGCGGTCGTACGTGCCGGCGGGCCGCACCCTGGTGGCGGTGCCGCCCACCAAGGGCGGCGAGGCGACCAACGGGATGTACTGGTCGGCGCGGACCGGCCTGGCCTTCACCACCCCGGGCGGCTACTTCATCGGCCCCACCGGCCCGCACGACCGGCAGGCCCGCTGGGGCGCCCCGGACCGGCCCACGGCGGTGCTGCTGGACCGGGTCGCCTTCACCGGGCAGGTGCCCGCGGTCGGCGCCCCGCAGCGGGCGCAGGCCGCCGAGGACCTGCGCCACTGGCGGGCCGCGGTGGTGGTGCAGGGCGGCCTCACCCGGGGCGAACCGGTGAAGGAGACCCTGGACCTGCTGCTCGGCCCCGGGCGGTTCATCTCCGGCGCCTGGGTCTGGGACGTCCGGCCGCTGACGAGCTGACTGCGGCCGGCGCGAGTCCTGGCCGGCGCGAGTCCTGGCCGGCACGAGTCCGGTCGGACCGGTTCCGCCCGGGCGGCGCCGCCGCCTCAGCCCAGCCGGGAACGGACGTCCCACAGCCAGACGTCGTCGACCCGCTGCGCCGGGCCCAACAGCGCGGTGGCCAACGCGAGCAGGGCGTCCTGCCGCTCCTGCGGGCCGAGCACCACCACCGAGGCACGCCAGTAGCGCAGGTCCTCGATCGCCTGCGCCCGCTGCTGGGCGCCGACCACCGGCACCGGCTGGCCGTCGGCCACCGCGTAGAACAGCCCGGCCGTGGGCCGGGACGCGACCCCGAAGATGCCCTCGCCGCCTGGCCCGGGTCCGATGAAGTAGCCGCCCGGGATCGGGAACTCCTGCTCGGTCAGCGCGCTCCAGCGCAGCGTGGACAGCCCCTGCACGTTGTTCGGCAGCGGGATCGGCACCAGCGTCCGGCCGTCCGGGACGTACGGCCGCCAGCCGCCGGCCGAGATGAAGTGCGGCGGCGGATCCACCGGCATCGCCGGCAGCGGCCGGGGGAACAGCGGCAGCACGGCCAGCAGGATCACGGCGTACCCGAGGGGTCGCAGCCGGGCGAACCGACCGCCGTGCCGGCCCGGCGCCGCCGGCGCGTCGGCGGCGTCGTCGTTGGCGGCGTCGTCGGCGGCGGCGGAGTGCGCGGTGGTGTCGGCGGCGGAGTGCGCGGTGGCGTCGGTGGCGGTGACGTCGTCGGTTTTGGGGCGTGCGGCCACGGCGTCCCAGGCGAGGGCGAGCAGGATGCCGACCGCGGCCACCAGGACCAGGCCCAGCCGGGTCGGCATCATCATCTCGACCAGCGGCAGGTCGTCGGAGATGTAGTGCCAGATGCCGGGCACGCCGGTGTCCCGGGCGTTCAGCCGCACCTGCGGGCCGAGCGAGGCCACCCCGAACACGACGATCAGCACCGCCGCCACCCGGGCCGGTACGGACCGGCGGCACAGCGGCACGAGCGCCGCCAGGACCAGCACCACAAGCGGCCAACCCAGCCAGGTGTTCTGCTCGGTGACCCCGATCGTCTTCTCCACCGCCGGGCTGCCGGCCAGGGTGTCCCTGGAGTAGGTGACGAAGGCCGCGAGGTCCTCACCCCAGTTGTGGAACACGCCGCCCTGCAGGCCGCGGTAGGACTGCGGCCCGTTGAACTGGAACCAGATCGGGTAGCCGGCCAACAGCAGCGTGACCCCGCCGGCCAGGCCGATGCCGAGGGCGAACGGGACCAGCCGGGACCGCACGACGGCCGGGCGGAACACCGCGTACGCGGCCAGCGCCACGACGCAGGCCAGCGCCGTGAGCAGCAACATCTCCTCGTTCAGGAAGATCTGGTACGTCACCAGGAGGCCCAGCAGCAGGCCGTCCCGGCGCCACCGGCGACCCGGGGTGCCCAGCCGGAACACCTGCCCCACGATGAGCGGGAGCAGGAAGTTCGAGGCGAAGTTGGGCTGCCCGTTGGCGTGGTGCATGACCCCCGGCGCGAAGCCCAGGAACGCGCCGCCCAGCACCGCGGCACCGCGCGAGCGGACCAGATCCCGGCGCAGCACCCAGTAGGCCGTGGCCGCCGTCGCGGCCAGGGCCAGGCCCAGGTAGAGCGCGTACGACACCTGCGGGCCGAACAGCATCGTGATGGGCGACATCGGCAGCGTGACGCCCAGCATCGAGGTGTTGGCCATCATGTTCACCCCGTCCGGGGCGTTCTGCCGGGTCGAGAAGAGCGGGTTGCTCAGGTGGCGCACCGAGTAGGCGCCGTGCGCGAACAGCCACTCGAACCAACTGTGGTCGGTGGGCAGGTGGGAGGAGATCCGGTGCTGCACGTCCGCCCAGTAGCCGGCGCAGACGAACACGCCGAGCAGCGCGTACGCTCCGAAGACCAGCAGGTCGGCGCGGTCGGGGCGCCACGCGGAGCGCCGGGCGCCGGCCTCGGCGGCACCGGGGTGGGCGTCGGACGGGTTGTCTACCACCGGGACGGGCACGACGCGACATCGTACAGGCGCGACCGGGGTGTCCGTGGTGGCGGTTTGGCCGGCCCGGCTAATTTTGGCGGGGAACGGCGTAGGCAGGGAGGCCGCGGTGCGGGTTCTGGTGGTGGAGGACGAGCGGGCACTGGCCGATGCGATCGGCCGGGGGCTGCGCCGGCAGGGCATGGCGGTGGACATCGCGTACGACGGGGACGAGGGGCACGAGATGGCCTTCATCACCCGGTACGACGTGGTGGTGCTGGACCGCGACCTGCCCGGGCGGCACGGCGACGAGATCTGCGCCGACCTGGTCGCCTCGGGCGCGCTCACCCGGGTGCTCATGCTGACCGCCAGCGGCACGGTGGCCGACCGGGTCGAGGGGCTGCAACTGGGCGCCGACGACTACCTGCCCAAGCCGTTCGCCTTCGACGAGCTGCTCGCCCGGGTGCAGGCACTGGGTCGCCGGGCCACCCCGCCGGCGCCGCCCGTGCTGGCCGTGGCCGACCTGGTGGTCGATCCCGCGAAGCGGCTGGCCACCCGCGCCGGCGCGCCGGTGGATCTCACCCGCAAGGAGTTCGGGGTGCTGGAGGAACTGCTCAAGGCGCGGGGCGGGGTGGTGTCCAGCGAGGAACTGCTGGAGCGGGTGTGGGACGCCAACGCCGACCCGTTCACCACCACCGTCCGGGTGACGGTGATGACGCTGCGGAAGAAGCTGGGGGACCCGCCGCTGATCGAGACGGTGGTGGGCGCCGGATACCGGGTCCCGGCGGTCGCCGCCGACCGGACGCCGGCATGAGCGAGCGGCCCCGGCTGCGTCCCACGCTCCGGCTGCGGCTCACCCTGCTCAACGGGATGCTGCTGGTCGGTGCGGGCGCGATCCTGCTGGTGCTGGCCTGGGTGCTGCTGGCCGACGCGTTCCACCCGGCCGACCTGCTCCGGCCCGGCACCACGGTCGTGCTGCGGGACGGCCGGCAGTTGGACGCCGCCCAGTGGCAGCGACTGGCGACCGACGCGGCCAGCCGGGAACTGCTGACCAAGGGCCTGGTCGCGCTGCTCGCGGTGAGTCTGGTGGGGGTGGCCGGGGCGTACGCGGTGGCCGGCCGGTCGCTCCGGCCGCTGCACCAGGTGACCCAGACCGCCCGCCGGCTCGGCGAGGAAACCCTGGACCAGCGGATCCGGTACTCAGGCGCCGACGACGAGGTGGCGGAGCTGGCGGCCACCTTCGACGCGATGCTGGACCGGCTCGCCGAGGCGTTCGAGGCGCAGAAGCGGTTCGTCGCCAACGCCTCGCACGAACTGCGTACGCCGCTGGCCGTGATGCGTACCGAGGTCGACGTGACGCTGGCCGACGACGAGGCCGACGTGGCGGAGTACCGGCGGATGGCCAACGTGGTGCGCGACGCGTCCGAGCGCGCGAACGGCCTGGTCGACGCCCTGCTCGTGCTGGCCCGCAGCGAGGCCCAGGCGGGCCGGCGGCTGGGCCGCAAGGTGCCGGCGGATCTCGCGGCCGGTGCCGCAGCGGCGCTGTCGGTGGCGCGGCGGGAGATCGAACGGCTCTCCCTGGATGTCCGCAGGTCGCTGTCGGCCGCGCCGGTGGTGGGCGATCCGGGTCTGTTGGAGCGGCTGGCCGGGAACCTCGTCGAGAACGCGGTGCGGTACAACCACGGGCACGGGCGGCTGTGGGTGCGGACCGGTTCCGACGCCGAGCGGAGTTGGCTGGTCGTCGGCAACACCGGATTCGAGGTCGATCAGGCGGACGTACCGGGGCTGTTCGAGCCGTTCCGCCGCGGCGGCCGGGAACGGACCGGCGCCCGCGGCTCGGGGCTGGGCCTGTCGATCGTGCGGGCGGTCTGCGAGGCGCACGGCGGGACGGTGAACGCCGTCGCGCAGCCGGGCGGCGGTCTGGAGGTGACGGTGACGCTGCCGGCGGCGGATGCCACGCCGGTGGCCATCGGGTCGGCCGCCGTCAGCATGGGGACGGTTCCCGCCGGTACGGCGCCGCCGGGCGCCACCGGCGAGGACGGGCGCTGACCCGGGTACGCCGGCCGGCCCGTCCCCACCGGTCGCCGATCATGCGCCGAGTGCCGGCGGCGCGGGCGTCATGCCACCCCGCCGGCCTCGGCGGTGCCGCTGAGAACGCAGAACTCGTTTCCCTCCGGGTCGGCCAGCACCATCCACCCGCTTCCGTTCGGGTTGCGCCGGTCGTCGACGGGGGACGCCCCCAGCTCGATCAGCCGGGCCACCTCCGCTTCACGTGAGCCCTCGACCGGACGCAGGTCGAAGTGGACCCTGTTCTTGACCTTCTTCGAGTCCGGTACCTCGATGAAAAGCAGTCGATGCGTCCGGTCCCGGGAGAGGATCATGCATTCGTCCTGACCCGGCCCGCTCGGATCATCGGGATCCTCGACGTAGTCGAGGACGGCCTGCCACCAGCGACACAGGGTGTACGCGTCGGCGCAGTCGATGCTGGTATGGGAGATGAAGGATGTCACCCGGGCATCGTCGCAGGAGCCGCCGGGACGGGTCGAGCCGACCGCGGAGGATGCGCCGGACGCCGACGGTGCGCCAGCACCTTGTCTCCGTTCTGGAGTTCCACCCGGAAGGTGGCGTTGCGAAGACACTCCACAACGGTGCCCTCAATGGTGGGGCGCCTTCGATCTCGTCGCGGATGACCCGGTCCAGCGCGCGCCGGTCTCGGCGAACAGGTGCGCAGAATGACGACGAGGGGAGCACCCGCCTCGATACAACCTGCACGGTGCTCACCTCCTCGCGCAGTGCCACGGCCGGCGGCCAGGCCATCGGCGTACCCGGCGTCCGGTCCACCGATTGACACCGCTACGGCCGGTGACCTCGCTGATAGTGACAAGCCCTTTCGCGGTCATACCTGAGAGGCATATTTATGACTCTCAGGTATGACCGCGAAAGAGGTCTTCGATCCTGGCGCGGGCCGTGGGCTACCCGCTGATCACCGCGTCCTCGGCGAGGGCGCTGGTGCGCTGCTCGATGGTGCTGCGCAGCCGGTCGGCGTCGGAGGTTGCCGCCGAGGCGTCGTAACCGTCGACGGTGGCGAGGGTGCCGGTGATCGCCTGCACCGCCTGCGCGGCCGCGCCGCTGGCGAAGAGGTCCTGGTACAGCTCGCGGTACGCGTTCTCGTAGACCTCCGTGAACGCATCGGCGGCGAGGAAACGTTCCTTGAGCTTGTTGCCGGTACGCATGCCGCCGCCGCGATCCGCGTCCTCGCCCTGCGGCCGGGTGAATCCTCCCGGCTGCTGCGCACCGTCGGGGCGTTGCATTCCCTCCGCCGCCTGCGCGTTGTCCCCCGGTGCCGCCTGCGCGTTGTCGCCCGGCGATTGCGTGTCGTCGCCCGGCGCCTGCGCGTTGTCCCCCTGGGCCGGTGCGCCGTCCGGGCGTTGCCCGCCGCCGCCGAACATGCCGCCGCCCATCGAGGTCGAGTCGTGCGGCCCCTGGCTGGCGTTGCCGCTGAACGTCAGGTTGTAGTCCCACCCGACGACCCGGAACCTCCTGTTCTCCAGGTCGTACCAGAGGTAGTAGTTGCGGCCCGGTCCGGCCATGTCGTCGAAGTTGAGCAGCAGGTTCTGCAACGCCAGATAGCGGGCGAACGACTCGACGTCAACGTGCTCGCCCAGGTGGGCGGCGAAGTCCTCGTCGGACGCCTGCTCGACCCATTTGACCAGGTCGATGACCGGTTGCAGGTCGTAGTCGCCCTTGTTGTTGATCTGTTTGAAGTCGTCGGCGTACTCGGTCTGGTCCTCGCCCTGGTAGGCGAACGTGCTGGTGCTCAGCGCCTTGTACAGCACCCCGTCGCCGATCTCGTCGGCGAAGCCGGTGTCCGGTGTCTCGATCAGCAGCCGCGCCTGGACGGGCCGGTCGTTCACCCGGAAGCCGGTGTAGGCGTACCGCTGGGCGGGCTCGGTCGTCTGCCCGATCAGCGCCAGCGACACCGCCTCGTTGAGCACGGTGCTGCCGCCGCCCATCCCGGAGATCCGCGCCGCGATCTGGCGGTGGCCCTGGTAGCGGCGCCCGTCGACGAACTCGTCGAAGCTGATCAGCCAGGGCAACTCCTCGGGCCGGGAACTGTCCAACGAGGTGCCGCCCATGCCGCCGTTCTGTGCCTGTCCGCCGTTCTGTGCCTGGCCTGCGCCGGGTTGCTGGCCGCCCTGCCGGCCCTGGCCTGCGTCGGGCGCCTGGCCGCCGTTCTGTGCCTGGTCGCCGTTCTGTGCCTGGTCGCCGCCGGGCGCCTGCCGCTGGCCTCCCGGCCCGGCCCCGCCGCCGTTGTCACCGCCACGGTCGTCACCGCCGCGGTCGCCGCCGCCGAACCGCGACCGGGTCTGCCCGTTGTGGGTGATGCCGGCCAGGGTGGAGTTGCCCTTGAGCCGGATGCCGACGTCCTTCACGAGGGTGCCGTCGACGGTGAGATCGGCGCGTACGTAGTCCTTCTCGCCGGTGGCCATGAACTCGTCCATCATCCGCTGGTACTCGGCCTCGTCGTAGCGCAGCGACACGGTGTGCGCGACCGTCGCGTCGAAGAGGTCCACGGTGCCCGCGACGTTCTCCAGGATCTGGTCGCTGGAGCCGCTGCCGCCGCTGGTGACGATCGGGCGGATCTGGACGTTGCCGGCCAGCACCACCAGGGCGACCATGCTGAGCGCGCAGACCGCGAGCAGCCGCCAGTGGTGGCGTACCCGCACCGGTATCCGGTGCCTGAGTCCGGTGGCGGGCGCCCGGGCACCACCCGCCGTGCCGCCGTCCATCAGAGGTCCGTCTGGTCGTAGCCGGTCAGCACGGTGACCCGCTGGCCGGAGGTGACCTGGTTGAGCGCGACGATCAGGTCGCCGGGTTCGCCGCCCTTCTTCAGCCGCACGGTGTACATCAGCTCGGTCAACGCCCCGCCGCGGATGGATTCCATGCTCACCAGTTCGAACTCGGTGGTGTGCCGGATCAGGATGTCCTGGATGGCGGCCGTGTGGTCACCCTCGGGCGGTACCTGGACCTTGACGACCTGGCGCTGGATGGACAGCCGGAACCAGTTGAACCGGTGCATCACGACGATCACCAGGCAGATCGCCACCGTCGCCAGGACGGCGAGCAGGTAGAACCGGGTGCCCGTGGCCATGCCGATGCCCATGACGAGGAAGATGAAGCCGACGTCCCGGGTCTCCTTGACCGCGTTGCGGAACCGGACCACCGACAGCGCGCCGACCAGTGCGAAGGCGCGGGCGATGTTGGATCCCACGACCAGCATGATCAGCGAGATGAGCATGCCGAGGATGACCAGGGTCTGCACGAAGGACTGGCTGTACGACACGTTGCGGTGCGTGGCGCGGTAGACCCAGCCGATGACCGCACTGAGCAGGAAGGACAGGGCCAGCGCGACGATGACGTCGGTGACGCTGAATGTGCCGGTGAGATCTTGCAGTTCGAAGTTCACGCCTCATGCCTTCTCGGTTGCGGCCGGGGCGGGTGCCTCGGCGGGGTCGTCAGGGATGTGGAAGATCGACCGGGGCGCCGCACCGAACGCCTCGATGCTCTGGCAGTACTTGGAGACCCGCGCGATCGACAGGTCCATGCCGGCGGCCAGGTCCGTCAGCCAGTAGGGGACGCGGTCGTTGGCCTTGAACTCCAGCACCGACAGGGACGCCGGGATGACCAGCCGGTTGTCCGCCTCGGCGGCCAGTTCGAAGTCGCGGTCGCGGCCCCGGACGCGGTGGTCGAGGGTGACGCGCAGACCGAGGTCGGTGTTCCGGCCGACGTACGCCTCCCGCTGGTAGCCGGTGGCCGCGGTGGGGCGCAGGTCGAGCCCGCTGACCAGCCCCAGCACCTCGTTGACGAACCCGGTCTGGCCGGGCAGGTGCTCGATCATCTGCCGCTGGTCGCACAACGCGCGGGCCCGCGCGTACGGCAGGGCGATGCGGCGCTTCTGGGTGACCCGGTTGACCCGCTGCTTGATCTCGACGTACACGGTCGTGCCGTCGCCGATGGTGCGGCGGTCGCCGTAGTGCCGGATCCGCAGCTTGCGCCGGAACCGTAGGCCCTCGATCTTCTCCCAGTAGAACCGCAGTCGCGCGGTGTCGTAGTAGACGCTCCAGACGCCGTACCCGCCGTCGGCCCCGTTGTGGTCGTGGTCCAGGCGGGCGCGCAGTTCGCGGCGAAGCTCCGGCAGCTTGCCGCTCGGCACCAGATACTTGATTTCGTACCGGTTGAAGGCGTGCAGCGCGCTGGGTGCCCGCAGCGCGTGACCGGCCTGGTCGTTGGGGTGATCCGCCACCGGCGGGTCACCCTCGAATCTGGTCGGTGCGGCCTCACTCATGGGCTGGTTGCGGCCGAGACGCAGTCGCATGACGCAGTTCCATCTCTTTCGGTCCGGACATCGTCCGCGGTGGTCGCGCGGTGAACGACGGATGAAGAACGAGAATCTGTCAGGTGAACGATCTTCAGCCTGAAGCCGGACATTAAGAGCCGCCGGAGTCGACTCTAAGAGTTGACTAAGAATGGGTCGTCCCGTCGGGTGGACGTCCTGACAAACCGTGGAAACGGATTACTAAGAAGGCGGTAAGAATTCCGCCGGTCACCGACATCGCCTTTCTATCGTGGTTTACATGACAACCGGTTACCGGCTGCTGGTGAGCGACGACGACCCCGCCGTGCGGCAGGCCCTGGACCGCGCGCTGCGGTTCGAGGGCTATCGTGTCGATCTTGCTGTCGACGGCACCGACGCGCTGGCCAAGGTCACCTCCGGCAAGCCGGACCTCGTCCTGCTCGACGTGATGATGCCGGGCCTCAACGGGCTGGACGCCTGCCGGAACATGCGTGCCGCCGGCGACCACACCCCGGTGCTGATGCTCACCGCGCGGGACGCGCTGGCCGACCGGGTGGCCGGACTCGACGCCGGCGCCGACGACTACCTCGTCAAACCGTTCGCGTTGCAGGAACTCCTGGCCCGCGTCCGGGCGCTGCTGCGGCGCGCCGGGCCGCCACCCGGGCAGGCGGACGTCCTGCGCGCCGGTGATCTGGTCCTGGACCGGCGGGCGCGCCAGGTCCGCCGCGGCGCCGAGCCGATCGACCTGACCAGGACCGAGTTCAACCTGTTGCAGACCCTGATGGAACACCAGGGTCAGGTCCTCACCAGGGGCCAGTTGTTCGAGCACGTCTGGGGCTTCGACCTGGACCAGTCCTCCAACAGCCTCGACGTGTACGTCGGCTACCTGCGGCGCAAGCTGGAGACGGGTGAGCGCCCGCGCATCGTGCACACCGTGCGCGGCGTCGGATTCGTCCTGCGGACGTCATGACCCGCCATCCGTCGATCCGCCGCCGGCTGACCCTGATCGCCGCCGCGGCCGTCACCGTCGTCGCGGTCCTGGTCGGCCTGCTGGCCTGGTTCGCTCTCGACCAGACCCTGATCCGGCAGGTCGATCGGGAACTGCGGGGCATGTCGCACGGCCCGCTGCCGAACCTCACCGCCGGGGACGCGGCCACGATCCCACCGACACCGCTGGACGCCGACCAGGACGTGCGGCTGCAACTGCGCTTCCCGGACGGCGCCAGCGTCGCCGTGCCGGCCGGAACCGAGCCGCTGCCGTGGAGCGCCGCCGACCAGGCGGTCGCCACCGGAGCCCGCTCCAGCGCCTCCTACAGCATCCGCACCGACGGCGGCCACTACCGGATTCTCACCGTCCGCGGCAACCGGGGGCAGACCATCCAGTTGGCCCGCTCGCTGGCCGGCACCGACGCCACCCTGCAACGCTTCGGCGCGGTCACCGCGGCGCTGACCCTCGGCGCCGCGGGCGTCGCCGCCTTCGCCGGGCGGGTGGTGGCCGGCACAGGGCTGCGCCCGGTGCGGCGGTTCACCGCCGCCGCGAGCCGGGTCGCCGAGACCCGCGACCTGTCCAGCCCCATACCGGTGGACGGCCACGACGAGGTCGCCCAGCTCGGCCAGGCGTTCAACCACATGCTCGACCGGCTCGGCGACGCCCAGCGCCAGCAGCGGGAGCTGATCGAGGACGCCGCGCACGAACTGCGTACGCCCATGTCCAGCCTGCGGACCAACGTGGAGCTGCTCATCCGCGCCGGTGACCGGCTCGGGGACGCGGACCGGACGGCGCTGCTCAGCGACCTGGACCGGCAGAGCGTCGAACTCGCCCAACTCGTCGGCAGCCTCGTCGACCTCGCCCGGTCAAAGATCGTCGACGAGCCCGCCACGCCGGTGGAACTCACCGACCTGGCCGCCGAGGCCGTCGACCTGGCCCGCGCGCACTTCCCGCACGCCACCTACGTCCTGCACGCCCCGCGGCCGGTCACCGTCGTCGCCCGCGCCGGGGCCATCCAGCGGGCCGTGGTGAACCTGCTCGACAACGCCGCCAAGTTCAGCCCGGCCGGGCAGGCGATCGAGGTCCGCATCGCCGGCCACACCGGGGACGGCGACCGGTACGCCGAGATCAGCGTGGCCGACCGGGGACCCACCATCCCGGCCGACCAACGCAAACGGATCTTCCACCGCTTCTACCGGTTGGACGCGTCCCGGTCCGTTCCCGGCTCCGGACTCGGCCTGGCCATCGTCCAGCAGACGGCCGCGGCCCACGGCGGTACGGTCACCGTCGCCGCCCGGCCCGGCGGTGGCAATCTCTTCTCGCTGGCCATCCCGACCGGCCGCGCCGGCGGCTGACGCCGGTCGCGGGGCGACGGGGCCGTACGCGACGGGGCGCCGGGCAACGGCCCGGCGCCCCGCACGAGCCGGCTCAGGAACGCTGCTCGATCTGGCCGCGCATGTCGACGAACTCCACCTCGACGTCCTTGGCGGTCTTGAAGAACATCCCGATCAGGCCGACGCTGCCGCCGTCGGCCCAGACGCAGACACCGACGCTGACCCCGGCCGCGGCCTGCGCGTCGCCGCACTTCGCGGTCCCGCCCAGCGGTCCCGGGTCGATGCTGTGTACGCCCTCGATCGTCGGCCCGGTGTTGCCGAACTCCCGGATCGCGTCGTCGACCTGCTTGGCCTGTTCGGTCACCCGGCCCGAGGCCGCGGTCACCATCACCAGGTCGCGTTTCGCGCTGCTGCCGTAGAACTGGCCGACCGTGCCGGTGGACTGCGGCAGGGCATCCTCCATGCCGCTGCGCATGTCGTCGCTGAGCTTCTGCATCTGCGGCTCGGTCGCCTTCGGCCGGCCGTTCAGCTCATCGGGCGTCACCACCCGGGTCCGGGCGGCGGTAACCACGTCCCCGACGTCGTCCTTCACGGCGAAGTAGACCGCCGTCCCGCCGCCGGCGCAGAGCAGCACGAGGACCGCGAGGACGATCAGGACGATCAGCCCGGCCCGCGACTTCTTCTTCGGCGGCATCGCGCCGGGCATCCCGTACCCGCCGGGCGCGTCGCCGTAGGGCGCGGCGCCGTACGGCGGACCGGGCTGGGCGCCGTAGGGCTGACCGGGCTGGCCGGGCTGGCCGGGCTGGGCGGGCTGGGCGCCGTAGGGCTGCTGCCCGTACGGCTGTTGGCCGTACTGCTGGGTGGGCTGCTCGCCGTAGGGCGCGGTGGGCTGGTCGGGCGCGCCGTAGGGCTGGCCGCCGTACGGCTGCTGGCCGTACTGCTGGGTGGGCTGCTCGCCGTAGGGCGCGGTCGGCTGGTTCGGCACGCCGTAGGGCTGTTGGCCGTACTGCTGGGTCGGCTGCTCGCCGTAGGGCGCGGTGGGCTGGGTCGGCGCACCGTGCGGCGGGCCGGGCTCGCTCGGCGGGCCGTAGGGTTGGCCGGGCGGCTGCGACATGCTGGCTACTTTCCACGAGCGGAAATCGACCCGGCGATCATATTGAGCGGGTGCAAGGCGCGTTGTCCCGCAAAGGCCCCGGTCGGCGCCGTGTGGCCGGCATCTCGTGTGCAGGGCGTGCGAAAAGGCCCCTTCCTCCCGCACATCGCGACAAGAAGGGGCCTTTGCTGCTTCCTACCGGAAGCGGGCGCCGGTGACCCGTTCGGAAATGCCGGCGCGGTCCAGGTACGGCGTGATGCCGCCCAGGTGGAACGGCCAGCCCGCGCCGAGGATCAGGCACAGGTCGATGTCCTGCGGCTGTGCGACCACGCCCTCGTCGAGCATCAGCCGCACCTCCTGGGCCAGCGCGTCCAGCGCCCGCTGGCGTACCTGCTCGGCGGTCAGCGGCTGGTCGCCCACCTCCAGCAGCGCGGCGGCCTCGGGGTTGATCTTGTCGTCCACCACGATCGGCTTGCCGGCCTCGGCGATCCGGCGCAGGTTCTCGCTGACCGCGAAGCGGTCCGGGTAGGCCGCGTGCAGCGTGCCGCCCACGTGGTACGCGACCGCCGGGCCGACGAGCTGGAGCAGCGACAGGGGGCGCATGGGCAGCCCCAGCGGGTCCAGGGCGGTGTTGGCCACCTCCAGCGGGGTGCCGGCGTCCACGGCCGCGAAGATCTCCCCGAGGAAGCGGGTGAGCAGCCGGTTCACCACGAACGCCGGGGCGTCCTTGACCAGCACGCAGGACTTCTTGAGCTGCTTGCCGACGGCGAAGGCGGTGGCCAGGGTGGCATCGTCGGTCCGCTCGCCGCGGACGATCTCCAGCAGCGGCAGCACGGCCACCGGGTTGAAGAAGTGGAAGCCGACCACCCGTTCGGGGTGTTCCAGGTCCGCGGCCATCTCGGTGACCGACAACGACGAGGTGTTGGTGGCCAGCACCGCCTCGGGGGAGACGATCTTCTCCAGGTCGGCCCAGACCTGCTTCTTGACCTTGAGGTCCTCGAACACGGCCTCGATGACGAAGTCGGCATCCGCGAACACCGACCTGTCGACCGAGCCGGAGACCAGGCCGTACAGCTTGGCGGCCGTGCCCTTGTCCATCCGGCCCTTGCCGACCGCCTTCTCGATCTCGGTGTGCACGTAGCCGACGCCCTTGTCCACCCGGGCCTGGTCCAGGTCGGTCAGCACCACGGGCACCTGGAGGCGGCGGGCGAACAGCAGGGCGAGCTGGCTGGCCATCAGGCCGGCGCCGACGATGCCGACCTTGGTGACCTCCCGGGCGAGGCCCCGGTCGGGCGCACCCGCCGGCCGCTTGGCCCGGCGCTGCACCAGGTCGAACGCGTACAGGCCGCTGCGCAGCTCCGGGCTGAAGACCAGGTCCGCCAGGGCCTCGTCCTCCGCCGCGGTGCCGGTGGCGAAGTCCGCGTCCTTCGCCGTCTCCAGCAGGTCGAGTGCCCGGTACGCGGCCGGGACCGCGCCGTGCAGCCGCTCGTCCAGGGTCTGCCGGGCGAAGTACAGCACGCCGGCCCACATGTCCCGGTCGATCTCCGGCCGGGTCACCGTGACCGCGCCCCGGACCACCTCGGCGGCCCATTCCAGCGAGCGCTCCAGGAAGTCGGCGGGCTCCAGCAGCACGTCCGCGATGCCCATCTCGGCGGCCTGCCGGGGCTTGAGCATCCGGTTCTGCATCAGCGGGTTCTGGATGACCACCTGGGTGGCGGCCGGGATGCCGATCAGGTTGGGCAGCAGTTGGGTGCCGCCCCAGCCGGGCACCAGGCCCAGCGACACCTCGGGCAGCGCGAGCGCGGCGGCCCCGCCGGAGAGCGTCCGGTAGTGGCAGTGCAGCGCCAGCTCCAGGCCGCCGCCCATGGCCGCCCCGTTGACGAAGGCGAACGTCGGGACCTCGCTGTCGCGCAGCCGGGCGAAGACCCGGTGCCCGAGCCGGCCGATCTCCAGCGCCTCGTCCCGGTCGCGCAGCAGCGGCAGGCCGGTGATGTCGGCGCCCACACAGAAGATGTACGGCTTGCCGGTGACCGCGATGAACGCCGGCCGCTGCGCCAGCGCCTCGCCGATCGCCGCGTCCAGGCTGGCCAGGCCGGCCGGGCCGAAGGTGTTCGGCTTGGTGTGGTCCAGCCCGTTGTCCAGGGTGATCAGCGCGGCCGGGCGGTCCAGCCCCGGTACGTCCACCCGGCGCAGCAGCGCCCGCGTCACGACCTCGTTGGGGTACGTCACATCCGTGCTCATCGGGTCACCTTCCGTTCGCGCCGCTGGTCTGCTGGTCCGAGCCGGTCCAGGCGGGGTTCTCCCAGATGACGGTGCCGCCCATGCCGATCCCGATGCACATGGCGGTGATCCCGTAGCGGACCTGCGGGTGCTCGGCGAACTGCCGGGCGAGCTGGGTCATCAGCCGGATGCCGGAGGAGGCCAGCGGGTGACCCACCGCGATGGCGCCGCCCCACGGGTTGACCCGGGGGTCGTCGTCGGCGATGCCGAAGTGGTCCAGGAACGCCAGCACCTGCACGGCGAACGCCTCGTTCAGCTCGAACAGGCCGATGTCGTCGATGGACAGGCCGGCGATCCGGAGCGCCTTCTCGGTGGACGGGATCGGGCCGACGCCCATCACCTCCGGCTCGACGCCCACGTAGCCGTAGGAGACCAGCCGCATGGCGACCGGCAGGCCCAGCTCGCGGGCGGTCTCCTCGGCGGCCAGCAGGCCGGCGGTGGCCCCGTCGTTGAGGCCGGCCGCGTTGCCCGCGGTGACCTTGCCGTGCGGCCGGAACGGGGTCTTGAGGGTGGCCAGCTTCTCCAGGGAGGTGTCCCGGGGCGCCTCGTCGACGGTGGCCAGCCCCCAGCCGGTCTCCGGGTCGCGGATCGCCACCGGTACGAGGTCGGGCTGGAGCTTGCCGTTGGCGTACGCCTTCGCGGTCTTCTGCTGGCTGGCCAGCGCGTACGCGTCGGTGCGCTGCCTGGTGACCTGCGGGACCCGGTCGTGCAGGTTCTCCGCGGTGGCGCCCATGACCAGCGCGGACGGGTCGACCAGCTTCTCGGCCAGGATCCGCGGGTTGGGGTCGACGCCCTCGCCCATCGGGTGCCGGCCCATGTGCTCGACGCCGCCGGCGATGGCCACGTCGTACGCGCCCATCGCGATCCCGCCGGCCACGCTGGTGACCGCGGTCATGGCGCCCGCGCACATCCGGTCGACGGCGAAGCCGGGCACCGTCTTCGGCAGCCCGGCCAGCAGCGCGGCGGTGCGGCCGATGGTCAGGCCCTGGTCGCCGATCTGGGTGGTGGCGGCGACGGCGACCTCCTCCACCCGCTCCGGCGGCAGTTGCGGGTTGCGGCGCAGCAGCTCACGGATGCAGCGGATGACCAGGTCGTCGGCGCGGGTGTTGGCGTACATGCCACCCGCCTTGCCGAACGGGGTACGGACGCCGTCGACGAAGACGACGTCGCGGGCTTCACGGGGCACTTCTGAGCCTCCTTCTCGACCGCGGTCCGTCCGGCGGCGCCGACCGATGGCGGCGCGGGCCGGGCGAGGGTCGCCGGCATGGGCAGTCCCTCGAATGCTACTCGTCGGTAACTACCTCGCGCACGGAGTGCCGTGTGGCGCGGGCCACATCGGGTACGCGCGGCCCGGGTCCGCCCCGCGGCCGGCTCCGCGGCCGACCGGCGGCGGGACGGCGGCCGGTCCGCGGCGGACCGGTGACGACGCCGGAGGTGCGGGATGAAGGTCCTGATCGCGGGGGGTGCCGGGTACATCGGCAGCACTGTCGCGTCCGCCTGCCTGGACGCCGGCATCCGGCCGGTGATCCTGGACAACCTGAGCACCGGCCGGCCCGAGTTCGTCCGGGACCGGACCTGGTACCACGGCGACATCGCCGACGGGGTGCTGCTCGACCGGATCTTCACCGAGCACCCCGACATCGAGGCCGTACTGCACGCCGCCGCGCTGGTCGCGGTCCCCGAGTCGGTCGACCAGCCGCTGCGGTACTACCGGGAGAACATCGGCAAGTCGATCGACCTGGTCGGCCACCTGCTCCGCAACGGGTGCCGGCGGCTGCTGTTCAGCTCCTCGGCCGCCATCTACGCCCCCGGCCCGGACCTGACGGTCGACGAGCACTCGCCGATCCGGCCGGCCAGCCCGTACGCCCGGACCAAGGCGATGCTGGAGCAGATCCTCGCCGACACGGCCGCCGCCACCGGGCTGCGGGCGGTCTCGCTGCGCTACTTCAACCCGATCGGCGCCGACCCGCGGCTGCGCTCCGGCCTGGCCAACGCCCGGCCGAGCCACGCCCTCGGCCGGCTGATCGAGGCATGGAACACCGGCACCGAGTTCCTGATCACCGGCCCGGACTGGCCGACCCGGGACGGCTCCGGGATCCGGGACTACGTCCACGTCTGGGATCTTGCCCGGGCGCACGTCCGGGCGCTGCTGCGGTTCGACGACATCCTGCCGGCCGGCGACGCCCGGACGGCCGCCCCGACCGGCGGCACGCTCGCCGTCAACCTCGGCACCGGGCGGGGCACCACCGTGCGCGAGCTGGTCGCCGCGTTCCGGTCCGTCGTCGAGGACCCGCCGCCGGTACGCGACGCGCCGCGCCGTCCCGGCGACCAGGCCGGCTGCCACACCCGGACGGACCGGGCGCGCGACCTGCTGGGCTGGCGGCCCGAACTGAGCCTCGCCGAGGGCATCCGGGACGCGCTGCGCTGGGCCGCGGTACGGGACGCCCGGCTGGCCGGGCACGCCCGGCCGGTCGACGTCGACACCGACGTGCCGGCGTACTCGATCGGCGGCCTGCCGGCCGGCACCCGGGTGCTGCGCCCGAACCCGGCCTGACCCGGGCGCCTCAGTCGGCCGCCGGCAGCGCGGCGGCCAACTCGTCGGCGATCAGCCCGAGCTGCCACTCCCGGGCGCCGAACCCGCGCAGCGTCTCGGCGACCGAGTCGGTGCGGATCTCCGCCGGTGGCGTCCAGGCGAGCCGGCGGACCGAGTCGGGGCTGATCAGGTTCTCCGGCGGCAGGTTGTGCTCGGTGGCGATCCGGGTCACCACGGCCCGGCAGCGGGCCAGCCGGGCCGCCGCCACCGGATCGCGCTCGGCCCACCGGTGCGGCGGCGGCGGACCCTCCACCACCGGGCTCACCGGCAGCGCGTCGTCGGCGAGCTGGCGCGCCTCGGCCAGCGCCTCCAGCCAGGTCCGGGCCAGCCGGCGGACCGACCGGCCGCCGAAACCGGGCAGCGTCAGCAGGGTCCGCTCGTCCCGCGGGTCCAGCTCGGCGGCGGCGATGATCGCCGCGTCCGGCAGCACCCGGCCCGGTGCCGAATCCCGCCGGGCCGCGATGGTGTCCCGGGCGTACCACAGGGAGCGCACCCGGGCCTGCGCCCGCGCCCCGCGGACCCGGTGGATGCCGGAGGTACGCCGCCACGGGTCGACCCGCGGCCGGGGCGGTCGGGAGGCGGACGCGACGAGCGCCGCGAACTCCTCGGCCGCCCACTTCTCCTTGCCCTGCCGCTCCAGCTCCGCGTCGAGCGCGTCGCGCAGTTCGGTGAGCATCTCCACGTCGAGCGCGGCGTAGTTGAGCCAGGACTCCGGCAGCGGCCGGGTGGACCAGTCCGCCGCCGAGTGGTGCTTCTGCAGCGTGTAGCCCAGCAGTTGTTCGGTGAGCGCGGCCAGGCCGACCCGTTCGAAGCCGGCCAGCCGCGCGGCCAGCTCGGTGTCGAACAGCCGGCGCGGCCGCAGCCCGATCTCGGCCAGGCAGGGCAGATCCTGGCTGGCCGCGTGCAGCACCCACTCGGCCGGTCCGATCGCGGCGTCGAGGGTGGCCAGGTCGGCCAGCGGCAGCGGGTCGATCAGCACGGTGCCGGCGCCGGCGCGGCGGAGCTGGACCAGATAGGCACGCTGGCTGTACCGGTAGCCGGAGGCGCGCTCGGCGTCGATGGCCACCGGGCCGGTGCCGGCGGCGAACCGGGCGACGACCTCGGCGAGTGCGTCCGCCGTCTCGATCGGCTCGGGTACGCCCTCGTGCGGGGTGAGCAAGGGCACGGGCCCCGGGGCCGCCGGGTCGGGGCTCACCGTGGCTTCCGGCTCGGGCGCCGGCGTGGGGTACGGCTCGTCCCCTGCTCGGCGGTGCGCGGCCCGACGGCGCAGGGGTGGTTCGTCGGTCACCTGACAACTCTAGTCGTCCCGGCGCCGGGAGCCCACGCAGGTCCGCCCCGGCGCGTCGCCGAAGGTCCCTCGGCGGTGGTATTGCCCCGCTTTGTCCCTATCGCGAGCGGACCGGGACGGCCCGGCGGGGACGTACCGGGTCTCAGACGCCCGCCCTCTCAGGCCGCGCCCGCCGGCCGCCGCTCCGGCAGGGCGCTGACCCCCGGCGGCGGCAGCCCGGCCGTGGAGGCCAGCAGCGTGCACCAGGCCAGCAGGTGCGCGGCGAAGTCCTGGCTCACCGGGGTCCACGAGGCACGCAGTTCCACGTCGCCCGCGGCCGGCGGCCCGGCGAGGTCACCGAAGCGGGTGGACACCGTCTGCGTCACCGTCCCACCCAGCGCGCGGTGCGTGGCGCCGTGCGCCTCCAGCGCGTCGGTGAGCCAGGTCCAGCCCACGCCGGGCAGCAGGGGGTCGGCCGCGAGATCCACCTCAAGCTCGGCCGTCACGTACGTGACCAGCCGCAGGGTGCCCTGCCAGGCCTCGTGCCCGGCCGGGTCGTGCAGCAGGATCAGCCGGCCGGTGGCCACCTCGTCGCCGTCGCGCAGCACGGTGGCGCTGAGGGCGAACGCGTACGGTGCCAGCCGTTGCGGCGCCCCGACCTCCTCGATCTGGATCTCCGGACGGGGGGTCACCGAGCGGAGCCCCGACACCGCGCGGCTGAACAGCTCCGGGAGCGCGCTCGGGGGTGCCATGCCCGCAGCCTATGCCGATCCCGTCCGCCCGGGTCTCCCGGCACGCCGGGGCCGCCGGACAAGCCGGCGTCACAAATCCGGGCGGCCGTCGGCGCCCGGTGCGGGCCGCGTGGCACCATGGGCGCCGATGAGCACGACGAGCACGGGCGGCGCCGCCCACAACGGCACGGTGACCTCCCGCGCGGCGCTGGTCCGCGCCGCCCGCGGCGAGCCGGTGCCGCACACACCGGTCTGGTTCATGCGCCAGGCGGGCCGGTCACTGCCCGAATACCGGGAGATCCGCGCGGGTGTTCCCATGCTGGAATCCTGCCGCCGCCCCGAACTGGTAACCGAGATCACCCTCCAACCGGTCCGCCGGCACGGTGTCGACGCGGCCATCCTGTTCAGCGACATCGTCGTGCCGGTCGCCGCGGCCGGTGTCGACCTGGACATCGTGCCGGGCACCGGACCGGTGGTGGCCCAGCCGATCCGTACCGCGGCCGACGTGCGGCGACTGCGCCCGATCGGGCTCGACGACGTGGCGTACGTCGACGAGGCCGTCCGGCTGCTGGTCGCCGAGCTGGGCGAGACGCCGCTGATCGGCTTCGCCGGCGCGCCGTTCACGCTCGCCAGCTACCTGGTCGAGGGCGGGCCGTCGCGCACCCACGCCCGGACCAAGGCCCTGATGTACGGCGATCCGGAGACCTGGCACGCGCTCTGCGCCCGGTTGGCCGAGATCACCGGCGAGTTTCTGCGCATCCAGGCCCGGGCCGGCGTTTCGGCGGTGCAGCTCTTCGACTCCTGGGCCGGCGCGCTCTGCGCCGCCGACTACCGGCGGTTCGTGCTGCCGCACTCCCGGGCCGTGCTGGACGGGCTGGCCGATGCCGGCATCCCGCGGATCCACTTCGGGGTGGGCACCGCCGAACTGCTGGGCGCGATGGGGGAGGCCGGCGCCGACGTGGTCGGCGTCGACTGGCGGACGCCCCTGGACACGGCCACCGCGCGGATCGGCCCCGGCCGGTCCGTGCAGGGCAACCTGGACCCGTGCCTGCTGTTCGCGCCCTGGCCGGTGCTCGAAACCGAGGTACGGCGGATCCTCGCCGAGGGGCGGGCCGCGCCCGGACACATCTTCAACCTGGGACACGGCGTGCTGCCGGAGACCGACCCCGGCGTGCTGACCCGGGTGGTCGAACTGGTGCACGCCGCGTCGGCGCGCTGACATGCGGGCCGGGGCGCGGATCGCCGTCATCGGCGGCGGGATCACCGGGCTGGCCGCCGCGGTGCGGCTGCGCGACCGCGCCCCGGCCGGCACCGAGATCACCGTGTACGAGCGGTCCGGCGCGCTCGGCGGCAAGCTGAGCACCGGCACCCTGGCCGGGTCCATGGTGGAACTGGGCGCCGAGTCGTTCCTGCTGCGCGACCCGAGCGGCGCCGACTCGGCCGCGGTGGAACTGGCCCGGCGGGCCGGCCTGGGCGACGAACTGGTGCACCCGACGGTCGGCCGGGCGGCCCTGGCCATCGGCGGCGACCTGCGGCCGATACCGCCCGGCACGCTGGTCGGCGTACCCGGGGATCTTGCCGCGGTGTCCGCGGTCGCGCGGCCGGACGCGGCGGCCGACCGGGACAGCGGCGGCCCGCTGCTGGCCCCGGACGCCGACGTCGCGGTCGGCGCACTGGTCCGGCGGCGGCTGGGCGACGAGGTGGCCGACCGGCTGGTCGACCCGATGCTCGGCGGGGTGTACGCCGGCCGCGCCGACGAACTGTCGCTGGCCGCCACCATGCCGGCGCTGGCCCGCACCGCCCGCACCGAGCACACCCTGGTGGCGGCGGTTCGCGCCGCCCAGGCCGCGGCGCCGCGCCGCCCCGGTGCGCCGGTCTTCGCCACCGTGGCCGGCGGGCTCGGCCGGCTGGTCGCCGCGGCGGCCACCGCCAGCGGCGCGACCGTACGGCTCGGCAGCACGGTCCGGGAACTGCACCGCACCGCGGCCGGCTGGCGGCTGGTGCTCGGACCGGTTCCGGAACCCGAACTGGCGCAGGCCGACGCCGTCGTGCTGGCCCTGCCGGCCCGCCCGGCCGCCCGGCTGCTGACCGGGATCGACCGCTCGGTGGCCGAGCGGGTGGGCCGGCTGGACTACGCGAGCGTCGCGCTGGTCACCCTGGCCCTGCCCGCACCGGCGCTGCCGGCGCTGTCCGGCTTCCTGGTCCCCGCGGAGGCCGGCAGCCTGGTCAAGGCCGCCACCTTCGTGACCACCAAGTGGGGCCACCTGGCCCGACCCGACGGCGTCGCGCTGGTCCGCGCGTCGCTGGGCCGGCACGGCGAGCAGGAGCGGCTGCACCGGTCCGACGCCGAACTGGCCGCGCTCGCGCACCGGGAACTGGGCGAACTGACCGGGGCGCCGCTGCCGGCACCCATCGACCGTCACGTGCAGCGCTGGGGCGGCGCGCTGCCGCAGTATCCGCCCGGCCACCTCGCCGAGGTGTCGGCCGTCCGGGCGGCACTGCGCGCGGCGCACCCCACCCTCGTCGTGGCCGGCGCCGGCTACGACGGCGTGGGCATCCCGGCGTGCGTCCGCTCCGGCGAGACGGGCGCGGAAGAGGTTCTCAAGGCCCTGGAGGCATCGGCATGACAGCGGAATTCGGAGACAGCGCCGGCCAGACCAACGCCGCGCGGCTGCGCGAGCTGAACGAGACCATCCGGTACACGATGTGGTCGGTGTTCCGGGCCGACAGCGCGCTGCCCGCGCTGCGTGACGGGATGACCGGCGAGGTCGAGTCGCTCATCGAGGAACTGGCCGGCAAGGACGTGACCGTGCGGGGCACGTACGACGTCTCGGGCCTGCGCGCCGACGCGGACATCATGGTCTGGTGGCACGCCGGAAACAGCGACGCCCTCCAGGAGGCGTACGGGCGGCTGCGGCGTACCCAGTTCGGCCGGACCCTGGCACCGGTGTGGTCCCAACTGGCGCTGCACCGCCCGGCCGAGTTCAACAAGAGCCACATCCCGGCCTTCCTGGCCGGCGAGCCGGCCCGCGCCTACCTGTGCGTCTACCCGTTCGTCCGGTCCTACGAGTGGTACCTGCTGCCCGACGCCGAGCGCCGGGAGATGCTGGCCGAGCACGGCCGGCTGGCGCGGGGCTACCCCGACGTCCGGGCCAACACGGTGGCGTCGTTCGCGCTCGGCGACTACGAGTGGATGCTGGCGTTCGAGGCCGACGAGCTGCACCGGATCGTCGACCTGATGCGCGACCTGCGGGCATCGAGTGCCCGGCGGCACGTCCGCGAGGAGGTCCCGTTCTACACCGGTCGCCGCCGGTCGGTCGCCGAGCTGATCGCCGCGCTGCCCTGACCGCGCTGCCCTGACCGCCGCTTCGCCGCGCTTTCCCTGCTGCCCTGACCGCCGTGATCAACTCGTCTTCGGTGAAGTCGGGGTGTCCGGGGCGGCACTATGCCCCGACTTCGCGGAAGACGAGTTGATCTTGACGTCTCCGGCGTGCGCGAGTCGATCCTGACGCCTCCGGCGCGGGTGCCGGCCCAGTGCGCTGGCCCCTCTGCGGCTGGCCCTCCCTGCTTCGAACTGGTGTCCATAGCGTCGATCCCGAGTCGACCCGGCCGCCGCGGCCCGTCCGCTCCCCGCCGGCGCCGGCCGGCGGCCGGACGCCTGCGGCGGGTCCGGGCAGCCCGGCGCGAGAGGGAGGGATCGCCCGATGGACCAGCCCGATTCGACCGTGCCCCGGCGCCAGGTGGGCCGCTGCCTCCAGCAGCTTCGCGACCGGGGCAACCTGTCGATGCGTACCGTGAGCGAGGCCGTGGGATGGTCCCGGCAGAAGCTGTGGCGGATCGAGCGCGGCCTCGGCCCGGTCCGGCCCGCGGACGTCCGGCTGCTCTGCGCGTTCTACCAGGCGCCGGCCGACCTGGTCGGAGCGCTGCTGGTGCTGGCCCGACAGGCGCCGGCGGCCGGCTGGTGGCGCGCCGACGAGGAGATCCCGCCGGACCGGCTCGACCCCTACCCGGCGATGGAGGCCGAGGCGGTCCGGCTGCGTTGCTACGCCGGCGAGCTGCTGCCGGCGCTGCTGCGCACGCCGCGGTACGCCGAGGAGGTGGCTCGGATCGAGCATCCGGACTGGTCGGTCGAACAGCGCGCCCGGTACGTCCAACGGCAGGCCGCCCGGCGGCAGCGGATCCTGGACCGCCGCACCGGCACACCCCGGGCGCCGGAGTTCGTCCTCGGCGAGACGGTGCTGCGGCGGCCGATCGCCGACGCCGCGGCCATGTCCGAACAACTGGCCCGCCTCGCCCGGCTGGCCGACGGCTCGACCGTGCGGGTGCGCGTGCTGCCGCTGGCCGCCGGGCCGCATCCGGCCGCAGCCGGTGCCTTCACGCTGCTCGACTTCGCCGCTCCGGGTGGCCGGGCCGGCGAGCCGAGTGTGGTCCACCGGGCGGGGCCGACCGGTGCGCTGTACCTCGACCGGCCGGGCGACGTGGTCCGGCACGCGGCGATCTGGGCCGACCTGGTCCGGCGCTCGCTCTCGGAACTGGAGTCCGCCGCTCTCATCGCCGCCTTCGCCAACGGCTGACCGCGCCGCTCGGGCACGTCCCGGTCGGGGCCGGGCACGTCGGAGCCGGGCACGTCGGGGCCGGGCACGTCGGGGCCGGGCACGTCGGGGCCGGCGCACGGCGGGATGCCGGGTTGCGGCCGTCGGTACGGTGCGGAAATGAGTCTGGACCGGGATCGCGTGCTGCGGACGTTCCTCACCGACGGCCGGCTGGTGAGCATGCCGGCCCGGGCCGGGAAACGCCGGATCCTGCTCGAACACATCGCGACGAGGTTCGAACCGGGCGTGCGCTATCCCGAGTCCGAGGTGAACATCATGCTTCGGGCGATCTACCCGGCCGACTGGGTGGCGCTGCGGCGGTACCTGGTGGACGAGGGGCTGCTCGACCGCGCCGACGGGTGGTACTGGCGCAGCGGCGGCTACGTGGAGGTGTGAGCGGCGGTGCCGTTCGCGGCGGTGGCCGCTCGGCTCATCGGCACGTGCCGGATGCCGTCCTCAAGGTACTCGGCGCCGGCGACCGTGAAGCCGTGCCGGGCGTAGAGGTCGACCAGGTGGGACTGGGCCGACAGCACGCAGGGCCGGTCTCCGACCAGCGCCAGCGCCTCGGTCAGCAGCCCGCCGGCCAGGCCGGCGCCGCGGGCCGCGCGGGCCACCGCGACCCGGCCGATCCGGCGGCCACCGTCCGGTTCGGCGAGCACCCGCAGGTACGCCACCGGCGCGCCGTCCCGCTCGACCCACAGGTGCCGGGTCTCCGGCTCGACATCCCGGCCGTCGATATCCGGGTAGGCGCACTCCTGCTCCACCACGAAGATGTCCATCCGCAGTCGGAGCAGGTCGTACAGGGTCCGGGCGTCGAGGTCGGCGAACCCGGCGACGTGGCATCCGGAGGGCGGCAGCGGCATCCCGTGATGGTAGGACGCCGCGACGCCGGCGGGTCCGGTCGCCCCGGCAGGCCGCCGCCCCGGAGCCGTTGTGCGCTGCGGCCGGCCTCCGCCGGGGTCGTTGTGCGCTGTGGCGGGCCGCCGTGCCGGGGCGTTGTGCGCCCCGGCCGGCCGTACCCGGGGCGTTGCGCCGCGGCGGGTGGGGCGTACCGGGGTCGCCCGGGGCGCAACCGTCGCGGGGCGCGGCGCGTCCAACCCGGCATGCGGACACCGATCGTCGTCGCCCTGGCCGCGCTCTCGCTCGGCCTGGTGGCCTGCGCGGACGCCCCCTCCGCCCCGGTGGCCGGCGGCCCCGGACGGGCACCGGTCACCGGCACCGCCGGCGCCGCACCCGCCGGTTCCTCGCCCAACGGTCCCGGCGGGCCGTCGGAGGCCGGCGCGCCGTCGCCGGGCGCCGGCTGCGCCCCGGAGCCGACCCTGCCGGAGCCGACCCTGCCGGAGCCGACCCTGCCGGAGGCGACCCTGCCGGGGGCGGCCGGCGTGCCGGGGAGTGCGGTCGGGTCCGGCCCGAGCGCGGGGGCCGGTGCGGAGGCCGTGCTGACCCCGGCGGACGACGGCCGGTCGATCTGCCTGCTGCCGGGACAGCGGCTCGCGGTCCGCCTGCCGGGCACCGCCGCGGCGCCCTGGTCGGCCGTGACGGTACGCGGCGGCGCGCTCGTACCGGTCGGGCCGGCGCCCTCCCCGGTCGGCGGCTCGGTGGACGCGACCTACCTGGCCACCCGGGCGGGCGTCGCGACCGTGAGCGCGAGCCGGCCGGTGTGCCCGTCACCGGCGGCGGACCGGCTCGGCTGCCATGGGCTGCGGGCGCTGACCGTCACCGTCACCGTGGACTGACCCCGCCGGCCCGCCGGCCCGCCGGCCCGCCGGCCCGCCGGCCCGCGGGGCCGCGCGGCCCGCGTCGGCAGCGGCCCGGGGCATCGCGCCGGGGCCGTCGCACCGGGCGATCGTGCCGGGCGATCGTGCCGGGGCATCGTGCCGTGCCGTCGCGCCGGGGCCGGCATGCCGGGGCCGGCGTTGGATCAACCGGAGGCGGGGGTGGCGCCGTCGTACGGCTCGGCGGTGGTCCAGACCGTGTCGAAGGCGTGGGTGAGGAACCGGGCCAGTTCGGTGTGCTCCACGACCAGCGTGGTGACCGATTCGGCCGCCGCCAGCGGGTCGGTCAGCGACATCAGCACCCGGGAGTCGTCGGCGATCGACATCCGCATCGGGACGTCCTGGGCGAGGCGCACCTGCGCACCCTGGGCGGCCAGCAGGGCGATCTCGCCCGCGCCGGCGGCCTCGTCGAGCAGGTCGTACTCGAAGACCGCGCGCAGGTCGCGCAGGGTGGACCGGAGCCGGTAGCCGGGCTTTGCCGCGGTGCCCGCCGGTTCGCCGGCCGGCTCGATGCCGCGCCGGTCGCCGGCCGGTCGCTTCTCCATGATCAGCAGTCGACGCCGGGCGCCGCCGCACATCTCGTCCCGGCTCTGCCGCAGCGGCGCACCGTCGCGCAGCACGGTGACGAAGTCGAGCGGGTCGGCGACGTCCTGACCGCTGGACCAGGACGGTGCCAGGTCCCGGGCCAGGTCCCCGGCGCTGCGTTCGAGCCCGTCGAGCGCCTCCCGCTGCTCGCTGATCAGCCGGTCCACCGCCTCCTTGGGGTCGATCGCCGCGTACTGGGTGGACCGGCCCGGCCGGGTGAGCACCAGCCCACGCTCGAAGAGGCTGGCCAGGACGTCGTAGATGCGCTGCCGGGGCACGGTCGCCGCCCGGGCCGCCTCGGCCGCTGTGGACGATCGCCGCCGGATCAACGCCAGGTAGACCTTCGCCTCGTACTGGGTCAGGCCGAGTGCACAGAGATCCATGAGCCAGCGGGAGGGATCATGCATGGCTGCACGCTAATAGGTCGTGCCGCCGCCCTGCATCCTCCGCCGGTCCGAAGGGGCACGGCCGAGCCGGCCGAAACCGGAGATATACCACAGCCACTGATTGATTTCCATGCATTGCCTCCGTCGTGATGATCGGCCTAGGCTGCCGCACGACACCACTCGCAGTGGTGTCAGAGCGCTCCCGTGGGGGTGCCGACCCGGGCCGGAGCGCCGGACGGGCGGCAGGAGGTTGTCGTCGGTCGGAGAGGACCCAGATGATCCATCAGCACCAGCCAGCCACCCGCTGGACATCCCGACTAGGACTCGCCCTACTGTCGGCCGCCACCCTCGCGGTCGCGGTGGGGGCGGCGGCACCGGCCGCGTCGGCGCAGCCCGCCGCGGCGACCGGCACCGCACACGTGGTCCGGTCCTGCGCCCGGGCCACCAAGCCCGGCACGATGGCCTGCATGGCGCTGCGCCGTACCGATGTCGGAGCCGGCGCGCAGGCCACGGCCTCGATCGCGCCCGACATCAACCCGTCGGGACTCAGCCCGGCCAACCTGCAGAGCGCGTACAAGCTGTCCACCAGTGCCGGCAGCGGGCAGACGGTGGCCATCGTGGACGCGTACGACGATCCGAACGCCGAGTCGGACCTGGCCGTCTACCGGTCCCAGTACGGCCTGCCGGCCTGCACCACGGCCAACGGCTGCTTCAAGAAGGTGGGCCAGACCGGCTCCACCACGTCGCTGCCGAGCGCCAACTCGGGCTGGGCGGGTGAGATCTCGCTCGACGTCGACATGGTCTCCGCGGCCTGTCCGGCCTGCAAGATCCTGCTGGTCGAGGCGAACTCCGCGAGCGACACCAACCTCTACACGGCGGTGGACTACGCGGCCGCGCACGCCAGGTTCGTCTCGAACAGCTGGGGTGGTTCCGAGTACTCCGGGCAGACCACCGACGACTCGCACTTCAACCACCCGGGCGTGGCCATCACGGTCAGCTCCGGTGACGACGGCTACGGCGCGGAGTACCCGGCGACCTCCCGGTACGTCACCGCGGTCGGCGGCACCTCGCTGACCACCTCCACCAACAGCCGCGGCTGGACCGAGAGCGCGTGGAGCGGCGCCGGGTCGGGCTGCTCGTCGTACGACAGCCTGCCGAGCTGGCAGACCGTCTCCACCGGGTGCAGCCGGCGGGCCGAGGCCGACGTCTCCGCGGTGGCCGACCCGCAGACCGGCGTGGCCGTCTACCAGACCTACGGCGCCTCCGGCTGGTCGGTGTACGGCGGCACCAGCGCCTCCGCCCCGATCATCGCGGCCGTCTACGCGCTGGCCGGCACGCCCGGCTCGGCCGACTACCCGGCCAGCTACCCGTACGCGCACCAGGGCAACCTGTTCGACGTCACCTCGGGCAGCAACGGCAGTTGCGGCGCCAAGTTCTGCGCCGCCGGTACGGGCTGGGACGGCCCGACCGGGCTGGGCACGCCCAACGGCAGCGCCGCGTTCGCCCCGGGCGGCAGCGGCGGCGGGGTCACCGTGACCAACCCGGGCAGCCGGACCGGCACGGTCGGCACCGCGACCAGCCTCACGCTGTCCGCCTCCGGCGGCACCTCCCCGTACACCTGGACCGCCACCGGCCTGCCCTCGGGGTTGTCCGTCAGCAGCGGCGGGGTGATCTCCGGAACCCCGACCGCCGCCGGCACGTACCCGGTGACGGCGACCGCGACGGACAGCACCGGTGCCAGCGGCTCGGCGTCGTTCACCTGGACCATCAGCGGCTCCGGCGGCTGCACGGGCGCCGGGCAGAAGCTGGCCAACCCCGGTTTCGAGTCCGGGTCGACGTCCTGGACCGCGACCTCGGGCGTGATCACCACGTCCTCCGGTGAGGCGGCGCACAGCGGCTCGTACAAGGCGTGGCTGGACGGGTACGGCTCGTCGCACACCGACACGCTGAGCCAGGCCGTGACCCTGCCCGCCGGCTGCTCCTCGTACGTCCTGAGCTACTACCTGCACATCGACACCGCGGAGACCACCACGTCCACCGCGTACGACACGCTGAAGGTTCAGGTGACCAGCGGTTCAACCACGACCACGCTGGCCACGTACTCCAACCTGAACAAGGCGAGCGGCTACAGCCAGAAGTCGCTCAGCCTCGCCGGGTACGCCGGCAGCAGCATCACGGTGAAGTTCCTCGGGGTCGAGGACTCCTCGTTGCAGACCTCGTTCGTCATCGACGACACCGCGCTCACGGTCGGCTGACCGTGCCGGTGGGGTCCCTCCGTACCCGGTGGGACCCCACCATCCTGGGGAGCGGTGGGCGTCCGGCTCAGGCGGGTCGGGCGCCCACCGCGTCGCGGATCTCGGCGCCCCGGCTGGTCTCCACCGCCCGGGCGCAGTGACCGCAGCAGAAGAATCGGCCGTCGACCTCCACGCCGTGTCCGACGATCTTCAACTCGCAGTGCTCGCAGACCGGCGCGAGCTTGTGCACCGCGCACTCGAACGAGTCGAACGTGTGCACGTCGCCGCTGACCGTCCGGACCTCGAAGGCCATCCAGTAGTCGTTGCCGCAGACCTCGCAGGTCGCCATGGCGCCCAACTCCTCTTAGTAGGACATCTACCCCCTGCTGCCCATAGTGCTGCAAACTCATAGAACGAACATGAGAACCGGCGAAATCGGGCGCCGGAGCGGCGGGGTGCCGGAGCTGCGCCGGAGCCGCGGTGGGGTGCCGGAGCTGCGCCGGAGCCGCGGTGGGGTGCCGGAGCCGCGGTGGGGTGCCGGAGTCGCGGCCTAGCGGCGGCGGCGCTGCACGACGTCGAGCACGACGAACAGCAGCGGCACCGCGAGCCAGAACTGGGCGGCCGTGTAGTGCCGCAGCTCGCCCGGGACGTCGACATCGGCGAGTTCCCGCTCCAGGGCGCCGGCCGGGGAGAGCGTGCCGGCGTGCACGGCCAGCGGGAGATAGTTCAGGCCGAGCCCGATCAGCCAGCCGCCGAACAGCACCCAACCGACCGACCCGGCCACGCCGAGGAGCCACCCGCCGAGGGCCAGGCAACCGACCGTGCCCAGGACGAACTCCGCCAGGATGATCCGGCGGCGCAAGCGGGTGCCCGCGCCGCCCCACATGTCGACGGCGGCCAGCCGCCGGACGTCCAACCGTGCCATCGTGCCTCCCCGAACTCGCTGGACCGGCAGTGGCACCGGATTCAACGGGGTCGGGGCGCGGTACGTCAACCCGCGTCGGCGGCCGGCTCCAGGTGCATCGAGACGGAGTTGATGCAGTACCGGGCGTTCGTCGGGGTGTAGCCCTCGCCGTCGAACCGGTGGCCCAGATGCGAGTCGCAGGTGGCGCAGCGGACCTCGGTCCGCACCATCCCGTGCGACCGGTCCTCCACGTAGCGGATGGCACCGGGCAGCGCCTTGTCGAAGCTCGGCCACCCGCAGTGCGAGTCGAACTTCGTGTCACTGGCGAACAACTCGGCGCCGCAGGCCCGGCAGTGGTACGTCCCGGGCGTCTTGGTCTCGACGTACTCGCCGGTCCACGGCCGTTCGGTGCCGGCCTCCCGCAGGACCCGGAACTCCTCGGGGAGAGCCGGACCCGCCACTCGTCCTCGCTGCGGGGCAACTCGCTCTTGTTCACAGCCACCCTTCCAGGGTACGGCGCCGACCGGCGCGCTCCACGGCAACGGGCGAGGATCACCCACGGCCCGGGTCGTCGTTGACCAGTTATGCGGGCGGCCACCCGGTCGGGTGGGGACTATCGGGGCCGGCACCAGGCCACGGTGCTGGCGATCTTCCGACCCACCTGGCGACAGATCGTGGCGCACGCCCTGGTCGCCGGATCGGTGACCCTGGCCGGGGTGCTGCTGCTGGGCGTCCTGTTCACCCTGGCCCGGCAGCGGTCGGCGGTCGGCCCGCGGATGCCGGTCGACCCGGCCGTCGCGGCGGGGCTGGCCGGTGCGCTGGTGCCGCTGGCCGCGCTCGGGTCCGGCCTGGTGCGCTGGCGCACGGGCGCGTGCATCAACTCCGCCGGGCTGCGTGCCGGCGGCCCCCTCGGGCGTACCACCTTCGTACCGTGGGAACGGGTGACCGACGTCCGCGCCGAGCGGCGGCGCCGCCACACGGTGGTGATGGTGTACGGCACCGACGGGGTGACCCGGCGGCTGCCCGCGCCGTACGACGGCGACCTGCTGGCCGGCGACGCCCGGTTCGAGCGGAAGCTCTTCCTGGTCCAGCACCTCTGGGAGACCCACCGGAGCTGGGGCGTCCCGGGTTGACCACGGCGGGCGCCGGGGTGGCCTATCGTCTGAGAGCATGGTCGGCACCCCGAAGGCGAAGCCCGTCGAGGTCCAGGTGGCGGGGCACACCGTACGGCTCAGCAGCCCGGACCGGGTGATGTTCCCGGACCGGGGATTCACCAAGAAGGACATCTTCGACTACTACCTGGCGGTCGGTGACGGCATCCTGCGCGCGCTGCGGGACCGGCCCACCACGCTGCAACGGTTTCCCGAGGGTCTGGGCGGGGAGACGTTCTTCCAGAAGCGGGTGCCCACCCGTGGGGTGCCGCCGTGGCTGGGCACCGCCGAGATCACCTTTCCGAGCGGTCGGACGGCCCTGGAACTCTGCCCGGGCGACCTCGCGCACGTGGCGTGGGCGGCCCAGATGGGGACCGTGGTGTTCCACCCGTGGCCGGTCCGGGCCCACCAACCCGACCACCCCGACGAGCTGCGGATCGATCTCGACCCGCAGCCGGGCACCGACTTCGCGGACGCGGCGCAGGCCGCGATCGAACTGAACGCCCTGCTGACCGACCTGGGCGTGACCGGCTGGCCGAAGACCTCGGGCGGCCGGGGCGTGCACGTCTACCTGCGCATCCAGCCCCGCTGGACGTTCGTCCAGGTACGCCGGGCGGCGATCGCGCTGGGCCGGGCGCTGGAACGGCGCCGGCCCGACCTGGTCACGACTTCCTGGTGGAAGGAGGAACGCGGCGAGCGGGTGTTCGTGGACTACAACCAGATGGCCCGGGACCGCACCATCGCCTGCGCGTACTCGCTGCGGGCCAACCCCCGCGCGACCGCCTCCACCCCGGTGACCTGGGCCGAGCTTCCCGAGGTGGAGCCGGACGACTTCGATCTGCGGACCGTGCCGCAGCGGCTGGCCGGCGGGCCGGACCCGCACGAGGGCATCGACGACGACCCGTGGGATCTGACCCCGCTGCTGGAGTGGGCGGACCGTGACGAGCGGGACGGCGCCGGCGATCTGCCCTACCCGCCCGACCACCCGAAGATGCCGGGGGAGCCGATGCGGGTCCAGCCCAGCCGGGCTCGGCGCTCCGACGGCTGACGCGGCGCCGGCCGGCAGGTGAGGCACGCTCGCCGCCGGTCCGGCGCCGCGCGGGTCGACGGCTCAGGCCGCACCGGCTCAGAGGGCGAGCTTCATGCCCTCGTGGCTGTCCTCGAAGCCGAGCCGGCGGTAGAACCGGTGCGCGTCGGCCCGGGACTTGTGCGTGGTGAGCTGCACCAGGGCGCAGCCCCGGTCGCGGGCCCGGTCGATCGCCCAGGTCATCATCCGCGCGCCGATCCGTTGGCCGCGCCGGCCGGAGTGCACCCGTACCGCCTCGATCAGCAGCCGCTGGGCGCCGTGCCGGCTCAGCCCCGGGATGTAGGTGAGCTGCATGCAGGCCACCACCGTGCCGTCGTCGTCACCGACGATCAGCTCGTTGCGCGGGTCGGCGGCGATCTCGGCGAACGCCCGCCGGTACGCCTCGTCGACCTCGGTGCTGTCCCGGTTGCGCCCCTGCGCGTCGTCGACCAGCAGCCCGAGGACGGCCGGCAGGTCGGCCGGCACCGCCTCGCGAAAGATCACCCGCGCAGGCTATCGCGCCGGGCACCGCTTGCCGACCGGCGGGAGGGTGCCCTCGATCAGGTACGCGTCGACCGCGCCGGTGATGCAGGTGGTCTGCGGGTACGCCGTGTGGCCCTCGCCCTCCCAGGTCAGCACCCGACCGACGCCGAGCATGTCGGCCAGCCGCTGCGTCTGCTCGTACGGGGTGGCCGGGTCGCCGGTGGTGCCGACCACCAGGATCGGCGCGGCGCCGTCGGCCCGGCCGGTCGGGTACGGGTCGGCCGGTGCCGGCCACTCGGCGCAGCTCAGCAGCCCGGTGGCCAGCGGCGGCCCGAACAGCGGGTACGCGCTGCGCCAGCGGGGGAGCAGGTCGCGGGCCTGGTCGACCGTGGGCCGCTGCGCCTCGTCGGCACAGTTGATCACCAGGTTGGCGTCGAACTGGTTGGAGTAGTGGCCGCTGGCGTCCCGGTCGGCGTACCGGTCGGCGAGTTCGAGGATCGGGTCGGCGTTGCCCTCGGCCAGCTTCTGGATGGCGGTGGCCAACTCCTCCCAGCCCGACTCGGTGTACAGCGACGCCACGATGCCGTAGAAGATCCAGCCGGCGCTGGCGGCCCGGCCGTCGCTGCCGTGTGCCGGTGACACCCGGGCCTTGTCCAGCGCGGTGTTCACCGCGGCCCGGGCGTCCGGGGCGATCGGGCACTTGCCCGGCGTGCCGCGGCACCACGCCGCGAAGTCGTCGAACGCCTGCTCGAACCCCTTCGCCTGGCTCTCCGACCCGGCGATGGAGTCCTGCTTCGGGTCCACCGCGCCGTCCAGCACCATCGCCCGGACGTTGCGCGGAAAGAGCTGGGCGTACGTGGCGCCCAGCAGGGTGCCGTACGAGTAGCCGAGGTAGGTCAACCGCTGGTCGCCCACGGCGGTGCGCACGGCGTCCATGTCCCGGGCCGTCTGCTCCGTGGAGTAGAGGCTGAGCTGGTCGTCGTACTTGGCGGCACAGCCCGCGGAGATGCGCTTGCTGAGCGCGACCAGGTCGTCGAACTCGGCGGGGGTGTCCGGGTCCGGCTCGGCGCCGAAGGTGGCGTCCAGGTCGGCGTCGGAGATGCACTTGACCGGGCTGGACCGGCTCACGCCGCGCGGGTCGAAGCCGACGATGTCGAACCGCCGGGTCACCTCGTCGGGCAGGCCGCCGAAGGCGGCGCCGTACGACAGGTAGACCGCCGTGTCGATGCCGGACGCGCCCGGTCCACCGGGGTTGATCACGAGGGAGCCGATCCGGTCGGACTGCCGACTGGACCGCGCCCGGATCAGCGCGATGTCGAAGGTCCCGGCCGGCCCGGCGCCGCCGGGGCTGACCGTCGCACCCGGGGTGGCCCCGGCGGGCCACTCCCGGGGCACGCTGATCGTGGCGCAGTCGTACGTCATGTTCGGCGGCGCGCCGCGGTGGGTCAGGTCCCGGGGCACGTCCGGGCACGGCGTCCAGTTGGTGGCGCCCGGTGGTTGCCGGGCGGCCGCCGAGCGCTGCTTGCCGGTGTTGGGCGCGAACGGTGGCATCGTGCAGCCGCCGGCCAGCAGGGTGGCGGCGGTGACGCCGGCGAGTGCGGCGCGGGTGCGGGCAGTGCGGTTCACGAGTTTCCTTCCCCGTGATCGTCTTCGTGCTCAGGCTACGCCCTGCGTCCCGCTCGCTCGGCGCCGCCGCGAAAGGGCCCCGATGATCGGGGCCCTTCCGGCACTACCCAGCCATCCTGCACTCCCGGAGGGTCAGGCGTTCCAGTACTGACCCACCAGATCGGTCGCCTGCGACTCCCACTGCGCGTACGCATCCGGGTACGCCGACACCTGAACCTTCTGCGCCGCCTCGGTCAACGGCAACTCATGCCAGTTCGGCACATCCTTCAACGCCTTCTGGAACGCCGTCGTCGCATACTCCGGATCCGTGATCTCATCCGGCGAACCCCAACCCGAGGTCGGCCGCTGCTGGAACAGACCCAACGAATCATGATCGTTGGCCGCACCCAGATCACCCAGATTCTTCAACTTCGACTCCTGCATCGCCGTGGCCACCGAAATCACCGCGGCCCGCTCATCCAGACCGTTCTTCTTCGTAGCCGCCACGATCGCCTTGACATTCGCCTTCTGCTCATCACCCAGATCGACGTGCGACTGCCCACCCGAAGGCTGAGCCACCGCCACCGCCGACACACGATCCGCAGCCACCGCCGGACCCGAGGCCAACACACCCGTGACCGGACCGGCCACCACACCACCGGCAAACGCCAGACCGGCAACCGACAACACACTCTTACGCAGCATCGTGGTCTTCATCAGAAAAACTCCTCAAGGGGTCGGGGGAACTCCGGGGCGCGCGGCGCCGGAAAGGACTGCGCGCAGCGCCCGAAGGGTTCTGGGGGAGAGTGACGGGCGCACGCGGCGCCCGTACGAGCTGTGGGGTGGTGCCCGGAACGGGCTCCCGGGGGTAGGGGCCCTGCCCCGGGCACCGGACCCGTAACGACCGCGGGCCGGGCCGCATTCCGCGAGGCGGATCAACCCCTGCCTCGAACCCGCCGTCGATCGGGCGGGTGTGGCGCTGCGGCCGGCGCCGTTACTCGGTCGTACGGTGGATGTAACGACCCCGGGCCGGGTGGCATTCCGGCCGGCGGATGCCGCGGGTCACACCGTGAAGCCGACAATCGGGATCATCGCCGCCGTTCGGCGCGGATGATCCGGACATCCGGTCGGATACCCCACGCCGGGGATCCGGCCGGCACCGGCCGCGACGCGCTGTCGACGTCGGCAACCGGCCCGACCGGTGCGGCGCCGGGGCGGCTGGCCGCGGTCAGCCGCCGGAGAGGACGTCGGCGAGGTTGAACCGCACCGGCCGGTCGAGCTGGGCGTACGTGCAGGTCCGGGGATCACGGTCCGGGCGCCACCGTTCGAACTGGGTGGTATGCCGGAATCGTTCGCCCTCCATGTAGTCGTACCGGACCTCGACCACCCGTTCCGGGCGCAACGGCACGAACGAGAGGTCCTTGCCGGCGTTCCACCGGCTCTGCTCGTTGCGCCGCGGGGTCCGTTCCCCGCTGGTGTGCGCGGCCCAGTTCCACGGGTGCTCCTCGAAGCCGGTGACCAGCGGCTGGAGCTCGGTGAACAGCGCCTTGCGGGTGGCCATCGGGAACGCCCCGATCACCCCCACCGAGACCAGCACGTCCCGCTCGTCGTCGTAGAGGCCGAGCAGCAGCGAGCCGATCCGGTCGTCGCCCGACTTGTGCAGCCGGTAGCCGGCCAGCACGCAGTCCGCCGTACGCTTGTGCTTGATCTTGATCATGACCCGCTTGTCGGGCTGGTAGGCCAGATCGGGACCCTTGGCGATGAGCCCGTCCAGGCCGGCGCCCTCGAACTCGGCGAACCAGCGGCGGGCCGTGGCCTCGTCGCTGGTGATCGGCGTGACGTGCACCGGCGGCTCCGCCTCGGCCAGGGCCCGTTCGAGCAGCTCGCGGCGCTCGGCGAACGGCCGCCCGGTCAGGTCGTCGCGGTCCAGCGCCAGCAGGTCGAACGCGACGAAGCTGGCCGGGGTCTGCTCGGCCAGCAGGTTCACCCGGCTGGCCGCCGGATGGATCCGCTGCTGGAGCGCCTCGAAATCCAGGGTGTTGCGCCCGGTGTCGGCCACCACGATCTCCCCGTCGATCACCGCGCGGGGCGGGAAGTTGGCCAGCACCGCCCGGACGACCTCGGGGAAGTAGCGCGTCATCGGCCGCTCGTTCCGGCTGCCGATCTCCACCTCGTCGCCGTCGCGGAAGATGATGGACCGGAAGCCGTCCCACTTGGGCTCGTACAGCCGCCCGCCCGGGATCTCCCCGACCGGCTTCGCGAGCATCGGGGCGACGGGGGGCATGACCGGCAGTTCCATCCGGCCATCGTCGTCGCAGCCAGGCCGCCCTGTCCACCACCGCCGCGCGCCGCGGTGACCCGGCCCGTACGCTGTGCCGGCAGACGAGCGGGAAGTGGGTGACCGGTGCCGGAGCTGACCTACCCGGAGGCGGGCGCGACGCAGGCGGCGGTGACCGGCTCCGGCGGGCTGCCGGCGGGCTACCACCACCTGCACCACCGGGCCGAGCTGGACCGGGACGCCTTCCCGGCCGCCGCCGAGGCGGTGCTGAGCTGGCGGATGCACCGGGCGATGGGCCTGCGGGTCACCGCGAGCGCGCCCCGGGCGGCGCCCGGGGTCCACGTGGACGCCGCGGTGGGCGTGGGGCCGCTGCGGCTGTCCGCGCCGTGCCGGGTGGTCTGGGCGGTCCAGGACGAGCGCCGGGCCGGATTCGGGTACGGCACGCTGCCCGGCCATCCCGAGCGGGGCGAGGAGGCGTTCTGCGTGGAGCGGGACGCGCACGGGCGGGTCTGGTTCACCGTGACCGCGTTCAGCCGGCCGGACCGCTGGTTCACCCGCGCCGCCGGGCCGCTCGTGGTGGCCTTCCAGCACGGGTACGCCCGCCGCTGCGCCGCCGTGCTGCGCCGGCTGACCCGCCCCTGACGCCGGCCCGCCGGCCCGACCCGGTCCGGTCGGAGACGGCGGGCCGCCGGGCACTCGGGCCCGGTCCGGTCCGGTCGGAGACGGCGGCCGGCGTCCCGCCGGGCACTCGGGCCCGGCCCGGTCCGGTCGGGAGCCGGCGGTGCCTCAGTACCGGGCGAAGGACCGGATCGGCATCCGGGGCCGAACCGCGGAGCGTAGCGTCCGCCGGCGGCCAGCAGCAGGCAGACCCGTCCGCGGTGGCCGCGGAACGGTTCCAGCAGGGCCAGCATCCGGGCGTCGTCGCCGCGCGGCTGCTCCGCCAGCGCCCAGCTGACCATGTTCGGGATGTGGTAGTCACCGACGCTCACCGCGTCCGGGTCGCCGTACGCGGTCCGGACGACCTCGGCGGCGGTCCACGGACCGACGCCGGGGATCGCGACGAGCCGGCGGGTGGCCTCGGCGGCGTCGGCGCAGCGCTCCAGCCGGTCGGCCGCGGCGGCGGCCCGACGCAGGGTCTCGGCGCGCCGCTGCTCGACCCCGAACGGATGGAACACCCAGTACGGCGCCGCCGCGATGTCGGCGGGTGCCGGCGGCGTCCAGAGGTTGGCCACCGGGCCGGGGGCCGGCGAGCCGAACCGGCGGACGGTGGCCGCGTACGCCCGGAACGCCTCCTTGCCGGTGACCTTCTGCTCCAGGACGGCGCGCAGCAACCGGGGAAAGACCCGTCCGGTGGCCGGCATCCGGAGCCCGGCGAAGGTCCGGGCCAGTCCGGCCACCACCGGGTGCGTCGCCGCGCGTTCGGCGAAGCCGGTGAGGTCGTCGCGCAGCCCGGCCACGGCATCGGCCCGCTCCAGCAGCCAGCCCGCCCCCGGACCGTGCCCGGTGGCGACCAGCCGGGAGCCGGCGGGGCGCAGGCAGAGCGTGCCGGGGCCGTCCGGGGTGCGGGTGGACCACCAGAACGCGCCGTCGACCAGCCGGGCGCACGGGTCGTAACCGCCCATGGCCAACTCCCGGACCGTGCCGGTGAACCGGTAGCCGGGCGGCGGGGTGAGCACCCGTTCGTCGCTCCGGCCGGTCGTCACCGGCCCACTCTGCCACGACCGGCCGCCGGCCGGTGACGCGGCCGGCCGGCACCCGGTGGGCCGGGGCAAGGCGGGGCACGACCCGCCCGGGCGGAACCCCGGACACGGCGACGGCACCGGGACGCGGTGCGTCCCGGTGCCGTCCTTCCCGGAGCGGATCGACCGACCTGTCTGCGCCTTTCCGTCGCCGGCTGTCGCTGCTGGCACCGCCCTCCGGGGTGTGACCCCGGTGGGACCGGGCGTTGCCCGAGCTGGTCGATGAGACCTATCGCCGGCGGCGGCGCCCAACCCGCCCCGAGGCCTGGTACGTCGTCAGCGGACGACGATCCGGGTCACGTCGAAGGCGGGAATCTGGTTGGCCCGCTGCATCATCGGGATCCGGTGCGAGCCGTCACCGGCCCAGACCGCGCACTGCGCCATGCCCCGGGTGGGCAGGCCGGGCACCGTGATGGTGACCTCGTCCGGGGTGGCCCCGCCCTTGCTGTCCTCGGTCGCCACGAAGAACGCCGGGACCGGTTCGGCGGCCGGGGCGGTGCGCTGGCTGTCCAGCATCCGGCAGGCGGTGTGGAAGTGGCCGCGGACCAGGCCGTCGGCGGTCAGCAGCGAGCTTTCCTTGTAGTAGCCGCCCTGCGCCGCGGCGAGGAACCGGTCCCGGACCAGGTTGCGGGTGCTCACCCGGATGGTGAACGCCTCGTTGGCCCGGACCGTCCGCGGTGCCGAGCTGATGAGCAGCGTCGGGTTGTTCTCGGCGCTGCCGACCTCACCGAACTCCGTGCTCACGCAGCGGTTGCCGTCCTGGAAACCCGCGTGCGGCTCCAGCGTGCTGTCGTCGCAGTTGTTGGCCAGTACCTCCACGCTGCTGGCCGGGCTACTGCTGCTGCCCCCGGCCGGGGTGCTGGAGCCGCTGCTCGGCGTGCATCCGCGGCGCCGGTTCTGGATGGTCGGTCCGGCCTGCCCACCGTCGCCGGGGTGCTGGACGACACCGTTGTCCGTGTAGGGAGCGCCGGACGGGTCCGTCCCGTTCGTCGGCACCGTGCCGGCATCGGCCGCGTCGCCGGGGGCGGCGGAGGCGTCGGCGCTCGCCGAGGCGTCGCCGGCGGCGGTCGCGGAGGCCGGCGGGCAGCTGCTGGTGTGCCGCCGGCTCCGGGTGTCGGCCAGGGAGACCTGCGTCACCGCGACCAGCGCTCCGAACGCGCCGAGGGTGGCGATTGCGGCGATGATCCGCCGCTTGCGGGGATTGCCCGCCGACTTCCGACGGGCGTATCGGCGGTTGGTGGAGTTCACCGGATGGCACCTTCCATCTTGAGGAGCTGGGACACGCGGACGGCCGCCGGGCCGGTACGTGTCAGCGAGGGCGGATGAGTCGAACTGTGCTGTAGGCGCCGGCGAGCACGGCGGCGCCGAGGACGATCCACACCAGACCGGGGTTGATGCGACCGCCGGAGCTGGAGTACAACGTGCCCTTCTTGGCCGTCTCCGCGGCCTGCGCGGCCGCGGCGGCCGGCGCCGGTGGAGGCGCCTGGGGGAGCGACTGGTAGTCGACGAGCCCGGAACTCTCCAGCAGCGTCATGTGGGTCATGACGAAGGCATTGGCCTGGGCGGCGAGTTGCCGGACGACGTCGTTGCGGGTGCTCGACCGGATGATCCCGATGGCGGGGAAGATCTTGCCGTGCGCGGCCCGGAGCCGGTCGATGTAGATCCGGTCGAACTGGGGTCCGGAGGCCTGCTCCATCTCCCGCAGCCAACCCTTCTGGTCGGTGTTGGGCTCGTCCGGCAGCGCGATGCCGAGTTGCTCGGCGGCCCTGCGGTCCATGGCGTCCAGCACCTTGTGCTGGGGGCCGATCTCCTGCCCGATCTGCTTGATCCGGTCCGTGGTGCCCTTGTCGACCGCCATCTGACTGGCCGGCATCTCCCACAGGCCGGCCAGCCGCACCTTGATGACGAAGTCCCGGTCGGCGGCGGTCACCGCGCCGTTCGGCGACGGGTCGCTCGGCAGCAGCTCGATGGGATTGGGCACCGGACCCTTCGGATCGGCGGAGGCGCGGGCCGCCGGCAGGTGGCCGAGGGGGCCGCCGGCGACCGGCGGCACGGCCGCCGTGACCCGGTCCGCGGCGGCGGCGAGGCCCGGTGCGGCCACCAGCCCGCCGAGCAGAACGCCGGTCAGTCCGGTTACCGCCGCCGCCACCCATCGGGGGTGCCGGGAGGGACCGGTGGACGTCATCGCTCACCCTTTCATGTTGATTCTGATATTGCCGACCGTAGGTAATACACGAGGCCCCGGTCAACTTTTTACATTGGAGCTGACGATAATTTATGGCCGACTTAAGAATTGAATTCAGGATCAATTTTGATCCGCCGGCATCGTCCGTTCGGATGATGCCGGCGGATCGGCGTCCGGACGGCTCAGTAGGAGTAGTCACCGCCACCGGAGGCGCCCGACGCGCCGGACGGGGTGGCCTCGACCAGCGGCGGCGGCGCGACGGCCTTCGGTGGGGTCTTCGGCACGCAGGTCAGGTTCTTCTTGCCGTCCGGCGTGATCACCCACCAGGTGTTGCCGACCCCCTGGCCCTTCCACTGGCCCGGCTTGGTGTCCCCGATGTAGCGGTAGACGGCCCAGCCGCCGACGGTGAGCTGCTTGGTGCCGTCCGGCCGGTCGATGGTGCCGATCCTGTCGTCGGTGACGCCCTGGAGGCGGGCGTTGCCGTCGGTGAGGGCCGGCGGCCAGACCCGGGCGCAGTCGTCGACGCAGTTGGACGTGGGCGGGTTGGCCGAGTCCTTGTCGAACCGGTAGAGCACCCAGCCCTCCTGGTCGGTCACCACGGCGCCCATCCGGGGCAGCTTCTTCGCGATCAGCTTCTCGGTGAGCGCGACGGTCTGGGTCCTGGGCGCGGCACCGGTGCCCTCGTCCGCGGCCGTCGCGGTGGGCGCCGCGGTGCCGCCCGCCGCGGCGACCTGCTGGGCGTCGCCGGTGGGGTTGTTCGGGTTGTACCCCGCGGGGGCACAGGCGGTGAGGGCTGCCAACGCCCCGGCGACGATGACGGACCGCTTGATCAGTGCCACGTGCCCTCCTTTGTCGGGATCAGGTCGACCCGGAGTACGCGGGTCGATCGCCGCCGGATGAGGCAATAGACAGTGGACAAACTCACAGCGAATCGTTGAACCTCGTGCGCCGCCCGTGCGTATACGAGTTGACGCCAATTTCCGGTTCGCGCTCGGAAGATCGTTCCGGGCGGCCGGAATCGCCATTCGCGCACGCTCAGCGTGATTCTGCGAATGCTCAGGGCAACAATTGTTCCGGGCGGGTCCCGCCGGCCGGTCAGAGCGGGCCGGCCGGTCAGAGCGGCACGGTCACCAGCGGCGTGGCGACACCCTTCTCGTCGATCGACTGCACCTGGATCCGATCGATGTCCTCCCGCGGCACCGCCGTGGCGGCCTGGAGCATCAACGGCATGCTCTCGCTCGCCGTCCCGTAGCCGGTCACCGGCACCGTCCAGGTGGAAACCACCTCGGCGCCGCCGCTGTGCCGCAACACCACGAGCCGGCAGTTGCGCGGCCCGGGCAGCCGGGACAGAGCGAAGGACAACTGCGTACCGAACGCCTTCGAGGCCAGGATGAGGTCGGCCCGTACCCCGGTGGTGTCGTCGGTGGCGGTGAGCTTCTCCCCGCCCTCCAGGTCCGGACCGCCGAAGCCCGGTCCGGGCTGACCGTCCACCCAGGTGTCGCCGGGGCCGGGGGTGGCGCTGGCCGCCGCGCTCGGCGGCGGCGGCGCCGCGGTCGTGCGGGCGGCGGACTGCCGGCCCACGGCCAGCGCGCCGCCGGTCGCCATCACCAGCACGACCAGGCCGGCCGCGATGGCCAGCGTCTGGTGCCGCCGGGTGCGCCGCCGGCTGCGGGCCACCGTGACCAGCATCCGATCCAGCATCGCGTCGTCCGCGGGCTGCCGACCCACCGGTGGCAGGGCGTCCGCCTCGACCTCGCCGAGCAGGTCGACGACGGGCAGCAGACCCTCCAACTCCGCGGCGCACGCCCAGCAGCCCGCCAGGTGCTCCTCGAACCGCGCGGTGTCCTCGGCGTCGAGTACGCCGAGCGCGTAGGCACCCACGTCCCAGTGGTCGGCCCGGCTCATTCTGTCACCCCCCGCTCCTGAAGCGCCGAGCGCAGAGCCCGCAGCGCGTAGTAGACCCGGGACTTGGCGGTCCCGAGCGGCAATCCCAGCTCCGCGGCGGCCTCCGGCACCGTGCGCCCCCGGAAGTACGTCGAAATGAGGATCTCCCGGTGCGGCTGGCTCAGCGCCCGCAGCGCGTCCGTCACCGTCATCGTCCGCAGCACCCGCTCGGTGTCGTCCGACTCCGCGAACGACTCCAGATCCCGGTCGTAGGTCTCGGTGGGCCGCGCCCGTTCGCTGCGGTGGTCGTCGATCGCGATCCGCCGGGCCACGGTCACCAGCCAGGGCCGCAGTGAGGACTGGCCCTGTGCGCCGAGCCGGTGCGCGTTCCGCCAGGCCCGCAGCAACGTCTCCTGCACGATGTCCTCGGCGCGCTGGCGGTCCCCGCCGGTCAGCCGCAGCACGAACGACAACAGCGGGCCGGCGTGCTCCTCGTACAGCTGCCGGACGAGCTTCTCCGAATGGGCCGTCTCGGTGGAGCCGCTGGCGTGCCTGCCGGCGGCCGGTCGTGGCGTCACCGGGTCATCATTGCCGCCAAAGGCCCTTCCGTCGATACGTACCATCTGCCGGATCGGACGCCGTGGTGCGGTGGCGAGCGTCCCGACCCGGACAGCCTGCCACCCGCCCGCTAGCGCGTACATCCGGACCTCCCGTCTGGCGTTCTGGCGCGGTTCGACCGGGCGCCGACAGTTGGTACGGACGGCGGGCCGTGCCGGATTAAGGCTGCCGAAAGAAACCCACCGGCGGCGGGGTCGAGGGCCGGGCCGCCGCGTCGCGCACCACCGGATTGCCGCCGACGAACCGGTCCAATTCCGCCCCGGCCAGCACCCGTCCCGGGAACCAGTCCCCGGCCACCCGCCGGGTCAGCGCCGCGACCGGCGGGTCGACCCGGCCGGCGACCAGCACCAGGTTGCCGAACCGCCGGCCGCGCAGCACCGCGGCGTCGGCGACCAGGCAGGCCCGCGCAAACACGGCCCGCACCGTCGCCACCTGCCCCGGGCGTACCGCAGCGGCGGCCCGTCGGCCACGTTCACCAGGTACGTCCCGGCCGGCCGGAGCACCCGGGCCACCTCGCCGGCGAACTCGACCGAGGTCAGGTGCGCCGGGGTCCGGTCGCCGGCGAACACGTCGGCCACCACCAGGTCGTACCCGGCGTCCCGGATGGTGCCCAGCACGGCGCGGGCATCGCCCACCCGGACCCGCAGCCGCGGGTCGGCCGGCCAGGGCAGCCGCTCGCGGACCAGGTCCACCAGGGCGGCGTCGTGCTCCACGACCCGCTGGTGCGAACCGGGCCGGCTGGCGGCGACGTACCGGGGCAGGGTGAGCGCCCCGCCGCCGAGGTGCAGCACCCGCAGCGGCGTCCCCGGCGGGGCGATCAGGTCCACCGTGGCGGCCATCCGGCGCACGTACTCGAACTCCAGGTGGGTCGGGTCGGCCAGGTCGACGTGCGACTGCGGCGCGCCGTCCAGCAGCAGGGTGTACGAGCGCGGCCGGTCCGGATCCGGCACCAACTCCGCCTGCCCGCTGTCGACCTGCGCGGTCACCCGGTCGCCCGCCCGCCTCCGTGCCACGCCTCAGTCTAGGGCGGCCTCCCGGACGACCCCGCTGCTACGGCCGTGCCGCCGCCAGCCGCAGCGCGCGGTGCAGCAGCCGGCCGTCGCCGAGCAGCCCGCGCAGCCGGCGTTCCAGCCCGGCGATCGGGACGAGGTTCTGCGGCGCGCGGGGATCCTTGTACGCGGTGGAGGCGAACCGGGGCAGCGTCACCAGCGACAGGTCGGCCAGCGCCACCGCCTCGCCCACCGGCAGGTCGGGGGAGCACTCCACCCGGACGATGCCGGCCCACGGCGCGCCCGCCGGGCCGGGCAGCCGCAGGTACCACGACCAGCCACCCCAGGCCGTACCCAGGTGGAACACCGGGCAGCGCTGTCCGGGTGCCAGCGCGGTGACCACGGCCGCGAGCCGGGCATCGAGGTACTGGCTGTGCTGGGTCTTGACGTACCCGATGGTGCGCGGCAGCTGGCGCCGGTTGCGCAGCGGGCCGTCCACCACCAGCAGGTCGGTGCCGGCCGGGCCCGCCGCGGCCGGGTCGTCGCCGTCGCGGGCCACGGCGGACACGTCGACCTCCAGCGCGGTCAGCGGACCCTGCACGGCCGCGGGCAGCTTGCTCTGCTCGCCCGGGGCCGCACCCGGTGCACCGGGTAGTGGATCCGGCCGGCCCGGATGTCCGTCGCGGACGGGCTCGCCGTGAACAGTCCCCGGGCCACCCGCGCGGCGGCCAGCTCGGCCACGCCGCGCCGCAGGTCGCAGCGGACCACCCCGGCCGCGTACGAGGCGGCCAGGCCCGGGTACGAGGTGCCGTCGGCCTCCCGGGTCCACAGCCCGGCGTCGATCCGGCGTACCCCGTCGACCAGCAGCACCACCCCGGGCGCCCGCACGTCGGCGGGCGGCACCAGCGGGCGCCATGCGGCGGCCGGCAGCTCGACGTCCGGATTGACCTGGGCGCTGCTCGGCGCCGCCGGCCCGGCGGGCGCGGCCTCGAAGGAGGCGCCGTACGCCGGATCCCAGGCGTCGATGAACAGCTCGGTCGGCATGCTCAGCCCACCCGCTCCACCCGGGCGGTACGGGCGTCCTTGTGCACCTCGAAGCGCACCGGCACCCGTTCGGCCAGCGCCGGCACGTGGGTGACCAGCCCCACCATCCGGTCGCCCTGGGCGGCGAGGTTTTCCAGCGTGGCGGCCACGGTGTCCAGGGTGGCCGAGTCCAGCGTGCCGAAGCCCTCGTCCAGCACGATGGACTCCAGGCTGGCCGACGTGGTGGACAAACCGGCCAACTGCTCGGACAGCGCCAGCGCCAGGGCCAGCGACGCCTGGAACGTCTCCCCGCCGGAGAGCGTGCGCACCCCCCGTCGCAGCCCGGCGTCGTGCTGGTCGATGACGAAGAACTCGCCCTTGTCGTGCACCAGGTCGTACTGCCCGCCGGACAGCTCGCGCAGGATCCGCGAGGCGCCGTCCACCAGCAGGTCGAGCGCCTCGGCCAGCAGCCAGCGCTCGAAGTTGTTGGCCCGCAGGTGCCCGGCGAGCGCCCGCGCCACCCGGCCGGCCCGCTCGTGTCCGGTGTGCTGCTCGCGCAGCGCACCGGCCCGGTCCCGGCGCTCCTCGATCCGGCGCAGCTGCGCGCGGGACCGTTCCAGCTCCACCGCGGCGGTGCGGGCCGGATCCGCCCCGGCGGCCAGGCCGTGCCCGGCGAACAGGGACTCGATCTCCGCACGCAGCGCCGCCACCGCGGCGTGCGCCTCCTGGACGGCCCGCGCCGCGCCGTCCCGGTCGGCCCGCCGCCGCCGCGCCGCGGCGGCCGCGAAGTCGCACAGCGCCGACCAGGCCGCCGCCAGATCGCTCCGGTCCGCCGAAGGCGGCCCGAACCGGGCCAACCCGTCGCGTACGGCGTCGAAGCCGCGCCAGGCGGCCCGGACCCGCTCCTGCGCGGCCTCGGCGTCGCCGCGCGCCCGCCGAGCCTGCTCGCGGGCGGTCCGGACGGTCCCGGTCGCGGTGTCCAGCTCGTGCCGGAGCGCGGCCAGCGATTCCAGCTCGCGGCGCAGGGCGGCCGGCCCGGGGGAGTCGGCCACCCGGTCGGCCAGCGCGGCGAGCTGCCCGTCGAGGTGTTCCAGCCGGACCCGGACCCGTTCGGCCGCCCGGTCCAGGTCGGCGGCGACCCGCTCGGCCTCGCGTACCCGCTCGGCGGCCGTGTCGGCGGCGGCCCGGGCCGCCTCGCCGGCCTGGCGTGCCGTTGCCACGGCGGACCCGGCGGGCAGGTCGGGGACCTGGTGGACGGGCTGGGCGCAGACCGGGCAGGGTTCGCCCGCGGCCAGTTGGGCGCGCAGCCCCGCGGCCCGCTCGGCGACCTGTGCGTCCTGGTACGCCCGGCGGGCGGCCTCCAGGTCGGCGCTCGTGCGCTCGGCGGTCCGGCGGGCCTGTGCCAGCGCCGCCGCGGCGTCCTCGTGCCCGCGTTGCGCCTCGGCCAGCGCGTCGCGCAGCCCGGCGGCCTCGGCGGAGAGCCGGTCCCGCTCCTCGTGCGCCTGCACGAGCAGCCGCAGCGCCGCGGCGTCGCCGGCCGCGGCCAGCTCCCCGCGCAGCTTCTCCTCCCGCTCCTCGGCCTGGGTCACCGCGTTGTCGGCCTCCACCGCGGCGGCCCGGGCGGCGGTCACCGCGCCGGCCAGTTCGGCGGCGTCCGCGGGCGGCCGGATCCGGTCCAGCTCGGCGACCTCGGCGTCCAGCTCGGCCAGCGCCGCCTCGGCCCGGTCGGCGGCCTCCCGCGCGCCGGCCAGCGCCGGTGCGCCGGCACCGACCGCCTCGACCAGCGCGGCCATCGCGGTCAGCTGCGCCTGCGCGGCGGCCAGCGTCGCGTCGTCGGTGTCGGCGAGCCCGGCGAGTTCCTGGGCGACCACCTCCAGCTTCGCCTCCGCCTGGGTGGCCCGCGCGGTGGCCAGCCGCTGCACCCGTTCGTAGACGCCCAGGCCCAGCAGGTTCACCAGGATCTGCTGCCGGGTCGCCGGCCGGGCGTGCAGGAAGTCGGCGAACTGCCCCTGCGGCAGCACCACGCAGCTGGTGAACTGGTCGTAGGGCAGACCCACCGCCTCCAGCACCGCCGCCTCCATCTCGGCGGGCGTGCCGGCCAGCACCTCGCCGAGATCGTCCGGGCTCATCCCGGTGTCCAGCTTGGTGATGTCGAACCCGGGCGGCATCAGTTGCAGCCCGGCGTTGCCGGTCTTGGCGTTGCCCCGGGCGTCGCGCCGGACCACCCGGGTGGCCACGTAGCGGGCACCGGCGGATTCGAAGACCAGCCGCACCCGGGCCTCGGCGCTGGAGGGGGCCAGCGCGTTGCCGATGCCCCGGCTGCTGCCCCAGCGGGGCACCTGTCCGTAGAGCGCGAAGCAGATCGCGTCCAGCACCGTCGACTTGCCCGACCCGGTCGGCCCGACCAGGGCGAAGAAGTCCGCGTCGGTGAAGTCGATTGTGGTCTCGGCGCGGAACACGGTGAACCCGTGCAGGTCCAGGCGCAGCGGGCGCACTAGTCGACCTCCCCGTACAACTCGTCGAACAGCTCGCGCACGCCGTCCTCGGCGGCGCCCCGGCTGTCCAGGTACTCGCCGAAGAGCTGCCGGGGGGACCGGCCGGCCCGCTGCGCGGTCCGGGTGCCGGCGCCCGTGGCGACCAGGTCGGGATCGATGCGTACCTCCAGGGCGTTGGGCAGCAGTTCCTGCACCTCCTCCCGGAGGCCGGCCCGGGGGTCTCGCGGACGAACACCCGCAGCCAGCGCGCGGGCGCGCCGCCACCCTCGGCCGGCGCCCGCCCGTCCGGCGAGGCGCCGGCCGGCGCCTCCTCGTCCGGTCCGGCGTCGGCCGGCTCGTCCCCGGCCGGCGCCTGCTTGGCCGGCCCGTCCCCTGCTGGCTGCGCGGCCGGCTCGTCCCCGGCCGGCCCGTACCGCTCGGCCAGCCGGGTCAGGTCGGCCAGCGTGCCGCGGACCGTGCGCAGCGTCGCCGCCGCCGTGATCGGCACCTCGCGCATCTTGGCCGCGGAGCCGGCGGTGACCTCGACCAGGGTCACCGACGGCACGTTCTCCTCCTCACCGAAGTCCACCGCCAGCGGGCTGCCGCTGTAGCGCACCGGGCAGGGCGCGATCACCTGCTGCGCCCGGTGCAGGTGGCCGAGCGCCACGTAGTGCGCGGAGGTCGGGAAGACGGTGGCCGGCACGGCGTACCCGAGGACGGTGTGCGCCTCCCGCTCGCCGCCGCCGGCCTGCGCGCCCACCACCGTCAGGTGGGCGGTCACCAGGTTGACCCGGCCGGGCTCGTCGAACCCCTCGGTGAGCCGGCCCAGCAGCCGGCCGAGGTGGTCGGCGTAGGTCTGGGTCGCCTCGGCGGCGGTCAGCTGGTACATCTCGACGGCCCGCACCGCGTACCGCTGGGACAGGAACGGCAGCGCCACCAGCCGCCACGGCTCGCCGCCGGCGGTGCGCCCGTCGATGACGTGCTCGGCCGCGGCGTCCCGGACGCTGCCGCGCAGCACGATCCCGGCGGCGTCGGCCCACGGCCGCAGGGCGTCCAGCGCGGCGCCGTTGTCGTGGTTGCCGCCGATGGCCACCACGTCGGCGCCGGTGCCGCGCAGCGCCGACAGCGCCCGGGTGACCAGCCGGGTGGCGTCCGGGCTGGGCGCCGCGGTGTCGTACAGGTCGCCGGCCACGATGACCAGGTCGGGCCGCTCGGCGCGGGCCACCTCGATCACCTGGGCCAGCACGTCGCGGTGCTCCGCCAGCCGGTTCTGTCCCTTGAGGACCTTGCCGACGTGCCAGTCGGAGGTGTGCAGGATCTTCATGTCAGAACGGGATGTCGTCGTCGGAGATGCCGCCCGAGCGCGACCCCACCACCGCGAACGGGTCGGCCGCCTGGGTGATCGAGCGCATCGTCTCCGACGGCGCCGCACCGGCCTCGGCCGGCCGGGTCGCCCAGGCCGGGAACGGGAACTCCAGGCAGAGCGGCACCGGGATGTCCGGCTGGTTCACGAACATCGTGCCGGGCTTGGCCAGCAGCGCCCGCTGGCGCTGGGCCGGCGGCAGGAAGCCGTACTCGGGCCGGGACGCCTCGGCCGGGTCCAGCCGGCCCACCACCTTGATCGCCGAGTTCGTGACGATCCGCCGCTCGACCTCGCTGGCGGTCTGCTGCGCGCCGACCAGGATCACCCCGAGCGACCGGCCCCGCTCGGCGATGTCCAGCAGCACCTCCTTGATCGGCGAGGAGCCCTCCCGCGGGGCGTACTTGTTCAGCTCGTCCAGCACGACGAAGAGCAACGGCTTGGCGGTGCCGGCCTTCTCCTTGCGCTCGAACTCGGTCTTGAGCGTCACGCCCACCACGAACCGCTGCGCGCGGTCCGGCAGGTTGTGCAGGTCGACCACGGTCACCTGGGCGCTGGCCGCGGTGTTGATCGCGTGCGGGCGGCGGGTGGCCAGGTCACCCCGGATCAGCCGGGCCAGGTCCCGCTTGCTGTTGATCAGCCGGCGGGCGAACGCGTTCACGGTGCCGAGCCCGACCGCGCTGCCCGCCCACTCGGCCCGGGTCTCGTCGTCGGACAGTTGCGCGACGACGTGGTCCACCAGGTCGGGGTACGAGTGCAGTCGCACCCCGTCGATGCTCACCCCGCCGTCGGCCGGCTGGGCGTACCGGGCCAGGTGGGCGGCGACCGAGTGCACCACCATCGTGTACTGCTGGCGCTCGTCGTCGGCGTCGGCGAAGACGTACGGCAGCAGCCGGTCGGCGCAGAACTCGGCAAGCGTCCAGTAGAAGCTGTCCACCCCGGACAGCCGGCTGGTCACGTCCGGCGTACCGGAGGAGTCCCCGGCGCGCGGCGGCGCGTACACCCGGACGTCGGCGAAGGCGCCCGCGGGCAGCCCCAGCCGGGCGTACGCCGCGGTGGTCGGCTCGTCCAGCCGGGCGTTCGGGTGGTCGAGGAAGAGCAGGTCCTCGCCCTTCACGTTGAAGATCAGCGCCTTGGCGTTCACCGCGTCACCGCCGAGCACCCCGGAGCGGAACACCGAGTAGAGCAGGAAGGTGGCGAAGCTGGTCTTGGTGGCCACGCCGGAGATCCCGGAGATGGAGACGTGCGCGCCCCGGCTGCCGTCCAGGAAGTCCGCGTTCAGGTAGACCGGCACGCCGTCCCGGCCCATCCCCATCGGCACCCGCCGGTCCATCCGGTCGAAGTGCAGCGCCCGGGCCCGGGCGTCGCCCTCGGCGCGGTGCACCAGCGCCCCCGGCTCGGGCGGCACGTACAGCTCCGGGTCGACCCGGGTGGTGGTCACCTCGGCGGCCTCCTGCACCAGCGCCGGCAGCGTCCCGTCGGCGATGGCGAAGACGTCCGAGTCGAACTGCGCGCCCTCGTGCCGGGCGCGGACCTGGGTCACCACCCCGGCGATCAGCACCGGCTCCCGGTCGGGCAGCTCCCGGCGGGTCACCACCACGTCATCGAGTTGCAGGTAGCTGCCGGGTGCCACGGCGGTCCAGAACTGCAACGGGGTGGCGTCGGCGGTGCCGAGGACCCGGCCGACCGCCTCGCCCACCGGCTCGGCCGTGCTGGCTTCGTCGGTCATCGGGCCGGCCCTCCGTCCGCATGGTCATCGCACACCTGTTGCATCCTGCCCCACCAGCACGACCCGACGCCAAGCGACGCGGCGGGTGTCCGGCTACGAACGGTGCCGCGCGGCCACCTTTTTCGGCGCCGGGACTCCCTGCTGACGCTGCGGACACCCGGCGTCACCCCCCGCGGTCGGACCGGGTCGGTCCCGGTCGGCGGCTCGGTCCCGGTGGGCGGCTTGGTCCCGCTCGGCGGGTCAGTCCCGCTCGGCGTGGCCCCGGGCGCGGGCGTAGTGCAGCAGGAGCGAACCGTCGTCGCCCGTGAGGACCTGACGCAGCGCCATCGCCCGGGGCGGCGACGGTGGGCCGGCGGTGATCCGCCCGGCGCCGGGACCGGCCAGCACCGGGCTGACCGTGAGGCACAGCTCGTCGACCAGGTCGGCTCCGGTCAGCGTGCCGAACAGCTGCGGACCGCCCTCGCAGAGCAACTGGTCAAGGCCGCGGTCGCGCAGCGCGGCCAGCCCGGCGGCGAGGTCGACCGTCCCCGTGCCGTGCCGCAGCACGTCGGCCACGTCGTCCAGCCCGGGTGGCACGGCGGCGTCGGCCCGGGTCAGCAGGACCGGCCGGACCGGGGCGGCGGTGAAGACCGGCGCGGCCGGGTCGAGCCGGGCCGACCCGGACACGACGACCAGGGTGGGGTGTTCGGGCAGGCCGTTCGCCCGCCGCCACGCCTGGCCCGGCTCCGCCAGCCGGAACGGGCCGTAGCCCTCGGTGCGCAGGGTGCCGGCGGCCACCACGACCGCGTCGGCGAGCATCCGCAGCAGCTCGAAGACCCGCCGGTCGGCGGCCGAGGACAGCCCCGCCGAGTAGCCGGCCAGCTCGACCGCGCCGTCGGCGCTGCTGACGAAGTTCATCCGCAGCACCGGCCGGGCCGGCCGGCCGTACCCGGTGAGCAGCGCCGCGTCGTCGAGGCCGGCGTCGTGCGGCCGGGGGTCGTCCGCGCCGGCGTCGTGCCGCCCACCGCGGTCCGCGCCGGCGTCGTCCGGGCGGGCGGCCGACGGATTCGGCCGGATCGGCCAGATTCGTCGGATCTTTGCCAGCTCCGTCATTCGCTGGCCGGACCAGTGACCGGCGGCGTGGGTCCGGGGGTACGGTGCTGGCAGTCGCACCAGCGGCGTCCCCGGCAGTCGTCGTGCCGGCTCTCCCGGCACGCGCGGCAGATCATGCCGGGAAGCCTATGCCAGAGATCGGGGGAGCATGCCGCGTCACATCTACCAGCTCCGGGCGTCCCTCGCGGAGGTCAGGCCGCCCGTGTGGCGCCGGGTGCTGATTCCCGGCGGTTACACGCTGGACCGGGTGCACCGGGTCCTCCAGTACGCCTTCGGTTGGCTCGACTGCCACCTGCACTCGTTCGAGATCGACGGGGAGTCGTACGGGACGCCGGATCCGGACGGCGAACTGGCGCTGCGGGACGAACTGGATCACCGGTTGGACGCGGTCGTCGGCAAGGGCGGCCGGTTCCGGTACACGTACGACTTCGGCGACTGGTGGGAGCACGACATCGTGGTGGAGGACGTGTTCGCCGCCGATCCGGACGAGCGCTACCCGATCTGCCTGGACGGTGAGCGGGCCGCGCCGCCGGAGGACGTGGGCGGACCGTACGGTTACCGTCAGTTTCTGGCGGCGCTGGCCGACGAGGACCATCCGGAACACGCCGCGATGCTCGGGTGGGTCGGCCGGGCCTTCGATCCGGTGGCCTTCGACGCGGTCCGGGCCACCACGCTGGCCCGGCGGATGAGCTGACCCCCGGCCGACCGGGCGGATCGTTCCAGACGACCGGGTGACCGATTCCGGACAGTTGGCCGGGGTCCGTGGGAGCCGCCCGGACACCCCGTTTCCGGGCGGGCCGATCCGCTGATGGCGACCCATGGGCCGGCCCCAAGGTACGACGTATGGGAGAAAGTCGATCAGGATCACGGAATGGGAACGCTCCCACAGAAGTCTTGACGGTGCGCATCGTCGACCGGCACGCTCAGGTGGTGACAAACCCAGCGACCGATCAGCGCGTGCCTCTGCTTGGTGAGGAGCGGCAGCTCACCTTCCCGTCCGGCTTCCGGTGGGGCGCGGCAACGGCGGCTTACCAGATCGAGGGCGCGGTGGCCGAGGACGGCCGTACGCCATCGATCTGGGACACCTTCAGCCGTACCCCCGGAAAGGTCATCGAGGGGCACACCGGTGACGTGGCGTGTGACCACTACCACCGGTATCGGGACGACGTACGGCTGATGGCGGACCTCGGCCTGACCGCGTACCGGTTCTCGATCGCCTGGCCGCGGGTGCAGCCCGGCGGTCGCGGTCCGGCCAACCCCGCCGGTCTGGACTTCTACCGGCGCCTGGTCGACGAGTTGCTGGAGCACGGGATCGAGCCCTGGGTCACCCTCTACCACTGGGATCTCCCGCAGCCCCTGGAGGACGCCGGCGGCTGGCCGGAACGGGACACGGCCGAGCGGTTCGTCGACTACGCCGTGCTGACCCACGACGCGCTCGGTGACCGGGTGCGGCACTGGACCACGTTCAACGAGCCGTGGTGCTCGGCCTTCCTGGGCTACGGCTCCGGGGTGCACGCGCCGGGCCGCGAGGACGCCGCGGCGTCGGTGCGGGCCGCCCACCACCTGATGCTCGGACACGGTCTGGCCGTGCAGGCCATGCGGGCGGCCCGCCCGGAGAACGAGTTCGCCATCACCCTCAACCTCTACGCGGTCTCGCCGGCCGGCGAGACCGAGGCGGACGCCGACGCGGCCCGCCGGATCGACGGCCTGGCCAACCGGATCTTCCTGGACCCGGTGCTGCGCGGTGAGTACCCCGAGGACGTGCGCGCCGACCTGCGCGAGGTGACCGATTTCGACCACGTCCGCGAGGGCGACCTGGCCGCCATCGCCACCCCGCTGTCGATGCTGGGGATCAACTACTACAGCCGGCACGTGGTGGCCGCCGCGAACCCGGACGCGACGCCCGAGCCGTACTGGCGGGCGCCCTCCTGCTGGCCGGGCAGCGAGGACGTCCGGTTCGTCACCCGCGGTCTCCCCGTCACCGACATGGAGTGGGAGATCGACGCACCCGGCCTGGTGGAGACGCTGCGCCGGGTCCACGACGAGTACCCCGAGGTGCCGCTCTACATCACCGAGAACGGGGCCGCCTTCGTGGACAAGGTGGTCGACGGCGAGGTCGACGACCCGGACCGCGCGGCCTTCGTCGACGTGCACCTGCGGGCCTGTCACGAGGCCATCAGCGCGGGCGTGCCACTCCGCGGATACTTCCTCTGGTCCCTGCTGGATAATTTCGAATGGGCGTGGGGGTACACCAAGCGATTCGGCATCACGTACGTCGACTACGAGAGCCAGCGTCGCATCCCCAAGTCCAGCGCCAGGTGGTACGCCGAGGTGATCCGGCGCAACGGCCTGGCGGCAGGGTAGCGACGCCGGGCGTCGATCCGGCCGGCGTTGACGGCGCGGCGGGACCGGCGCCGGGAGGCCGACGTCGGAGGAGCACAAGACGATGGGTACGCGGAGCCGCTCGCTTGGGCGGCCGACGTTGGACGCCGTGGCCGCGCGGGCGGGGGTGGGCCGCGGCACGGTGTCCCGGGTCGTGAACGGATCACCGCAGGTCAGTCCGGAGGCACGGGCGGCCGTGCAGGCCGCGATCGACGAACTGGGGTACGTCCCCAACCGGGCCGCGCGGGCGCTGGTCACCCAGCGCACCGACTCGGTGGCGCTGGTGGTCTCGGAGTCCGGTGACCGGGTCTTCGGCGAACCGTTCTTCGCGGGCATCGTCCGGGGCATCAGCTCGGCGCTGCTGGAGACGCCCATGCAGCTCTGGCTGGCCATGGCGCAGTCGCCCGCCGAGCGGGAACGGATGGAACACCACCTGACCAGCCAGCACGTCGACGGCGTGCTGCTGCTGTCGCTGCACGACGACGACCCGCTGCCCGCGCTGCTGGAACAGCGCGGCCTGCCGGCGGTGCTCGGCGGCCGGCCGGCCTGGATGCTCCAGCCGGGCGCGCCGCCGGCGTACTTCGTGGACGTGGACAACGTCGGCGGTGCGCGGCAGGCGGTGGAGTACCTGCTGGCCCGGGGTCGCCGGCGGGTGGCCACCATCGCCGGACCGCAGGACATGGGCGTGGGCCTGGCCCGGCTGGCCGGCTACCGCGCGGCCATCGAGGCCACCGGGGTGCCGATGGCCGAGCACCGCATCGCCTACGGCGACTTCAGCGAGACCAGCGGCGCCGCGGCCATGCGTACGCTGCTGGCGGCCGACCCGCAGCTGGACGCGGTCTTCGCCGCCTCGGACCTGATGGCGTGCGGGGCGCTGCGGGTGCTGCGCGAAACCGGTGTCCGGGTGCCGGACGAGGTGGCGCTCGTCGGCTTCGAGGACTCGCCCATCGCCCGCCAGGCCGACCCGCCGCTGACCACGGTCTTCCAGCCGGTGGAGGAGATGGGCCGGCGGATGGCCCGGCTGCTGGTCTCGCGCATCCGCGGCGAGGACCTGGAGGCGCCGTACGTGCTGCTGGACACGCACGTGGTGCCCCGCGCCTCCGGCTGAGCCGCCGGGCGGACGCCGCACCGGTCGCTGTGGCGCCGGGTGGGCGTCCCGTGGGCGGCTCAGCCGTCGGCCCACCGGCGCAGTTCCCGGCGGGCCAGCGAGTCGCGGTGCACCTCGTCCGGCCCGTCGGCCAGGCGCAGCGTGCGGGCCTGTGCCCAGAGCACGGCCAGCGGGGTGTCCTGGCTGACCCCGGCCGCCCCGTGCGCCTGGATGGCCTTGTCGATGACCCACTCGGCCATCGCCGGCGTACCGATCTTGATGGCCTGGATCTCCGTGTGCGCGCCCCGGTTGCCCACCGTGTCCATCAGCCAGGCCGTCTTGAGCACCAGCAGCCGCGCCTGCTCGATCCGGACCCGGGACTCGGCGATCCACTCCCGCACGACGCCCTGGGTGGCCAGCGGCCGGCCGAAGGCGACCCGCGCGGACACCCGCCGGCAGAGCAGTTCCAGGGCCCGCTCGGCCATCCCGACCAGCCGCATGCAGTGGTGGATCCGGCCGGGACCGAGCCGGGCCTGGGCGATGGCGAACCCGTCGCCCTCGCCGCCGATCAGGTTGGCGGCCGGCACCCGGACGTCCTCGAAGGTGATCTCGGCGTGCCCGCCGTGCGCGGCGTCGGAGTAGCCGAAGACCGTCATGCCGCGCCGCACCGTCACCCCCGGGGTGTCCCGGGGCACCAGGATCATGCTCTGCTGGCGGTGTCGGTCGGCGTCCGGATCCGTCTTGCCCATCACGATCAGGACCGCGCAGCGCGGGTCCATCGCGCCGGAGGACCACCACTTGCGCCCGTTGATCACGTACTCGTCGCCGTCCCGGACGATCCTGGTGGCGACGTTCGTGGCGTCCGAGGAGGCCACCTCGGGCTCGGTCATGCAGAACGCCGAGCGGATCTCGGCCGTCAGCAGCGGTCGCAGCCAGCGGTCCCGTTGCGGCTCGGAGCCGAACTCGGCGAGCAGTTCCATGTTGCCGGTGTCCGGCGCGGCGCAGTTCAACGCCTCGGGCGCCAGTTGCGGGCTGCGCCCGGTGAGTTCGGCCAGCGGCGCGTACTGCAGGTTCGTCAGTCCCGCGCCGTAGCGCGGATCGGGCAGGAACAGGTTCCACAGCCCGCGCCGGCGGGCCTCGGCGGTGAGTTCGGCCAGCACCGGCGGCCGGCACCACGGGTCGCCGGCGGCGGCGACCTGCGCGGCGTGTACGGGCTCGGCCGGGTGGATCCGGTCGCGGAGGAACGCGCCCAGTTCCTCGCTCAGCTCGGCCGTGCGGCCGTCGAAGCCGAAATCCATCTAGCTCTCCCCGATCCTGGCCAGCCCGCGTTCCACCAGCGGCGGCACGAGCCGGCCCAACTGCTCGAAACCCTCGCCGAGGGTCTGCCCGAGCGTGTGCCGGTAGTGGATGCCCTCGCAGATCACCGCGAGCTTGAAGCAGCCGAGCGCCACGTGCCAGCCCAGCGGTCCGACGTCGACGCCGGACCGCTGGGCGTACCGCTGGATCAGCTCGGCCCCGCTGGGGAAGCCGGCGCGCGGCCCCAGCCCGTCCGCCACCGGGTTGCCCGCGGCCAGGTCGCTGTCCCCGAGCACGTCCCAGTAGGTCAGCAGCAGGCCGAGGTCGGTCAGCGGATCACCCAGGGTGGCCATCTCCCAGTCCAGGACGGCCCGGACCGCGACCGGGTCGACCTGCGCGAGCAGGTTGTCCAGCCGGTAGTCCCCGTGCACGATCCGGCCGGGGCGCTCGGCCGGCACGGTCGCGGCGAGCCGGTCGCGCAGTTCCTCGATGCCGGGCAGCGGCCGGCTGCGGGACCGGTCGAGCTGGCCCGCCCACCGGCGCACCTGCCGGGCGAGGAACCCCTCCGGCCGGCCGAAGTCGGCCAGTCCCACCGCCTCGGGCGGCACCCGGTGCAGCGCGGCGAGGGTGTCCATCATGACCGTGGCAAGCTCGTGCCGTTGCCAGCCGGCCAGCCGGTCGGTCTGCCGCCGGCCGCGGTAGACCGTGCCGGGCACCCTGCTCATCAGGTAGAAGGGGGCGCCCAGCACGTCCGGGTCCGGACAGTGCAGCAGCGCCTCCGGCACCGGCACGTCGGTCGCGGCCAGCGCCGAGATCACCCGGTACTCCCGGGCCATGTCGTGCGCGGTGGCGAGCACGTGGCCCAGCGGCGGCCGGCGCAGCACGAACTCCCGGTCGCCGGCGGTGACCAGGTAGGTGAGGTTCGACCTGCCGCCCGGAATCAGCTGGGCGCGCGGCGCCGCGGCCAGCAGGTCCGGCCGGTGCCGGCGGAGGTGGTCGGCGAGCCGGTCGAGGTCCAGTCCGGCGGGGGAACCGGCCGGCCGCTCGTCCATCCGACCAGTTCATGACAGCCGTGCGGCGCTGTCAACCCCGGATGATCTCCCTGCTCCGCAGGCCCTCCCACCTGGGCTTTGCGGCCGGGACACGTTCGTGCAACAGGAACGAAACGGTCACCCGGCAGTCTGGACTCCGGCGGTCCTGGGGGTGGATCGCGAAAGGGGACGAGATGGTGTTGCGACTTCGGGTGAGCCTGCCCGATCGACCCGGGACGCTCGGCCAGGTTGCCCGAACCATGGGCGTGGCCGGGGCGGACATCGTCCAGGTTGTGGTGCTGGAGCGGCTGGGGGGCCGCGCCATGGATGACTTCACGGTGGTCTGGCCGGGCAGCATCCGGGTCGAGCGGCTGCTCGCCGGCCTGGCGGCCATTCCCGGCGTGCACGTGGTGGGGGTGTGGCGGTCGGTGGGGGCGCCGACCGGTGGCGGTGCGGATGCCGAGCTGCTGGCGCAGGTCGCGGCGAACCGGACGGACGGGCTGTCGACACTCGTCGACGCGGTACCGGGGCTGCTCGCCGCGGACTGGGCCGCGGTCGCGGTGGTGCCGGCGGACTGGGCGAGCCGACACCTCGACTCGAACGGCGGTGCCGGGGCCGAGGCGGCGCTCGCGTACGCCAGTTGGCGCGTGCCGGAGCCGCCCCGGATGCCCACGGTCACCCCACTGCGGGCCCGGGCCACCGAGGGCGAGGAGGGCTGGCACTACGCCGTGGCGCCGTTCGGCCGTGCCGGCCTGGTGCTGGTGGTCGCCCGCGGCGACGAGGACGGGCTGCCGGCGGCGGCCTTCCACGTCACCGAGGTGGACCGGATCGCCCAACTCGTTCGGGCCGCCGCGGTGATCCTCGGCGACCGACTGGATCTGGTGAGCGTCCCGCCGCTGGCGGGCGGGCGCTGACGAAATACCACGGCCGGGGCCGGACGCGAGTCCGGTTGACCGGCCGGGGAGCCGCTACCCGCGTGGGGTGGGTGGTGGAGGTGGTGCCGACCGGGTCGCCCGCGCGGGGCGGGTGACGAGGTCGGTGGCCGGCCGGGCGATGGTGCCCGAGTCGGCCGGCTGGTGACCGGCATCGGTGGTCGGCGGTGGGCGATGGCGCCCACGTCGGCCAGGGTGGAAGGCCTGGACACCAGCAGGCCGGTCGGGTGGGTGGTGCCCAGGCTCGGGCCAGCCGGGTGGTGCACCCGGTACCGGCGGGCCGGTCGGATGGGTGATGCCCGCGCGGGGCGGGCGATGACAACCGCGCGGGCGTCACCCAACACTTCTACCGAAGGTCTACCGGCGGTGGAAAGGGAGGCCGACATGGCACTGTGGCGGATCCGGGCGACCGTGGACGACCGGCCCGGCTATCTCTCGGTGCTGACCGCGAGCCTGGCGCTGCGGTCGGTGAACATCCTGTCGGTGCAGGTGCACACCACCGAGGCCGGCGCGGTGGACGACTTCCTCGTGGACGCGCCCGACGCACTGAGCGAGAAGGACCTGCTGGCGGCCGTGGAACGGGGCCGTGGCCAGGACTGCTGGGTGGCGCGTACCGAGGCCAAGGTGCTGATGGACCTGCCCACCCGGGCGCTGGGGCTGGCCCGCCGGCTGGTCCGCGATCCCGAGCGGCTCGACGTGGCACTGCGCGACCTGCTGGGCGCCACCGAGGTCACCTGGCGACCGGTACGCCCACCGGCTCCCCGTGGCGGCGACCCGGAGCAGCCCGAGCGGCAGCCGCGGCCCGGATTCGGCGAGACGTCGATGGTGCTGGCCGACCCGGCGGGCGGCTCGTTCGAGGTGACCCGCGACGCCCCCGGGTTCACCCCGGCCGAGTACGCGCGGGCGCAGGCCCTCGTCGACCTCGCGGCGGCGGCCGCCGAGCGGGACCTCGACCGGGGTGTCGTGCTGCTGCCGGACGGCGCCGAGGTCGAGCTGCGGGCCGCGACCGCGAGCGACCTGCCGGCCGTGCGCCGGATGCACGACCGCTGCTCGCCGGACAGCCGTCGGCGCCGGTATCTCAACCCGGACCCGCCGGGCGACCGGCAACTGCACCGGCTGCTCGACCCGCCGCGCGGTGCCGGCCTGGTGGCCGTCGCGGACGACCCGGCCGGGGACGGAACCCGGGTGGTGGCGCTGGCCGGCCTGCTCGCCGACGGCGACCTGGCCGAGGCCGCGATCCTGGTGGAGGACGCCTGGCAGCGGCGCGGCATCGGCACCGCGCTGGCCCGCCGGCTGGTGACGCACGCCCGCCGGGACGGGTACGCGGCGCTGGTAGGGCACGCCACCGCCGGCGACGAGGCGCTGCCGCGGTTGCTCCGCCGGGTGGCCCCGCAGGCGCGTACCGACCGGGACGGGCAGGTGGTGACCGTGATGCTTCCGCTGGCCCTGGGCGCGCCGGCACCGGAAACGCCGGCCGCCGCCGGCGCCTGAGCCGCGGCCTAGCTGTAGAGGCCCTTGAGGTAGTTCGCGCCGTAGTGCTGTTCCAGCTCGGCGAGGTTCTCCTCCGGCTGTGTCGCCTTGACGACCTGGGCCCGGGACGGCAGCGTCTCCGGGGCGGGCCAGCCCTCCGGCTGCCACAGGCGGGAGCGCAGGAACGCCTTGGAGCAGTGGTAGAAGACCTGCTCGATCTCCACCAGCACGGCGAACCGCGGCCGGTGTCCCTTGACGACCATCCGGTCGAAGAACGGCGCGTCGCGCAGCAGCCGGGCGCGGCCGTTGATCCGCAACGTGTCGTCCCGCCCGGGAATCAGGAAGATCAGCCCGATGTGCGGGTTGTCGAGGATGTTGTGGAAACCGTCGGCCCGCCGGTTGCCGGGCCGTTCCGGGATGGCGATCGTGGTGTCGTCCAGCACGAGCGCGAAGCCCGGCGGGTCGCCCTTGGGGGAGACGTCGCAGCTGCCGTCGGCGCCGGCCGTGGCCACCAGGCAGAACGGCGACGCCGCGAGCCACTGCCGGTCCACCTCGTGCAGCGACCGGCGTTCCTTGGTGATCGACCGCCGGCCCGGCTCGCCGAGCAGCGCCCGTAGCTCCTCGTGCGCGGTCACCTCGGTGCCGCCGGTGCCGCCGGTCACCTCGGTGCCGCCGGTGTCGCCGCTGTCGCCGGTGACCGGCGGTGTGGCGTCCGCGTGCGTCCCGGCCCGGAGCGGGCCATCGGTCAAGGTCATCGTTCCTCCCCGTTCGACGACTGCCGGTGGGTGTCGGCAGGACCAACCTAGCCGGAGTGCGGCCGGCGGAGGTGCTTCACAAACCGGGAATCCACCCTTTACATTGTTGGAATCCTATGGAAGCGCTCCCACAGCAGCTCACCCCCTCCACTCTGGCACGAAGGAGCCGCACGATGGCCGCACGTACCGGGCCGGACGGTCCATACCCTCTATCCCGCCGGCGGGGCTGGCGCCGGCTCCTGATCGCGGTGACCCTCATGCTCGTCGCCGGCCTGCCCGCCGGCGCGGCCTGGGCCGTCCCGCGCGCCGCCGGGACCGGGTCGGTCCCGGCCGCGGCCGCCGGCCAGGCCGCCGCCGCGCCCGCCTTCAACTACGCCGAGGCGCTGCAGAAGTCGATGTTCTTCTACGAGGCACAGCGCTCCGGCAAGCTGCCCACGGACAACCGGGTCTCCTGGCGCGGCGACTCGGCGCTGCGGGACGGCGCCGACGTGGGGCTGGACCTGACCGGCGGCTGGTACGACGCGGGCGACCACGTGAAGTTCGGCTTCCCGATGGCCTTCAGCGCCACCATGCTGGCGTGGGGCGCCGTGGACTACCGCACCGGCTACCAGAACTCCGGCCAACTGCCCTACCTGCTGAGCAACCTGCGCTGGGTGAACGACTACTTCATCAAGGCGCACCCGTCGGCGAACGTCCTCTACGGACAGGTCGGCAAGGGCGACGACGACCACAAGTGGTGGGGTCCGGCCGAGGTGCTGCCGATGGCGCGGCCCGCGTACAAGATCGACGCAAGCTGCGGCGGCTCGGACCTGGCGGGGGAGACGGCGGCCGCGATGGCCGCGTCCTCGATGGTCTTCCGGCCCACCGACGCGGCGTACGCCGACCGGCTGCTCAGCCACGCGAAGCAGCTCTACACGTTCGCCGACACCGTGCGGAAGGCGTACAGCGACTGCATCACCGACGCGCAGGCGTTCTACAAGTCGTGGAGCGGGTACCAGGACGAACTGGTCTGGGGCGCGATCTGGCTCTACCGGGCCACCGGTGACGCGAGCTACCTGGCCAAGGCCGAGAGCGAGTACGACAAGCTCGGCACCGAGCCGCAGACCACCACCCGGATGTACAAGTGGACCCTGGCCTGGGACAACAAGCAGTTCGGCGCGTACGTGCTGCTGGCCAAGCTCACCGGCAGGCAGAAGTACATCGACGACGCCAACCGCTGGCTCGACTGGTGGACCGTGGGCGTCGACGGCACCCGGGTCAACTACTCGCCCGGCGGCGAGGCCGTCCTCGACTCGTGGGGTTCGCTGCGGTACGCCGCCAACACCGCGTTCGCCGCGCTCTACTACGCAGACAGCACCACCGACACCACCCGCAAGACCCGCTACCACGACTTCGCCGTGCGGCAGATCGGGTACGCGCTCGGCGACAACCCGCGGCACGCCAGCTACCTGATCGGCTTCGGCACCAACCCGCCGAAGAACCCGCACCACCGCACCGCGCACGGCTCCTGGTGGGACAACATGACCGTACCCACCGAGACCCGGCACGTGCTCTACGGCGCGCTGGTCGGCGGGCCGTCCTCGGCCGACGACGCGTACACCGACGAGCGGTCCAACTACGTGATGAACGAGGTGGCCACCGACTACAACGCCGGCTTCACCTCCGCGCTGGTCCGCCTCTACTCCGAGTACGGCGGCAGCGCGCTGGCCGGGTTCCCGGTGGCCGAGCAGCCGGACATGGACGAGCTGACCGTGGAGACCACGGTCATGCAGAACGAGCCCCGGGACACCGCCCTCAAGGCGATCATCTACAACAAGTCGGCGTTCCCGGCGCGGGCGCTGACCACCGCCAAGTTCCGGTACTACGTGACCCTGGACGACGCCGGCCCGCTGGTGGTCACCCCCGGCTACACCCAGGGATGCCCGTCGCCGAGCACCGCCCACCAGGTCTCCGGCGCGCTCTGGTACGTCGAAATCGACTGCACCGGATACACCATCGCGCCCGCCGGCCAGTCGCAGCACCGGATGGAGGTGCAGTTCAAGGTCGGCGTGGCCGAGGGCGGGACGTGGAACCCGGCGAACGACCCGTCGTACCAGGCCGCCACCGGACCCAACCGGAACGTGCCGCTGTACGAGGCCGGCAGGCTGGTCTGGGGCACCGAACCGGGGCCGGGCACGACGCCGGGTCCCACCGTCTCGCCCACCCCGTCGGCCTCGCCCACCCCGTCGGCCTCGCCCACCGCGTCCCCGACGGTCTCCCCGACACCGTCGCCCACCTCCTCGCCCACGCCGACCCCGACCGCCTCACCCACCTCGGGACCGGCCGGCGCCTGCCAGGTCGGATACACCACGACGGACTGGACCAACGGTTTCACCGCGACCGTCACGATCCGCAACACCGGGTCGAGCACCATGAACGGGTGGACGCTGGCCTTCAGCTTCAGCGCGGGTCAGCAGGTCAGCCAGGCCTGGTCGGCGACCGTCACGCAGACCGGATCGGCGGTCCGGGCCACCAACCTGTCCTACAACGGCACCCTGGCGCCGGGTGCGTCCACCAGCTTCGGGTTCAACGGCACGCACACCGGCAGCAACCCGCGGCCGGCCTCGTTCACGGTGAACGGCACCACCTGCACGACCGGCTGACCACGGGTCCGACCCGCGTCACCCATTTTCGGTGAAGTTGGGGGGTCCGGCGACCCGGACCCCCCAACTTCGCCGGCGGCGAGTCGACCCTGCCGACCGGTACGCGGACCGACCGCACGGCTACGGTGGGTTCCGCGGGATGACGGGACCGGCAACCCTTGATGCCAGCGACCACGAAGGCTTCCTCGCCGCGCTCGGCCACGAACCGTCCGCAACGGACTGTGAGGGCTGGGCCGAGCGGCATGCGGGACATCCCGACCAACCCCGTGCCCTGGTCGATTCCGGGTGGCGGATGGCCCGCGACGGCGAGCACGAGGCGGCGCTGACGCTGTCCCGGCGGGCGGCCCGGACAGACCTACGGCGAGTACGCCGAACTGCTCCAGCAGGAGGCCGCCGGGTACGCCGACGCGGGCGCCACCCGGGTGCTGATGGTCAGCGGGAGTCCCGCCGACTACGAGGCGTACGCCACCCGGACCGGCCGCGATCCGGCCGATCCTTCGACCCGACGGCAGTACGTCCAGTGGTGCGCCGGCGCGGGCAGCGGTGGTGCCGTGGGCGCGGGGCGGGATGGCCCCGCGCCCACGGCGCCGGTCGGTCAGGACAGGGTCAGGACAACGTCAGTGCGGTGTCGTCGATGACGAACGAGGTCTGCAGGGACGCATCCTCGACGCCGGTGAACTTCAGGGCGACGGTCGACCCGGCGAAGGACGTCAGGTCGATGGTGCGGAGCTGGTAGCCGCTGGCGGCGTTCAGGTTCGAGTACGTGGCCACCGTCGTCGAACCCGCCTGGACGGTCAGCGTGTCGTACGCCCTGGTCGAGGTGGTCTCCGAGGTGTCGATGTGCAGCCAGTAGGTCAGGGTGGCGTGGCAGCCGGCGGGGATGGCCACCGACTGCGACAGCGTGTCGGTGTGTGAACGGCCGTACCCGTCAAGCCATGCCTTGTAGGAGCCGCCGTGCGCCGGCTGGCCGGAGGAGGTGGTGATGACGCCGGAGGTCGCGGTCCACGACGCCGAGCCGGACTCGAAGCCGGGGTTGCCGAGCTTCTGGCCCGAGCAGTTGCCGCTGGGCGAGCCGACCGACCAGCTGAAGCTGGCCGTACCGGTGGCGCCGGTGGTGTCCCGCACGGTGACCGTGGCGGTGGTGCTCTGGACCACCGTCGGCGTACCGCTGATCAGGCCCGTGCTGGCGTTGATCGACAGGCCGGTGGGCAGGCCGGTCGCGCTGTAGGTCAGGGTCTGGCCGCTACCGGAGGAACTGGCCTGGATCTGCAGGCTGGTCGGCACTCCGGTGGTGGAGCTCTGGCTGCCCGGGTTGGTCACCGTCACCGTGTTGCCGCTGCCCGGGGGTTTGGTCAGCATGCATCCGGCGATCGACAGGTCGATCGTGTTGGCGGAGTTGAGGCAGGTGTTGAACCAGTAGACCTGCTGCCCGTAGCTCTGGCCCTGGTACGCGTGCGTGGTGCCGTTCGCGTCGACCTCACACGGGTTGTTCAACGTGCACATCTGGCCGTTGTCGTTCCCGGTGTTGTTGATGCCGACCACGGCGCCGCTGTTCAGGTCGACGATCGGCGAACCCGAGGTCCCGTGGGTGGTGTTGCATCCGCTGCTGTAGCGGATCGAGTCGTGCCAGGTCCAGGCGTCCTCCCGGAGGGTTGGCACGAAGCCGTTGATCGAGCAGTTCCAGATCTGCTTCCAGTAGCTCGACGGGATGAACATGTTGCTGCCGTCGACCGGGTGGGTGTTGGCGATGGTCAGCGCGGTCACCCCGTAGCTGGACCGGATGGACGCGAACGTGGTGTTGAGGCGGTAGAGCGAGACGTCGGTGTTGGTCATCGTCGCGTAGAGCAGCATGTCGGCGCGCACGGTGCCCAGGGAACTTCCGGTGGAGCTGAGAAGGGTGCCCGATCGGGTGCTGGACCGGTTCTGCAGCACCACGCCGGCCCCGGGCATTCCGCCCTCGTAGCAGTGGCCGTTGGTCAGCATCAGGGCGCGGTCGCTGTCCACCGAGGTGGGGTACCGGACCAGGGCGGCCGAGCAGTTGCTCAGGGCGATGGTCGCGTTCAGGCTGGCCGCCTGGAGGGTGTCGGCGGCGGCTGGGCGGGCAGGACCGCCGCTGATCGCGGCGGTACTGAGCACGAGTGCGCCAAGGGTGATGGCGATTCGTCGGAACATGGAGGCTCCAGAGGGAGTGGGGGTTGACGCCATGAGCTTATGGCCGATCTTGCTCCCAATGAAGACCGTGAATTTAATGCGGATCTCCGCCGCCTATGCGGATAAATCCTCCGTCGCTCAGCCGGTGCTCTCGCCGTGTTCGACGCAGCGCGCGCTCCAGCCGGTCGGCACGACCTGCACTTTCATCCTTCGGCGGCAGTGCGGGCAGAACCGCGGCGGCTCCAACTCGCGGGCGGCCCGGCAGCCCGCGTGCGCCCCGGCGTCCGCCGGTTCCCCACACCGGTCGCACCACACCGGGGCACCCGACCCGGTCGCGCCGCCGCCCGACCCGGTCGCGCCGCCGCCCGACCCGGTCGCGCCGCCGCCCGACCCGGTCGCGCCGCCGCCCGACCCGGTCGCGCCGCCGCCCGACCCGGTCGCGCCGCCGCCCGACCCGGTCGCGCCGCCGTGCGGACCGGCGGGTGCGGCGGGTGCGGCGGGTCCGGCGTCCGCGCGACCCGGACCGGCCGCACCCGTCGGTGCAACAGTGGACATCGTCGCTCCGTACCCTCAGATGGTCGCCGAGAGGGCCTTGACCGGCATCTTCAGGTCGTCCAGCAGCTCCAGGTCGGCGGTGGCCGGCCGGCCCAGCGTGGTCAGGTAGTTGCCCACGATGACCGCGTTGATCCCGCCGAGCAGCCCGTCCCGGGTGCCCAGGTCGCCCAGGGTGATCTCACGGCCGCCCGCGTACCGCAGGATGGTCCGCGGCATCGCGAGCCGGAACGCGGCGATGGCCCGCAGCGCGTCCTTGCCCTCGACCACCGCACGGTCCGCGAACGGCGTGCCCGGCCGCGGGTTGAGGAAGTTGAGCGGCACCTCGTGCGGGTCCAGCTCGGCGAGCTGGGTCGCGAACTCGGCCCGCTGCCGCACCGACTCGCCCAGCCCCAGGATGCCGCCGCAGCAGACCTCCATGCCCGACTCGCGGACCATCCGCAGCGTCTCCCAGCGCTCCTCGAAGCTGTGCGTGGTGACCACGTTCGGGAAGTACGAGCGGCAGGTCTCCAGGTTGTGGTTGTACCGGTGCACGCCCATCTCCACCAGGTCGTCGACCTGCTCCTGGGTGAGCATGCCCAGCGACGCGGCCACCTGGATGTCCACCTCGGCCCGGATCGCCGCCACGCCCTCGCGCATCTGCTTCATCAGCCGCGCGTCCGGGCCGCGCACGGCCGCCACGATGCAGAACTCGGTGGCGCCGGTCTTGGCGGTCTGCTTCGCCGCCTCCACCAGCGACGGGATGTCCAGCCACACCGACCGGACGGGGGAGGAGAACAGCCCGGACTGGGAGCAGAAGTGGCAGTCCTCGGGGCATCCGCCGGTCTTCAGCGACACGATGCCCTCGACCTCGACCTCCGGCCCGCACCAGCGCATCCGCACCTCGTGCGCGAGCTGGAGCGCGGCCGGCAGGTGCTCGTCCGGCAGCTGGAGAATGGCGAGCACCCCGGCCTCGTCGAGGCCGACCCCGTGCTCCAGCACCTGCCCGCGAGCGTGGTCAAGGATTTCTGGCATGGTCCGTACCCTACAAGGCCGCCGCCGGTCGCCGGTGCCGCCGCGCTCCCCGGTCCGGTCGGGGCCGGATGGTACGTTCCGGACGCGGAACGGAGGTGGCGGATGGCCGACTGGTTGACGGCACTCGATCGGCGCGCCCAACTGCGCGCCCGGGCCGGGCTCAGCCGGCGACTGCGTCCGCGCGGCGCCACCGACCCCGTTGTCGATCTGGCCGGCAACGACTACCTCGGCCTGTCCCGCCACCCCGAGGTGCTGGCCGCGGCCGGCCGGGCGCTGCCCGCGTACGGGCTGGGCGCCACCGGTTCCCGCCTGGTGCGCGGCAGCACCGACCTGCACGCGAGCCTCGAAACGAGCCTGGCCGACTGGCTCGGCGCCGGACGCGCCCTCGTCTTCTCCTCCGGCTACCTGGCCAACCTGGGCGCCGTCCGCGCGCTCGTGCGGCCGCGGACCCTGCTGGTCTCCGACGCGCACAACCACGCCTCGCTGATCGACGGCTGCCGGCTGGCCGGGGCGGAGACCGTGGTCACCCCGCACAACGACGTCGCCGCGGTCCGCGCGGCGCTGGCCGCGGCACCCGACCGGCCCGCGGTGGTGGTCACCGAGTCGATCTTCTCGGTGGACGGCGACCGGGCGCCGCTGCGCGAGCTGCACGCCGCGGCCCGCGAACACGGCGCGCTGCTGCTGGTCGACGAGGCGCACGCGCTCGGCGTACGCGGTCCGGGCGGGGCCGGTGAGCTGGCCGCGGCCGGCCTGTCCGGCGCGCCGGACATCGTGATCACGGCCACCCTGTCCAAGGCGCTGGGCGGCGCGGGCGGCGTGCTGGCCGGCCCGGCCGAGCTGGCCCGCCACCTGATCGACACCGGACGGACCTTCATCTACGACACCGCGCTGCCGCCGGCGGTGGCCGCCGGGGTGCTGGCCGCCGCCGGCCGGGCACGCTCGACGGCCGGCGACGGGCTGCGGGCCGAGTCGGCCGACCGGGCGGCGACCGCGGTACGCCGGCTGCGGGCCGCCGGGTTCGAGGTGCCGGCGCCGGACGCGGCGGTGATCTCGGTGACCGCGCCAGGTCCGGAGGCCGCGGTGGCCTGGGCGGCGGCCTGCCTGGACCGCGGGGTGGCGGTGGGCTGCTTCCGGCCGCCCTCGACACCGGACTCCCGGTCCCGGCTGCGGTTGACGGTGAACGCCGGGCTTCCCCGGGCCGACTTCGACCGGGCGATCGAGGTCATCGTGAGCTGCGCGCCCGCCGGCACCGCCGCGCCGGCGCGGGCCGCCGGTCCGGACGACACCGCCGGTCCGGACGACACCGCCGGTCCGGACGACACCGCCGGGTCGGATGCCGGCGCGCTGGCACGGGCGGTGGCGCGGTGACCGGCGAGGGCGGCGGCTGGCGCGGCCCGGTGCTGGTCACCGGCACCGACACCGGAGTCGGCAAGACGATCACCACGGCGGCCATCGCCGCCGCGGCGCAGGCCGCCGGGCTGCGGGTGGCGGTGGTGAAGCCCGGCCAGACCGGTACGGCGACCGGCGAACCGGACGACGTGGAGACGGTGACCCGGCTGGCCGCGCCGGCGACCGGACGGACCCTGTCCAGCTACCCGGATCCGCTCGCCCCGCTCGCCGCGGCCCGGGTGGCCGCCGCGGAGCCGCTGGAGCTGTACGCGGCCGTTGACGCGATCCGGGAGGAGTCCGACAAGCACGACCTGGTGCTGATCGAGGGGGCCGGCGGCCTGCTCGTGCCGATGGGCCTGCGGCCCTCGGGCGAGCCCTGGACGGTGGGCGACCTGGTCGTCTCCCTCGGCGCGCCGGCGGTGGTGGTGGCGCGGGCCGGGCTCGGCACGCTGAACCACACCGCGCTCACCCTGGAGGCGCTGGAGCGCCGGGCGGTACCCGCCGGGGTGGTGCTGGGCGCCTGGCCGGCCGCGCCGGAGCTGGTGCACTGGGCCAACCTGACCGAGTTGGTGCCCACCCTGCTCGGCGTGCTGCCCGAGGGCGCCGGCGGGATGGACCCGGGCGTGTTCCGGCGGTCGGCCTCCGGCTGGCTCACCCCGGCGCTGTACGGCGTGCTGGACGACTGGCGGGCGTGGGCCGAGGGCGTGCACTGACCGCGGCGGCGCCCGCACCGGACCGGCGCGCGGCCGGACGCGCCGGACGCCGCTCGCGCGGACGCCGCTCGCGCGGACGCCGGACGCGCCGGACGCCGCCCGCGCGGACGTCGCTCGCGTGGATGGCGCCTCAGCGGCGGTCGCCCGCGCGGACGTCACTCGCGCGGATGCCGCCTCAACGGCGGATCACGAAGGCGTCGGGCATCCGGAACGAGAGGTTGTCCGGGCAGCGGGGCGCCCGCACCACGCTGGTGCCGGCCAGCAGCGGCGCCGCCCCGGCGACCACCACCGCGGCCTCCATCCGGGACAACTGCGCGCCCACGCACCGGTGCGCCCCGGCACCGAACGCCAGGTGCCGGCGCGAGCCGCGCTGACCGGGCCGGAACTCCTCCGGCGCGGCGAACGCCTCGGGATCACGGCCGGCGCGGGCCAGCCAGAGCACCACGCTGCGGCCGGCCGGCACCGGGGTGCCGTCCAGTTCGGTGTCCCGCGCGGCCACCCGGCGCCAGGTCACGATCGGCGGCACCAGGCGCAGCCCTTCCTCCACCACGTCGGCCACCGGCACGGTCCCGGCGGCCAACCCGGCGAGCACGGCCGGCTCGCCGTGCAGCCGGTGCAGCAGCAGGGTGAGGAACTGGGAGGTGGTCTCCTGCCCGGCCACCAGCAGGAAGAACAGCGCACCGACCACCACGTCCACCGGGTGCCCCGCCGCCCGCAGCCGCGCGGCCAGCCCGGGACCGGTGCCGGCGAACTCGCGCAGCAGCGCCGCGAACCGGCCGACCGTGGCGGCCAGGTCCCGCTGCCGGTCCGGGCTCACCGGCGCCCAGAACAGCTCCAGCGCGGACCGGGAGAACTCCTTCACCACCGCCACCCCGGCCGCCGGCAGATCCACCAGGCGGGCCAGCACCAGCAGCGGCAGGTCGGTCGCGAGGTCGGCGTACAGGTCCACCTCCCGGCCGGCGGCCAGCCGGGCGGTCAGGCCGGCGACCCGCTCGGCCACCAGCCCGGCCAGCCACGGCTGCTGCGCGGCGACCCGGGCCGGGTGCAGCGCGTCCGCCACCGCGGCCCGGATGTCCGGATGCGACGGCGAGGAGTTGTTGGCGAGCGTCGGCGGCAGCCGGAAACCGTGCCGGGCCAGGATCCGCAGCGCCGGCACCGGAATCGGGGTGAGCGCGTCGAGCGCGTTGTCCGGCCGGAAGGTGTCGGGGTCGGCGAGCACCCGGCGGACCAGCGCGTGCCGGGTCACCAGGGCGTGCTCGACGCCCACATGGTCGGTGACGGCGGCGACGCCGGGCCACGACCGATCGGCCGGGGCGTCCCAACTGCGCAACAGCACCGGCAGACCCTAACCAGTGGGTCGCGTCCGCGGCGGACGCAGCCGCCACACCGTGGTGGGCTTCACCCGTACGCTCTCCAACGCCGGCGGCACCGGCACCTCGTACCCGGCGACCCGGTCGAACCGCTCCCGCGGCAGGAACGCCCGGTCCGGGTCGCCCACCAGCACGGTGGCGCCGTCGTGAGCGGCCCGCAGCAGGAACCGGATCACCCGTTCCGCCATGGCGGCGCTGTAGAAGACGTCCCCCGCGAGCACCACCTCGGCGTCGCCGGCATCCCCGGCGAGCAGATCGGCCAGTTCCGCCCCCACCCGTACGCCGTTGGCGGCGGCGTTGAGTTCGATGGCGGTCACGGCGCGCGGGTCCACCTCGACGGCCCGGACCCCGGCCGCGCCGGCCCGGGCCGCCGCGACCGCGACGAGGCCGGAGCCGGAGGCCAGGTCCAGCACCCGCCGGTCGGCGACCACGGCCGGGTGGTCCAGCACGTACCGGGCGAGCGCCTGGCCACCGGCCCAGGCGAACGCCCAGAACGGCGGCGGCTGCTCGCTGCGGAACTCACCCTCGGTCAGCTCCCACAGCCCGATCGGCTCGTCGGCCTGGTGCAGCCTGATCTCCGGGACGAAGGCGACCGGTGCGAGCCGGGCGTTCCGGCGGACGAACGCCGTGGTGGAGTCGGACACGGTCACCGATTGTGCCCTGCCGCCGGCCGGCCCCGGCGGAGCCGTCCAGGGACGTGTTCCAGCGGACGTGTTCCAGCGGACGCGTTCCGGCGGACTTGTGCCGGCGGACCTTGCCCGGCCGCGGGCGTCGCCCGTGCCGACGTCACCCTGAGTGGTGGCGTCACCGGTTCACCACGGGTCGTGAAAATGGGTCCGATCATTGCCGCTGGGTGCGGAGAACGCCATCTTTCCGCGCCCGGTCGCAGACCCTAGCGTTGCGGGAAACGCGGCGGTGCCGTGCCCGGCGCCCGGCCGGTGCGGCCGCCGCGTCCGGTGTGCAGGCGTGAGGCGGTGGCAATGGTGTGGCGCAGGCCGGTCCGGCTGATGGCCGTGCTGATCGCGGTCGGCATCGGGCTCGGCATCGGGCTCGGCATCGGGCTCGGCGTCGCCGGGGCGCCGACCGCGGCGCGGGCCGCGGTCGGGGACAGCGTCCGGATCGAGGCGCCGCGGTTCGCCGCCGGCAGCACCAGCACGGTGGCCGCGGTGGCCGCCACCACGGCGGCCGGCGACTGCCGCCGGGTGCGCTGGTCGCTGCTGCTGCGGGTGACCGGCATGCGGCTGGACCAGGTCCAGGTGCAGCGGTTCGAGGACGACGGGGACTTCCCGGTCCAGACCCGCGCCGACGGCAACTCGCTGCGGCTGACCGACCAGCAACCGGACCCCGGGGCGCTCTGCCGGGGACGTACCGTCACCGCCCGTTACCGGCTGGCCTTCGCGCCGGACATCGCGAACGGGCGGGTCACCCTCCAGGCGGAGGCGTCCGACGGCAGCCAACAACCCGTCGGCCGGGCCGCGGTGACCCGGGACGTACCGGGATCGGGCCTCGCCGCGCCGGCCCCGTCGGTCCCGTCCGCCACGCCGGCGGCGACCGCGGCGGCCACCACCGCGCCGGCCGCGACCGCCAGCACCGGCTCCCCGACACCGACGCCGTCCCAGGAGTACGCGACCGACCTGCCCCTGGACGAGCCCGAGGAGACGGACGAGACCCCCGCGGCGGCCGAGGTCGACAGCGGTACCGGCGCGGGCGGTTCCACCCCGAAAGCGGCCGGCTTCAGCGGCGTACAGGCGTCCTTCGTCTTCGGCGGTCTGCTGCTGGTGCTCGGCCTCGGCCTGTTGCTCGGGTTGCGGCGGCTGATCAGCACGGACCGGGCCGCCGCCGATTCCGGGCTGGCCGGGGCGGGCGCGACCGGCGGGGTGCCGGCTCGCAACCGGCAGCGGCGCCGCCGCAGCGACGTCTGGTAGCGCCGCCGCCGCGCGGCCCTTCTCGCTGCGACCCGGCGGGGCTAGGACAGCTCGCGCTTGAGCGCCGTCGCCAGACGTGGGGCGAGGGTACGGGCGTAGGTGGCGGTCAGGCCGCCGCCACTGCCGTAGACGAGGGTCTCGCCGATCACCGGGGCACACCGGGACGTCGGGCAGATCGCGTCGTTCAGGTCGATCATGCTGACGTGCCGCAACCCGCTCGCCGCCCGCTCCTGCGCCTCGCCCGCGCCGGACCCCAGCGCCGTCGTGCGCGAGGTGGTGCACCGGGTCAACCGCCGCGTGTTCTCCCCCACACACTCCGGTACGTCGATCGACGGGGTCGGCGTGTCGCGGAGCACGACAAGCGGCCTCTTCTCGGTCGCCAGGGCGGACCACATCCGGTGCTGCCCGTCCGCCGCGGCCCGCACGGCACGGTCCCCGGTCAGCGTCCGGCCGTCGACCACCGGCGTGAACCGGGCGTTGGTGGTGATGACAAGCGACGGCCGGTCCCCGGGCAGGGCGGCCCGCACCTTCCCGTTCCACTCCGTGCACTCCGGGTACGCCCGATCGGCGTCCGTGGCGCCGGCCCGCGCCACCGAACCCAGGGTGAGCGGGCAACCCTCCTTCAGGTACGTCACCAGGCGCCAGCCGTTGGTCCGGATCACCTCCTGGAGCGCGGGCAGCCAGGCGGCGGCCCGCGCGTCGCCGACCAGCGCCACCGTGAACGTCGCCTCCCGGTCGCCGTACCCGCAGGACGCCGCCGCGCCCTCGGCCATCGGCGCCACGCAGTCGTGCCGGTAGGCGTCCGAGACGTCGGCCCGGGCGGAGCCGGGCTCCGGAACGATCCTCGCCACCCGGTCGACCGGGGTGCCGTGCCGGTCGTTGCGCGGCTTGCTGCCCAGCACCGCCGCGCCGGGCGGCGCGTCGGCGTCCGGCCCCGCCGGGTCGTCGCCGTCCGCACCGACCGATGTGGACACGCTGGGACTCGCCGAGCCGGCCGGCAGCACCGCCGAGGTGGGCAACGTCGCCGAGGTCGACGGCCAGAGCGCAAACTGGAACAGCAGCCCCGCCGCGGCGGCCACGCTGGTGCAGACCGCACCCAGGTGCAGCGCGCTGTGCGGCTGCTCGACCAGCACCGGCGACCGGCGGACCGGGTTCTCGACGTACCGGTGGGTCAACATGGCGGGTACGACCGCGGCCAGCACCACGGCCAGCGAGGCGACCGGGCCGAGCGGGCCGAACAGGACGCCGGCCACGACGAGCAGCGGCCAGTGCCACAGGTAGAGCGGGTACGCGATGGCGCCCAGCTCGCGCAGCGGGCGCCGCCGCAGCAGCAGCGCCGGACCGCCGGCACCGATCCGCCCACCGCCGGCACCGATCCGCCCACCGCCGGCACCGCCCGACCCGCCGGCGCCTGCTGTTCCGCCGCCGGCGAGCAGGGCCGCGGTGCCCAGCGCGGGCACCAGTGCCGGCCAGCCGGCGAAGCCGTCGGTGCCGCCGAGGGCGCCCGCCAGCGGTACGGCCGCGACCACCGCGGCCAGTCCCGCCCAGGCCAGTGCCGTGGCCGCGGTCCGGGACAGCCGTCCGAGCCAGGTGCCGAGCAGCGCCACGCCGCCGCCGAGGGCCAACTCCCAGAACCGGGCGGTGCTGGCCAGGTACGCCCGCGCCGGCTCGCTCGCGGCCAGCGACACGGACCAACCGAACGAGGCCACCGCCACCACGCCCAGACCGATCAGCATGCGGATCTGCCACAGCCGCGGGCCGGCGGTGAACCGGCCCGCGCCGAGCAGGGCCAGCGCCAGCACCAGCGGCCAGATCAGGTACGCCTGCTCGGCCACCCCGAGCGCCCAGTAGTGGCGCAGAATGCTCGGATCGCCGGTCGGATCCTGCCCGGCGAGGCGCCAGTTCAACACGTACAGGCCGGCGGCCATCGCGTCCCACCCGGTGCCCGACCAGCGCTCCCGGGGCAGGAACAGCCCGGTCAGCAGCAGGCTCACCAGCAGCACCAGCAGTGCGGCGGGCAGCAGCCGGCGCGCCCGGCGCGCGTAGAACGCCAGCGGGTCGATCCGACCCGCCCGCTCCAGGTCGCTGGCCAGGACACCGGTGACCAGGAAGCCGGAGACCACGAAGAAGACGTCGAGTCCGACGAACCCGCCCGGCAGCAGGCTCGGCGCCGCGGCACCGACCAGAATCACCAGGACGGCGAGCCCCCGCAGGCCCTCGATGTCGGCGCGGAAGCCGAAGTGGAGACCGAAGCCGTTCGGACGGTCCGCCTCGTCGGGACTGTCCGGTCCGGCCGAGGTGGCGGTGCTGGTCGCGGCGGTGCTGGTCGTGGCGGTGCCGGTCGTGGCGGTGCTGGTCATGGCGCGCAGGTCGGGTCGGTCGGCCCGCCATCCCGGCTCGCCGGGCTCGGTGTCCGGCCCGGGCTCGGTGTCCGGCCCTGGCTGGGTGTCCGGCCCGGCCTGGCCGTCAGATCCGGTCTGGTCACCGGGTCCGGTCGGGGCGCCGGGCTCGTGCCGGTCGCCGGGTCCGGTCCGGGAATCCAGTCGTTTCATGGCGGTCCATCCTCGCGAGCTTGTCCGGTGGGGTGGCCGTACCGGTCAACGATCGCGGGGCGGTGGAAGGGACGTACCGGATCAGGCCAGGTCGGCCGGCTCGATGCCCAGCTCACGGGCGGCGGCCAGCCGGATCCACTCGCCGAGCTGCCGCCGGCTGATCACCCGGTCGTGCACCGACACCTGGATCGCGAGCCCGTCGATCAGCGCGTTGATCCGCCAGGCGGCGCCCGGCGGGTCGGGGCAGGTGAACGTGCCATCCTGCACGCCGGCCGAGATGACCTCGGTGAGCGTTTCCTTCCACCGCAGGTCCAGCCGCCGGGAGACCTTCTCCAACTCCGGAGTGCGCAGCGACTCCGCCCAGCCGTCGATCCACAGCGCCCAGGAGGTGGACCGGCCGCTCGGCGCGTACAGCTTGATGATCCGCTTGAGCTTGGCCAGCGGCGGCGTGTTGGACCGGATCACCGCGTCCAGCCGGGTCAGGTCCCGCTCGGCGGCGTACGCGAAGGCCCGTGCGAGCAGCCGTTCCTTCGTCGAGAAGTGATAGAAGACGAGGGCCTGGCTGACGCCGGCCGCGTGCGCGACGTCGGCCGTACGCGTGTTGGCCAGGCCACGCTCGATGATCACGTCGCACGCCGTGCGCAGCAGCGAATCAAGGCGGACCTCTGCCGCACGTCTCGTCACGCGGCTACGGTAATCCATTGATCCGGACACGGGGAGTTACCGAGGGCGGTGTTGGGCTATGACGAAGAGTCAACAATCGGACACTTCGCAATGCAACGTTCGGACTCCTCCATCCGTTTGATATCGAGATCGCTGATTCTCTGGTAGGGGATTCGGCTGCGAATCCAGGCGTCGGGGCGTGCCTCTTGTTGATCGTGGGGCCGGGGTGGTTCCGGTGATCGTTTCGGGCCGCCCGAAGATCGATTGGCCGAACCCCGGTCGGGCGTGTCGATCTCCACGCCCGGATCCCGTCCTGATCCCGTCCGGATCATGTGCGGATCGGCCGGTGGGCGGAGGCTCGCGGTCCGGACGCGCGGGACGCCGACCCCGAGTTGGCATCCGCCGCCGCACTCGGCTAAAGTTCTGATCCGTCGCCGGGGAACGCCCGGGGATGTGCGGACGTAGCGCAGCTGGTAGCGCATCACCTTGCCAAGGTGAGGGTCGCGGGTTCGAATCCCGTCGTCCGCTCGGAGATGCCACCATGCACGTCGGGGGCAACCTCGGTGGAGTGGCCGAGAGGCGAGGCAACGGCCTGCAAAGCCGTGTACACGGGTTCAAATCCCGTCTCCACCTCGGCAACCAGACGAGGGCGATTGGCGCAGTGGGAGCGCGCTTCCTTGACACGGAAGAGGTCACTGGTTCAAACCCAGTATCGCCCACAGGTTATATAGGCAGTTGGAGCGGCCCGTTGCTGGATATCCGGTAACGGGCTTTCTGTTGTTCGGGGCCTTACGCGGGGAGCATCTGGGGAGCGGGGCCGCTCCCTGGGGGTGACAGCTTCCGTTAACGGATTGTCCTGCTCCCAGGTGAGCACTTCCTAGTGGGAAGTGTTGTCACCTTGGGGTCGGGGTGTGCGTTCCCAGCGTGCTTGCAGTCTGTCGACGAGGCGTTGCTCGACGATGGGGCTGACGTGGCTGTAGATGCCTCGGATGCCGGGTAGGCGGTGGCCTAGTCGCTTGGCTTGGGCGACCTCGGGCACGTCGTCTTCGATGAGCCAGGTCTTGTGGCTGTGTCGAAGGTCGTGGAAGTGGAGTCCGCGGATGATGGCGGGGATGCCGTTGGTGGGGTTGCCGTCGGTGGCGGGTCGCCAGTGGCGGCGGTGGAAGCTGGAGCGGCGGTGCAGTCCTCCGGAGTGTGGAAGCGCTCGCCCGATGGCCTCTGGCCTCGACAGACACCTGTCCGGGGGAGAGCGCTTCCGAGACTAGGAAGTCCTGCTCCCAAGGGCGGGCGCTTTTCGAGTGTGGAAGCGTTAGTTTCTTCAACCTCGGCGTTCAGGAGGAGGGCCGATGCGGCTCGACGGGTGGCGACCGAGCCTGCAGGAGTTCCTGGCCTGCGTTGCGTGGCCGGCGTCGCGGTGGTCGAATCTCGTACTGTTGATCCTGCCGGTGGGTGCTGTACCTGAAGCCGCCTCAGGACTATGCCGCGTCTGTGATCTGCAGCAGCAGTGGGACGAGTAGGCCAGCCCAGGGCCCGCTGCGCCATCGTGACTCGCCCGCCCGCCCGCCCGCCCGGCCGCAGCCGGCAGCACGGTAGACACGCTGGCCGGTCCGTTTGCGAACGGCGACTGGGGCGGTGAATTATGGACCGCCGTGACAACTCCGCGTCCTGGCTGGGAACCTGCGTCGTACGCCGAAGCGGTCGACGACATCAACAACGGCAAGGTCTTCGAGCACCACTACCTTGAGCTGAAGACCGAGTACAAGCCCAGTCAGAACGAGGAGATGCGCGGCGACATCGCGTCCCTCGCCAACGACAGCGGCGTCCTGGTCGTCGGGGTGGAGGAGAACAAGGCGACGCGGAAGGCGACCAGGCCGACGCCGGTCCCGCTCGCCGGCATCATCGAGCGGGTGGAGGACGCCGCCCGCGCGCTTGACCCGCCGCTGCACGTCGAGTGCCACGTACTGGCTGACCCCGACGAGCAGACCCGCGGCATCGTGTTCATTCGGGTCCCGGTGAGCCCGCTCGCCCCGCACCAGGCGAACAAGCGGTACTACGGCCGCGACGAATGCTCCACGTACCGGCTGTCCGACGCCCAGGTTGAGGCGCTGATTCGTCGACGCACCATGCGGGTTAGCCACATCGCGGCCGCGCTGTCGAGCCCGGATGTGTTCGGGGAGCTGGCGCCGACGGGACGTCTCGCGGTGGTGGCGTATCCGACGGGGAACCATAACGACGAGCTTCTGGCGGATTTTCAGGCCCCGGCCGGCTACTACCGGTGGCTCGACGAGCAGGCCGAGAAGGCAACAGCTGCCGTCGATCGGCTCGCGGATGGCGCTCCCACGCTCGGCCGATTCGTCGCGCACGCGTGGAATCCCACACGCGGATGGGCAAGCACACCCGAGCGCTGGCCCGCTGGTGTCGGCCGGATCACGCGACCGCGAAACGACGGGGAAGGCACGCGAGGTTACCTCGTCGTCTACGAGTCCGGCGCGGTGCACTTCGCGGTGGACAACCTGGTACACCCGGAGTGGAACATCCAGCCGGCGCGCTCGGCGTTCGACTGGATGAAGATGTGGACCTCTTCGATGTGGACGGCCTGCATGGTGCGCCAGGTTTGCCGGTCGGCCGGGCTGACCGATACCGGCGTAGACATCGGCGTCCGAGTCGATGCCATCGACGGCGCACTTCCCGAAACCTTGCAGGTTGAGCAGGACACATTCAGACGCATGGCGATACGCAATGACGTCGTGGCCTGGGAGGGAGGGACATACCAACGCACCGCCCACGTGTCCGCAGCGGAGGCGAAGAAGGACCTGACCTGCATGGTGCGGACCCTGTTCGGCCAGCTGATGCGGTCTACAGGACTCGGCACGGTCGTGCCATAGCCCACACGGCCCGTCCGTCCATCGGAACGACCTGACCTACACCAGGCTGGCCGCGCTGCTGCTCGCCAACAAGCCTCCCCCGGTGGAACGACGCCGGATCGGCGTACCGGCGCGAGCCAGGCACGAAGACGTCACCGGAGCGCGGACCGTCGCGCAGGCCGACCAGCACGGCCAACTTCCAGTATGGCGGTCCGCGGTGATGTCACCGCCCTGCTCCGCAGCAACCAGGTAGCCGGGCCACTTCGTCGGCACGAACCGGACCGGGGCGCCGGCCGGCAACGAGCGGTAACGTCATCGTTCTGCCGGGTCACAGCCACGGGGGCGAACGGTAGGTTACGGACAGCCTGGCCCGGTGACGACCCGTCCGTCTGCGAGGAAGCCGATCCCACCGCCACGTTCGACTCAACCTGGCCTTACCTGGCCCGGTCACCGAGGATCCGTGAGTAAGACGCCGTGTCGCGGGCTCCTACCGGAGCCAGTGCTTGTCCTGACCCATCAACCGGGTGGGGCCTGGGACGGCTGCCGATCAAGTGTGGAGGGTGCCGGTGTGCAGGGCCAAGGCAAGGCGGGGTGCGAGGCTCCGCACCGCAGTCCTGTGGTGTGCCCGCGCAAGTTCCTGAGCGAGCCGACGGAGGTCCACGCGGATTGTGGCGGAGTCCGCACGGGCGAGGGCCTCTAGGACGGGCTCCGCCTCGAGACACGCCCGCTCGGTCTCTCCTGCGGCGGCCAACGCAAGCGCCCACCGAGCCGTGTAGCGGGCTCTTGCACGGTGCGCGTGCGCGGGGATACGACGGATCGCGGCATCGAACAGTTCGACCGCTGCTGCCGGACGTCCGAGATCATGGAGGCACCAGGCGGTCGCGAGGGTGACCGGATCCTCGACGGTTGACGTGCCGATCATGGGTTCGCCGTCTTCGCTGGGCACGTTCAGCAGGTCGCGGGCGCGGTCGAGAGCCCTCATGCAGGCGTCGTAATCACCGGCGATGGCATGTCCTTGGGCTTCACGTTGCGCGGCCAGTCCACGGATTCTGGGATTTTGCGTCTGCTCCTGGGCTAGGTGCGCAAGTTCGACGGTGCCGGGGGCATTGTGTCGATACATCGTGATCAGCGCCTGCCGGACAAGTGCGTACGCTGCGAGGTCGTGGTATCCGGCTGCCTCGGCGAGGTCGCAAGCGTGATCTGTCCACCACATCGCCGCCCCGTCGTCGCCGGCTTCTTGGGCCATCCAGCCCGTGTACTCGGCGAAGCGCGCGGCGAGGGTGAGTATGCGATTCCGGTCGTCGGACCTCGCCTGCGGCGCCATCACTCGGAGGGCGTTAGTCTGCGCGATCAGCATAGGGATCAGTGCCGCTGGTGCGATCGTCTGTCCGAGACGGCGTGACTCCTGAAATATCGTCAGGAAGGTGGGTAAGGTTTCGCCTTCGGTGTGACGTGGGCCGGAGGTCGGCTCCAGCGTCCACGTATACACGGTGGCTACCCCGGTTGTCTGGGGGCCTTGCCGGTGCCGGCCACTGAACTCGCTGTATCCGTCGGGGCTGAGACCCATCGTCCAGACGTCCGCCGTACCCGCCGGAGGAGGCGAGGGGCTCGGCGACGCCTCCGGCGCGAGCGCGGCCAGGGCTCCACGAGCGTCCAACTGCGCGTCGCACCTGCGCGCCAGATCCGGGCTCGGAATCTTCAATCCATTCTCGATCTTGCTGAGGTAGCTCTTGCTGTAATGAACCATCTGGCTCAGTTCCGTGAGTGACAGGCCAGCGTTGTTGCGACGTTCCCGTAACGCCCTTCCGAATGACTTTGTGTCTTTTTCGACGCTTCGAGGCATCTCGTCTCCCGTTGCCTAGGAAGTAACTGGCTGGGCAACAACTGTCCGCTGGCCCCGCGACGCTGCATGCTGCTATTAGCGACCTGCTGGCGTGAGCCTACAGGAGGCATTCAACTCGATGGAAGAGCTGGTGGCGGTGATCCATATCAACGATTGGACGACGATGGCGGCGAAGCTCATTGGCCTTGGCTTGATACGACGTTGTGGTGCGGTCGCTCTTGGCATCACCGCCGGCTCGGTTGCCCTATGGTGGCCCGAACTGGCATCCGCGGTCGCGTTCGGCTGGATGGCCGCAGCAGGCGCGGTCGTCGGGGCACGACCGAGGACCGGAGGTTCCGGGATACCAGGCGGCGTGTCCCGTTTCCCTCTCTGCGGGCAACAGGCACCGGCTGGACTTCCCCCCTCTGCGAGCCGATCATCCATAGGTGTGCCTTCGTCCGGGCAGGCTGAGCGTTGGCGCATACCCAAGTGGACGCCTGGGGGTATGTTACCGGGTGCCAATCCGCGGCCCCTGGAACAGATGCGAACCCACCTCGGGAGTAGAACGCAATGGCAAAGGTTTTTATCAGCTATCGGAACAATGACGATCCATCGGCCGCCGTGATGCTGGCTCAGAGTATTGACCAGCGACTAGGAGAGGCTGCATCCTTCCTGGATAGTAAGTCAATTCCACTCGGAGCCGATTTTCGGCCAACGCTGTGGGGTCAGCTCGCCAGATGTGTAGCGATGGTTGTCGTCATTGGTCCCAGATGGCTCGTTCCCGACGCGGATGGCGAACGCCGCGTAGATCGCACTGACGATTTCGTACGGCAGGAAATCGAATTCGCTCTCCAGATCGGACTTCCGATCATTCCTGTGCTGGTGGGCGGCGCTACGAAGCCTTCCGACGGCGTTCTGCCGGAGTCGCTCGCCGCGCTCGAGCACCGCCAGTACCTCACTCTGCGTCATCGGAGTGCGGACCGGGACCTCAGATGCCTGCTCGACCGACTCGAGGAGCTTGTCGTGGCGAGCAGCGGTCCCGGCGCCGGCGCCAAGCAGTCGGACAAACCACCTGCGGCCGGTGGTATTACCTTCAACGGCCGTGTACGAGTGGGCGGAGACATCGTCAACGGCTCCAAGTACGTGACCCGGGATGAGTGAGGGGCCGGGTCCCACTGCGGACGACCCTGGACCGGACGCGGGGGCCCCAGGCCGGGAGACGGCCACCCCTGCCGGCACCGAGAACGCGGCCCCAGGCGTGGGCCGTGAGACCGGCGGCGCGGGCGGGGTGAACGGTCGCGCCGGACCGGCCGGTATGGGAACCTCGCTGGGCGACGCGACGACGACTGACCCTGGAGGCGCGACTCGGCGTCAACAGTGGTTGGAAGAAGCTGAACGGGTGCTGATTCAGGGCGACCTGGTCGGCGGCGACAAGTACATGATCTCTTTCGGTCGGAGCGAGACACCCGCGCGGATGCGCCGTCTGTCTCCCCTGTTGCTTGAGGCGGCCCGCGTCGCGTTCGTACCGCCCCGAGACATGGGGAAGTTGCTGGCCGACTTCAAGGCCCGAAGCACCTCCCTCCTGCAGGCCCCGGCCGGCCACGGCAGAACGACTCTCGCAATCAGGCTGCTGCTGGAGGCAGCCCAGGACACGATCTACGTTCTGGATCCAGCCGTGGATCTCGCGCAGCTCGCCGATGCAATCGAGGTGGAACAGCGGCAGCCCGACGACCGGCTCAGGGGCGCCGGACTCGTAGTCGAGCCCGAGGCGGCGACGCCTGTCTCCGGGCGTCAACTGCGAAACCTGGACCACCTCCTCATGGAGGCTAAGGCTCGGCTCGTCATCATCGTCGGGCCCGATACCCGGCTCGCGGACGAGGAGGCGCTCGACCACCGCCTTCCAGCGTTCGACCCCCCGACGCATCGGGCAATTGTCGAGAGCCATCTGCGCTGGCGCCTCGGCTACCGGGCGGAGCAAGTGCTTGACCAGGACGGGATGGGCCCGGCCATCGACGACCTGGTGCCGCAGCTGCCGCGCAGGCGGGCAGCTACTTTCGCCGAACTCGTCCAGCGCGCCACCGAAGACGGCAAGACCAATATAACGCTCGTGCGAGACAGGATGGCGCGACGGAACGCCGACGACTTCACCATCTGGCTCGACGGGTTCACCGACCGCGAGGACATCTGCTTCGCCGTCGCGCTTGCGGTACTCGACGGGATGCCCCACCAAACGGTGACGGAGGCGGGCAGAGTGCTGCTGTCGGAACTAGACACCACGAGAAACAAGCCGACAGACCTCAGTCGGGCCGGTGCCGGGGACCGGCTGGACGAGTTCCGCGCGTGCCAGCGGGAGGTGTATGCCCGAGACTCCTTTGGCCGCACCGTCGTCCACGCCGTCGAATATTCCGAACGGACATATCCCCGGCGCGTCATCCAGCACTTCTGGGGCCGATCCGGATTCACCGAGGCCATCACCGCCTGGTTGCTCGAACTGGCGTCGGCCAAGGAACAGCCGGAGCGCGTCCGGATTCGCGCTGCGACAGCCCTCGGGCTACTTGCCATCCAAAACTTCGACTATCTGCACCACCGCATGTTCGCCCCCTGGGCCCGGGACGACGACAACCTTCGGCGCGAGGCGGTCGCGAACGCCCTACGGGTGCCAACGACGACCGCCTCCACGGAGGCGAACGTCATGCGTCTCGTCGAGGAATGGCACGGAGGAGTCCGAGGCAGTACGCAGACGCAGGCAACGGCGGCCCGTGCCTACGGCGTGAGCCTCGCCTCGAGCAACCCGACGTGGTTGATCGACCGGCTCGGCAGGCTTGCCGTCATCGACAAGCACGAGGTCAGAACCTCTGTAGGACGCAGCCTCTCCGATCTCGCCGGTCGGGATGACTGCCGCCTCGCAGGCCCGATCATGATGACTCTGTGCGACTGGTTGCCCAACTACCGGCGCGAACCGGCAGCGCAGTGGGCATTCCTCGAAGCGGCACTGTCGCTGATCGCCGAGATGGGTGACGACGATCGCGGAGCGCCGAAGTTGTGGCCGGTCCTGCTCGTCCTTGCAGACCGTGACCAAGGGCTGCGGGTCAGGCTGCGTCTCTTGTGGGCAGATGCCCTAGAGTCCTGGACCTTCGGCGACGCAGCCGCCGCGGCCCTCACCGACTGGGCCGTCATGGCGGAAAAAAACCAGACGATGCGACGGGCATTCACATATCTGATCGGCGCAATACATCAGCAGTCCGAGCGGATGCAGCACATCGTACGCCATCTGGTCGAACAGTGGCACAGCCCTGATCACCTACAACCACTGACAACTACCGCGACCGCCGTCAAAGGCTACCTCGACCAGCTAGAGACTAACACCACGAACCTGGAGCAGACGTAATGGCACGTGGATTCCAGCCAATCATTCGCTCGACACCTATCGCCTGGCCCGGCTGGCAGCGTACCCCTGACTCACGACCAGGGGTGGCCATCGTGTACTCGAACGCCGCGGGCGAGGTGACCGACCCGAAGACCGTCCGCTTCACATGGAGGCGCCAGGCATCGCTATTCGCCTGGACGCGACACGAGATAGACGTGGCCGATCACCGGCGGATCGCGAAACTGGGCGGACTGGACCTGCCAACCGCAAGGCACGCCCATCATCTGGAGGCGACACTGAATATCGGATTCCGAGTGACGGATCCGGCCGAGGTGGTACGCCGCAATATCACCTATGGCGCCTCCGCGATCCTCAACTACGTCACAGACGCGCTGAGGGCCACGGTCCGGGAATTCGAAATCGATGAGGCACACCTCGCCGAGGAGCGGTTCAACCACGAACACGCCGACGGTATCGCCCTTCCTGAAGGAATCAGAATCTACCACGTCAGCGCACAGCTCGCCCCCGATCTCGCCGCACGTCAGTACCTGGCTGACCGCAGAGATTCGCAACGCCATAGGGAAATCGAAGCCGAGCGGCACGAGCAGGCCAAGCTCGCCACCATGCGAGCAAACGAGATCCGGAGAATCGAACATCGCGGCGAGCTGGAAAGACACAAAGAAGCCCTTTCGGCACTTCGTGGACTGGACCTGGACCCCTACCAGCTACTACTCGCGCACGTGGCCGAAAATCCGAAGGACGCGGAAGGGACCTTCGACCTCATCATGCAGGTCTGGAAGGCTGGAATCGATCGCGATGAAGCACGCGACGTGCGCTCGTCGGAGCTACTGACATATCTCATCGAGAAAGGCGTGATGCAGGCCGTCGACATCGAGCGGTTCAGGGACGAGCTGACCGATCGTATCCGTGAGGCAGTGTCACGCAAACGCCCTACCCCTGCTGGCTGGACGGAACCTCCCGTTCTCTCGCCGGTGAAACTGGGACCCGCGAGTACGGTGCCCCCGCCCCGGCCCGGCGCCGACGGCTCGTCAGTCAACGGAACCCGAAGTCTCTGAGCCTCGATCCACCGAAGCGGTTCGTCATGAGCGCGGTTGAATAATTTCGGTATTGGGTGATTCCGGGGCAGTGGGAGTCGGCCGATTACGTGATCGGCTTGCTCCGGGGTAACTAATCAGGTCAGCTGGCTGCGGGTATCCATGGTCGGCCGGACGCCAGTTGGATGAGTGCGTCGAGCTGGTTGATGCCGTGTTTGCCGGCGGTGGCGAGGTAGGAACGCAGGTGGCAGAAGTGTTCGGCGCCGGTGAGGGTGCGCATGGCGCCGGAGATTTTCTGCCGGACTTTGACCATGCGGACTTCGCGTTCGGCGGCGTTGTTGTCGAACGGACATCGCCGAGGGTCCTGAGCGAAACGCAGGTAGTCGTCGATGCGTTCGCGCATCCTGCGGGCCAGGGCGTGCAGCTTCTTGCCGATCGGGGTGAGTTGACCGGCGTGGTCCTTGACTCCGATCAGCGCGGCGTGCCGGAACGACGCGACACCGGCGGCGAGAATATCGGCCGGGATGTGGTCCTCGCCAGCGAGGATGGCGGTCTCGGCGGCGGTTTTGAGGGCCAGCAATGAGCCTTTTCCAACCTGATCTTGCAGGTCAGTCCGGGTCGGCAGGGGTGCTGATCGATGAGGGCGAGGCTCCAGGTAGGACAGCAAATCGACCAAGACCCGATGCCCCGACCGGGAGCCTCGCCATGCTGTCCTACCCTGCCACGATCCCGTTGTCCAGCCAGGCCCTGAACCACCTCGCCGAACGCATCCGCGGCCACCGCCAGCAGCGCAGATCCCGGTGGAGGCGGCTGACCCCGGGCCGCCAGGCACTACTCGCCCTGGCCCACCTGCGCAACGGCGACACCTACACCCGCCTCGCCGCCGGCTTCGAGATCGGCGTCGCGACCGCCTGGCGCTATGTTCAAGAAGCAATCGCCCTGCTCAGCGCTGCCGCCGAGGACCTGGACACCGCCATGCGGCGCATCCGGCAACTGGCCTACGCGATCCTGGACGGCACGCTGATCCCGATCGACCGGGTCGCCGACCAGAAGCCGTACTACTCCGGCTGTGAGAATCTCTGTATGCCGCCTCGGGGTTCGGTCTGACCCGTACTCTGGTTGGCCCTGTCGGTGCCCTGTGCTTGATCTGTCGACCGGGTTCTGTGGCGGTGCTTGCTGCCGCCGAGCCGGCGTGGCGTGTCCCGATAGGGGCCTTGCCGTTACAAGGCACCGTCACAGTCCTGACCGCGGGCGCCGGCCCGGCGACGGCCACCGTTTCCGTTCCTCGATGAGAGAGCAGCCGTGACCATCATGCCGCAGGAAGGCCAGACTGAGACCGGCGACCACGAGGTGGTGTTGGGCGTCGATACCCACAAGGATGTGCACGTCGCGGTCGTGCTGACCACGTTGGGTGTGCTGCTGGCCGGTCGAGACTTCCCGACGACGAAGTCGGGCTACCGCGACATGGTGATGTGGGCACGCTCTTATGGCCCGCTGCGTCTGGCCGGGGTTGAGGGCACGGGATCGTACGGGGCAGGGCTGACCCGGCTGCTACGTGCAGCGGGCGTGCATGTCATCGAGGTCAATCGGCCGGACCGGTCCGTGCGGCGCCGGCGCGGCAAGAGCGATGCGGTGGATGCCGAGGCCGCCGCCCGGGCCGTCCTCGCCGGAGATGCGACCGCGCTGCCGAAGACCGCCGACGGGCTGGTCGAGGCGATGCGGATCTTCAAGACCGCGAAAGATTCGGCGGTCAAAGCCCGTGTCCAGGCCATCAACCAGCTCAAGGCCATCGTGGTCACTGCCGAGCCCGCACTGCGTGAAGCCCTCGCCTTGCTGAATACTTCCCGGCTGGTCGCGCGATGCTGCCAGCTCGACGTCGATGCCCAGGACGCCGTCACTGCGGCAAGCTTGTACACGCTACGACAGCTCGCCCGCCGCATCCAGCACCTCGAGACCGAAATCCGCGATCTGCAGCACCGCATCGCGGGCGCGGTGCAATCCACAGCACCAGAACTGCTGCGGATCAGCGGCGTCGGCCCCGACACAGCCGCCACGCTACTGATCGCCGCCGGCGACAACCCAGGTCGGCTTGCCAGCGAGGCGTCCTTCGCCGCCCTTTGCGGAGTCAGTCCAGTCGAGGCGTCCTCGGGCAAGACCCAACGTCGACGACTCAACCGCGGAGGCCACCGCCAAGCCAACGCGGCGCTGTACCGAGCCGTGCTCATCGGACTGCGCTGGAACCCGAGAACGCGGGACTACATGCAGCGACGGACCGCCGAGGGTCTGTCCAAACGCGAGATCATCCGCTGCCTTAAGCGGTACCTCGCCCGCGCCATCTACCGGATCATCATCGCCTCAATGACCCCGACAACACCGCCACAGCCCTCTACGGCTTGACATACATAGGGGCATCAAGCACAAACGTCACGGCGTGAACGTGCAGGTCATCGCGGATGCGGCAGGGCGTCTCGTCTGGGCATCGGCCGCGCTGCCCGGTTCAACGCATGACCTGACCGCCGCCCGCACCCACGACATCATCGAAGCCTTGACCAGCGCCGACGTGATGACCTTCGCGGACAAGGGCTACCAGGGCGCCCGCGGCAGCCTGCGCACCCCATTCAAGCGGCGCCGCTTCCGGCCGAAGCTGTCACGCCGGCAGAAGGCGGTCAACCGGGCGCACGCGAAGATCCGCGCCCGCGGTGAGCGCGCGATCGCCACGCTCAAGACCTGGAAGATCCTGGTCAAGCTGCGCTGCTGCCCACGCCGCGCCACCGCGATCGTGCAGGCCATCCTCGTCCTGCACCACGTCGAAGCCGCCCGCTACGCAGGATGAAAAAGGCTCAATGCCCGGATGCCTTGTTCAGCCCAGGTCGCTGCCGGGTCGAGTTCACCCGCGGCGACGAGCTCGCGTAGCAGATGCGAGCAGCACAACGCGTGAGTCACGTTCGGGTAGCAGTCATACGGCGCCCACGCGTCGTGCACGGCGATCCCGGCGAACACCGGCAGGACCCCGCCGGCGTTCATGGCCTCCCGGCCCCGTTTCGGGTGCACGTAGAGCAAGCTGTACTTACCGGTCGACGCGGAGTGGACCCAGTGCAGGCGGCCCGCGACCCTGAACCCGGTCTCGTCGAAATGCACCAGCTGAGCGCCGGCCAGAGCGGCACGCAGGGCGGCGAGGAAGTCACCATCGAGCCGGCGGGCCGCGCGGGCGGCCATCGCGGCGACGCTGCCTTGCGAGATCGGCACCCCGAACAGATCCGCGACCGCCTGCGCGACACGTTTCTGCGCCCCGAACTGCGCGACCAGCAGATACACCACCACGGCGGTCAGGCGAGGTCCGTACTGCACCGGCGCGTCCACGCCCTGCGGGGCCTTGCCGCAGGTCACCGTCGCGCATCCGCAACGGCGAGCCACCAGATGATGCTCGACGACGCGGGCCTTCACCTCGGGAATCTCGAACACCTGACGGCGTGTCACCGCCACGACCGTGGCGTCGGCGAGCCCGTCACCACACCCGGCACACACGGCCGGCTCATGCCGCACGATCTCGTCCGGGACCTCGACCTGCCGCAGGGTGCGTCCCTCATGCCCGCCCTGGCCACCCACGCGCCGCCCCGAACGACCCCGCAACGACTTCGGTGAGGGCTTGTCCAAACCCTGCGCCGAGGGCGGCATGTTCGAGTTCCGCGGGGTCTGACCCAACCGGCGCCGCAACTCAGCGTTCTCCGCTTCCAGGGCCTCGATCCGGACATCACGCGCCGCGACAGCCTTCTCCAACGCGACGAGCCGCTCCAACAACTCCACGATGGACGGCATCTCGGGCATCCTGACATCCTGCCCGACCACCCCACCAAGATCAAACCAGCGTACGACCAACGACCTGATTAGTTACGCTCCGGGGTGGTCGGTGGGGGCTGGGGTGGGGTTCGTGGCCTGTGGGTGGGCCGCCTGGTTTCGGTTGGTATGAGGTGCTTAGCCGGGTGCCGGTTGGACGGCGGTGAACAGGTTGTCGAACGCGGCCTGCCAGGGCCAGTGTTCGGGTAGGTGCAGGTGGATGGTGCGGGCCCGGTGCGCGAGGCGGGCGGCGATGGTGATGATTCGGGCCCGGATGGTCGCGGGGCGTGCGGTCTTCCAGGTGCCGGCGGCGAGGTGCCCGGCCGCGCGGGTGAGGTTGTGGGCGATGGCGGCGCAGGTCAGCCAGGCGTCGTTCGCGGAGAATCGGCCTGAGGGCAGGTGGGCCAGGGGGCCGGCGATCAGGTCCGCGTTGACTTGCTCGATGATCGCGTGTTGACGGTGCTGGGCTTCGGCCTGCACGAGGGTGTAGGGGCTGTCGGTGAACACGGCGTGATATCGGTAGTCGGGTAGGAGTTCTTCCTGGCCCGGGGCTTGAGCTGGGTCGTCGCGGCGGATGCGGCGCACGATCAGCCGGGCGGTGACGGCGTGCCGGGTGCCGGCGAACGCGGTGTAGCGGGTTTCGGCGATCTGCGCGTCGGAGATCCACCGTTGCTCGTCTTCGTCCCAGACCGCCTGCGGGTACTTGATGTCGACCCACTGGTCTTCGCTGATGCCTGCGCAGGCGGTACGGATCTTGGCGTCGATGCGGGTGGTGACCGAGAACCGCACCTGATGGCGGCGGCAGGTGGTGATGACGGTCTTGGCGTAGAACGCCGAGTCGGCCCGCACCACGATCTCACCCGACGCGCCGCAGGCCCGGGCGGTGCCGATCGTCTCGGCGATCATGCTGGCAGCGCCCTTGCCGGAACCGGTGTTACCCGAACGCAGCCGGGTAGCAGCGACCACCGGCGCCGACAGCGGTGTGGACACCGTCGCGATCAGGGGGTTGTAGCCGCGCAGCCAGACGTTGTAGCCGCCGACCTTGGCGTGACCGAACCCGATGCCCTGCTTACGCTTGCCGTAGACCCGCCGCAGCATCGAATCGATGTCCACAAAGGTCAGCACGTCCGCGCCGGCCAGCAACGGCACCCGGGCGGCCAGGCCGATCAACGTCTGCCGGGCCGCGGCCTGCAACTGCCGCACATGCCCATGGGTGAACGTGCGCAGGAACGAACCCAACGTCGAGGGCGCGTACACGCTGGTGAACAGTGACCGCATGCCACCATGCCGAGCCACGTCGAGGTCGTCGATGCTGTCCGCGCCGGCGCACATCCCGGCCACGATCGTGGCGACCTTACCGGCCGGGTTCGCGCCCCTGTCCGTCGGCACCCTCACCCGAGCGGCGACCGCATCGTGCAGACCGGCCTGCTCGGCAAGCCGCATCACCGGCACCAGCCCGGCACACGACACCAGATTCGGATCATCGAACGTCGCGGCCGTCACCGGCGCGTCATAGCGTAATCTCACCTGCGAGGTGCCCTCTCGAACCGGACGGTAGAAGCTTCGCAACTCCTATCCTTCCAGCTCAGGTGTGCCACGCGCGCGGAAGGAGATCTATGTAGGTAGATTTTCGGAAGCGGTGCTGCGTGGAAGATGAGGGTTTGGCCCCTCGGAGTCGCCCTGTGGGGGGAGGCTTCAAACCGCCACCTGCTGCGTTGGCTGAAGACCGTCGTGGTGAGCGAGGTGGAAAAGGCGCTGTTCAAGTGTCAGGTGGGGATCGAGAAGGCGTTGTGTCACAGCCTGTGAAGTGTCGAAAGGGAGAATGGTCGACATCGAAACCGGGGCATCTGATCTGCTCTGGGATGAGTCTGGCGGCTACCCACTTACTGGCCAGGTGGTGTCCGGCATATAGGCGGCGCGAGCTCGATCTGCGGCTTTCACGTGGAACGTGGGAAGGCGGAGCCGATACGGCTGTCCGGGTGATCGGGCGGCGAGAGGGAGCGTTCCGACCGGTAGCTCCGGGAGGGGCTGAGTACCGATGCGGCGACGCTGGCGGACTGGCCCGTAGTAGTGGTGAAGCTCCTGCTTGACGCGGTGGGGGTGGAGCGAAGGGGCCAGGTCATTCGTGGTTCGGAGATTCGATCAACCGGGCCCGGTTCGGGTCGGGGAGGAGTCGGGTGGCCGAGCAGCAGTCACCAGGCAAGCCGTTCGAGATCTCCAAGATGGAGGTCTGGTGGGCGTGGGAGAAGGTCAGGGACAACAAGGGTGCCGCTGGGATCGACGGACAGTCGATCGCCGATTTTGAGCAGGATGTGCAGAACAACCTGTACAAGATCTGGAATCGGATGTCGTCGGGGAGCTACTTTCCCCCGCCGGTCAAAGCGGTGGAGATCCCCAAGGCCGGGGGCACCAGGACGTTGGGGGTGCCGTCGGTGGGGGACCGGGTAGCGCAGACCGTGGTCGCGGCGAGGCTGGAAGCGCGGATGGAGCAGATCTTCCACCGCGACTCCTACGGCTATCGTCCTGGCAGGTCGGCGCTGCAAGCAGTCGAGCGGACCAAGGAACGCTGCTGGCGGATGAACTGGGTGGTGGACATGGACATCGCTAAGTTCTTCGACAGCGTCCCGTGGGATCTCGTGGTCAAAGCCGTGGAGGCCAACACCGACCAGCCGTGGATCATCTTGTATGTGAAGCGGTGGCTGGCCGCGCCGATGGTCACCGCGGACGGGACCGTGATCCGTCGGGAGCGGGGAACCCCGCAGGGTTCTGCGGTATCACCCGCGCTGGCGAACCTGTTTCTGCACTACGCGCTGGATGCGTGGCTGGCACGGACGTTCCCGGACGTCGAGTTCGCCCGCTACGTCGACGACGCGGTGGTGCACTGTCGCACCGAGGCCCGTGCCGTCCAGGTGCGGGACGCGATCGCCGAGCGGATGCGGCAGGTGGGCCTGCAACTGCATCCGGACAAGACCCGGATCGTCTACTGCCAGGACAGCAACCGGCGAGGCTCGTATGAGCACACATCGTTCACGTTCCTCGGTTTCACATTTCGGCAGCGTGGAGCACGTAACCGGCGGGGCCAGACCTTCAACGGGTTCCTACCGGCGCGCAGCGACGCGGCCCAGATGAAGATGAACGCGACGGTGCGCTCGTGGAAGCTGCACTACAAGACGAACTTGACCCTTGCCGATCTCGCGCGCTGGATCAACCCGATCGTGCGGGGTTGGATGCAGTACTACGGAGCGTTCTACCGCTCCAAACTGCACCCGCTCCTGGAACGCATCAACGCCTACCTGATGCGCTTCCTCCGTCGGAAGCTCAAACGGCTGCGGAGCAAGAAGAAGGCCCTCCAGCACTGGCGACGAACCGTCGAGAAGCGACGGAGCCTGTTCGCCCACTGGAGATGGGTCACCTCGCTCTCCACCGTCTGGTGATCAGGATGACAAGAGCCCGGTGAGCCGAGAGGTTCACGCCGGGATCTGTGGGAGCCGGAGGGTGAGACTCCCTCCGGCCACCCGACAGGGCACCTTCTATATCCAGGGTCCCGTCGAACCGACCCTCATCGGTGGATCAAGGCTGAGCGTCGTCAGCATGTCCATCCTGGATGCTGAAGGTGCCCAGCTGTGTGCGAGCCGGCGGGGATCTCGCGGTACCGATCGGGCCCTTACCATCTGACCCGGTTGGAGGGAGTTCCGTTGGCGGTGACCCAATGTTCGCCCGGGTCACCTGAGTAGCAGGCTTGTTCCGTGGAGGCCGCCCCGGAACCATCGGTACGCATGGTGAACGTCTTGAAGCCGCCCGGATCGGCGGTGTCCCGGCACACTACAGATCTTGAATGGTCAGGTTCGTCCGATGTGGTCTGTGTGACGGCTTGGGGTTCGGGTAGATCGATGGGATGAGGTATCCCGATGGAGGTGGGTTGTCCGCGCGGGGGCGGGCGAAGCGTGAGGCGGTGCGGCGGGAGGCGGCCGGGTGGTTCGCCGAGGACGTGTCGGTGCCGGAGATCGCGCGCCGGTTGCGGGTGTCGCAGACGGCGGTGTACGGGTGGCGTAAGCGGTGGCGGGCCGGTGGTGAGCAGGCCCTCGCGTCGAGGGGGCCTGGTGGGTCTCGGTGTCGGCTGGATGAGGGTCGGCTGCGGCGGCTGGCCGAAGCCCTGGAGCAGGGGCCGGCGGCGCACGGGTTCGGTAGTGATCAGCGGTGGACCCTGGCCCGGGTGTCGGACCTGATCGCCCGGATGTTCCGCACCCGGTACACGCTGCGCGGCACGGCGAACATCATGTACCGGTTGGGTTGGTCGGTGCAGGTACCGAAGCACCGCGCGGTCGAGCGGGATGAGGCCGCGATCATCACGTGGCGGCGGGAGACGTGGCCGGCGGGAAAACGGTAGCGGCGCAGCGGCAGGCGTGGCTGGTCTTCGAAGACGAGGCCGGTCAGACGCTGCGCCCACCGAAGGCACGCACCTGGGGACGACGCGGGCACACCCCTGTGGTTCCGGTGTCGGGCAAGGGCTCCGGTCGCGTCTCGATCGCCGGGCTGACCTGTTACCGGCCCGGCGAACGGTCCCGGCTGATCTACCGCACGATCACCCACCGCGGCCGCAAGAACGAACGACGCAGCTTCAGCGAACGCGACTACATCGCCCTCCTCGACGCCGCCCACCAGCAACTCGACGGGCCGATCGTGCTGATCTGGGACAACCTGAACACCCACATCAGCGCCGCCATGCGGCAGATGATCGACGCCCGGGACTGGCTTCACGTCATCCGGCTACCCGCCTACGCCCCGGACCTCAACCCCACCGAAGCCGTGTGGTCCCACCTCAAACGCAGCATCGGCAACCTCGCCGTCAACGGCGTCGACCACCTCCAAGCGATCATCAAACACCGACTCAAGAGCATCCAGTACCGCACCGACCTACTCGACGGCTTCCTCGCTCACACCGGCCTGACCCTCGAACCCGACACAACCTGACCATTCAAGATCTGTAGCGTCACATCCGACCTCGCCGGAAAGTGACGCAGCCGCACCACGTACCAGTAGCCGGCATCGGCGGCGGCCCCCTGGGCGAGGATGACCTGCCCAGATGCGCTTTCGGTCCACCGGACCCGGTTGGAGGCGGTGCCGTTGGCGGTGACCCAGTGCTCTGCGCCTTCCCCGGAGAAGCATGCTCGCTGGGTCGAGGCTATTCCGGAGTTGTCGGTGCGCATGGTGAAGGTTTTGAAGCCGTCTGGGTCTGCGCTGTCCCGGCAGATCACGGTGACCTCTGACCTGGCTCGGAACCCGCGCAGCGTGACGATGTACCAGTAGCCGGACGGCGCAGCCGCACCCTGCGCGACGAGTACGCTGGCCGCAGAGGGTGAGCCGGATGACTGGACCCAGCGAACCCGGTTCGATTCCTGTCCGTTGGCAGTGATCCAGTGTTCCTCGCCTTCGCCCGAGTAACAGAACGACTCCGATGCTGCAATACCTCCGTCGTCGGTCCTGAGGGTTCCGGTCTTGAAGCCATCGGGGGTGATGCTGTCGCGGCAGACGACGGTGATGTCGGACTGCGGCGGAAACCCACTGAGGCTGATGGCGTAGTAATAGCCCTGCTCTGCGGCAGGCCCCTGAGCCAACTGCACCGCAGACAGCCCTTGGGCTGGGGTTGGGGCTGACGACGGCTCGACCGTTCGCTCGCGGCTGCAACCGCCGAGCGCGAACGATGCCAGCAGCGCCGGGACCAGGATGCCGAAGGCGTGGCGGGCAACGACAAGGGCGTGGCTACCATTGGACGTGGTTGGATTCGACTCCGTTCGCCCGTACCCAGTGGTCTGGGTGGTCGCCGGAATAGCAGTAACTCTGGGTGAACGCGTGACCATTGCCGTCGGTTCGCAGGCTGAATGTGTAGAAGCCGCCGGGGTCGACTGAGTCGTGGCAGGTCACCGTCACGCTCGTGTGCGGGGTGAAGGCGTTCAACGTGATCGCGAAGCGGTAGCCGGCCGGCGCTGTCGGTCCTCTCGCCAGATGGACGGCAGGGGGCGGCGGAGGTGGGGGTGGGGCTGGAGGAGCCGGCGGCGGCGGAGCCGGGGGACTGGGGCGTTCGGCTCACCGGACCAGGTCACGTGGTTCGACTCGACGCCGTTCGCCGTGACCCAGTGATCCGGCCCGTCGCCCGAGTAGCACTGGTTAGTCGTGCTGGCGCCTCCATCGCTGTCGGTGCGCAGGGAGAACCTGTAGAAGCCGCTGGGCGAGACGCTGTCGTAGCACGTGACGCTGATGGTGCTGCTGGCAGGAAAGCCGCGGAGAGTGACCGCGTACCGGTATCCCTTCGGCGCCGCCGCACCTCTCGCGAGCCGGACCATCGGGCTGTCCGTCCTACCTGTTCCCGGCGTACGGGGCGCTGCGGCGAGCTGCTCGGGAGCAGCGCCGGTCGCAGCTGGTTCGTCACCTGGCGAGGCGCCCCACAGCACGCTGTTCGAGTACCAGTCGTCGACCGACACGGTGTGCTTCCCGTTCACGGCGGAGTAGCAGCCGCTCTCGCTGTGGGCGTCGCCGTTCGCGTCGGTCCGGATCGGGTAGCGACGGAATCCGACATTGTCCGGTAGGAAGTCGGTGGGAGTGTCGTCCTCCGAGTCGAAGCACCGTACCTCGACCGCAGTGTGCGGACGCAGTCCACGTACCGTGACCGAGTACCAGTAGCCCTGTTGCGCGGCGGGTCCGCGTGCGAGAGTGACCGTCTGACCGGCCTCCGGAATGAGTGGGTAGCGGGTTCCGATCTCGGTCATGCCTTCCCGCTGGCTGCATCCCGGCAGCTCTTGGGGCGGTGTCTTGACCAGGGCAGCGTATACGTAGCCGGAGGAACCGACGTATCGTCCGTCAATCTTCGTTACCAGGTACCACCGGTTGAGACCCGGATGGTTGTCGGGGTCGGCGACCTGCCCACCTGTCCAGCACCGGACGATGACGACGGTGCCGTTGTCGGGCTGGTCGAGCACGACGCAGGTCGCCTTGGTGCACTGACGGAGGTTCACCCAGCCGAGATCCGAGTTGAGAACCGCACGGTGTTCGGTCGGAGTGGTCCCCTGGCGTGCCCTTACGAGGTCCGTGCCGAACAGCAGTACAGCAAGGATCGCGACCATGACGGCGACTGGAACCGTGCGGGCGGTGGTGATCTTCACGTCCGCTCCTTGATGGGATCAGCAGTCCGGTACATTGGCATCTACCCTCGTGCTCCCGCCCGTACCGGGAGCATCGCCATTGGCGAAGGTGTCGGATGGCGCGTACAGGCCCCGCCACTCTTTGCTCTCAAGGCGGTACCAGTACAGGACGCTTGTCATACCGCCGACGGTGTTTTGAACCTTGCATGAAACGTGAACTGAGGTGCCGAATGGGATGCGGCCGGTGTCTGCGGGAGTGCCGTTCACGTCGCTGAAAACCGGCGTGCCCGCTCGGTTGTCCGTGAGCTGAACGGTCGTTCCTCCCGGCGGGCGCGGGTCGGGGCGACCGTCGAGCAGGATGAAGGCGAGCGGAACGAGAAGGCCGAGGCACGCACCGAGCCCGATCGTCACCCGCCACGGCCAACGCCGACGCGACACCGGTCTCGGACCCGACCCGTTCCGTACCCACGCCTTGGTTGTCCGGTGACCAGTTGCCTTGACGTCGACAGCGGCGAAACTGTTCGGATCCATGTCGCGGTGTCCGGGTCTGACCACCGTCTCGTACAGGCCATCGGAGACGATCAGGGCGACCCGTGCCCGAGGCCGGGCCGCCAGTACGTCGGCGAGAGCGGCGGCCGTGACCAACCGGTCGGCGACGGCCAAGGCGGCGCCGGCCCAGCCATGCGGGTCCCGGCTCGCGATTCCGAGGTGGATAGCGACCCGAAGACGCACCTCGTGGCGCCCAGCCGCGGGCAAGTCTGTCAGCCGCTTCTCCAGCGCGTCCAGGTAGTCCACCAAGATGGCAGCGGGCGAAGTTGATCCGGGTACGAACAGGTGGACCCCGCCGAGGTAGTCCTGTACCGAGAAGTCGCTCCATGGCAGGCTCGCGTCGGCGGCCGCGAGGAGCAACTGCTCGTACATCGTCGCGCGTAGGGCGCCCTGCTCCGGGTCGGGTCGGTCGACAAACCTGTCGATGCGGATGGCGACCACGGTGTACTGACCCTCGCCGCTGTTGATCTGTCTGATCGGTGGCGGCGGGGGCGTCCCGCCCACCTGGCTACCGATGATCCTCGCGATCTGGTCAGCGAGCGTGTCCAGGTCCCGATGGGCAGTCCGAACGTCGAGTCGGATGTACTGGCGGTACGCCAACTCCCGCAGGTCGCGAGGCAAATCGTCCACAGACGGTAGGGGTGTGTCACCGACCAGCACAGGCACGACGTCCAAGCCGAACCGCAGGGCGTTAGCGATCTCTAGACGTACATAGTCGTCCGGCATATCCAGCCGACGGACGCCGTCCTGCTCGGCGGACAACCACCTCTCACCGATCACGGCGAGCAGGACATCGGACTCCTTCAGCGCATGCCAGAGCTTCGACCGGAAATCCGCGCCAAGCGGGATGCTGCGGCTGTCCCGGAAGACCGCCTCGTCCCCGAAACGGGCTCGCATCGATTCGTCGAGCAGTATTGCAACGGCAGCTTGATCCGACTTGCGGTAACTGACAAAGATCCGGGACGCCATGGACTCCGGTCCCCCCTTCGGACACGTCGTAGAGTGTCATCGCTGCCGACCGCGTCGCAAGACGGATGTTCTTCCTTCTCGAAAGAGACAACAGGAAACCTCGCATGGCCGATCATCAAGGCAAGGCGGCCGTCAAGGTCTCGACGTAGCACAAATGATCGATCATCGTTGACCGGGTGGACAACGATCGGAAATCACAAGATCGTGATTGGGCGGCAGAAGCTGAGCCGATCTCGTTCGGCGCGGAGCTGCGTAGGCGACGCATCGCGGCGGGACTTTCGCTCACCCAGCTCGGTGACCTGACCCACTACAGTGAAGTGATCTCAGCAGGGATCCGGTAGGTATCGGTATTCGAAGTGGGTGAGGTGGAGGGCGGCGCGGACGATGTTGCCGGTTTGTCGTGGGCTGGCGGTGGTGTGTCGCAGAGTTCGCCAGCGGCCGGTCAGGATGGCGAAGCCGCGTTCTCCGAGGCATCGCATTGATCGGAGGATCGCGTTGTGTGCGCGGTTGTCGACCGCGAGGCGGTGGCCGTCCGGTAGTTGTCAAGTCAAGTTGAGACGGTTTGTGCCTGCTGGGTTGGCTGGTTGATCCAGGCCTGCTCGGGCAGCTTCGGGGCGCGTGGCCGACGGGTGAACCGGTCCGGGTGAGCGGCGTGGGCGGCGTCGAGGGCGCGTTGGCGGTGCTCACGAACCTGCTCCGCGGTGCCGTAGTGCACCGACGCCGGGGTGTGCCAGCCGATCCCGGAATGCCGATGCTCATGATTGTAGGCGGTGAAGAACCCGTCGCAGAACGCTCTCGCGTCGGCGAGGGACCCGAACCTGGCCGGGAAGTCCGGCACATACTTCATCGTCTTGAACTGCGCCTCCGAGTACGGGTTGTCATTCGACGTCCGGGGTCGGGAATGCGACCGGAGGACACCGAGGTTGACGAGCATCTCCGACACCGGCTTCGACACCATCGCGCCACCACGGTCGGCGTGGATCGTGTGCGGCTCGATCCCGTTACGGCCGATCGCGGCGGCGAGGAAGTCACGGGCCACGACCGCGTCCTCGGCGGCCGCGACCAGCCAACCCACGACGTAGCGGGAGTAGATGTCGATGATCACGTAGCATCGGTACCAGACGCCCTTCACGTGCCCCTTCAACGCGGTGATGTCCCAGGACCACACCTGACCGGGCCCGGTCGCGACCAGCTCCGGCCGTACCCGGGGTGGGTGGGTCGCCAGCCGGCGTCGTTCCCGACTCTGACCGGCCGCACGCGCGATCCGGTACATCGTGGACATGGAGCAGTGGTAGCGGCCCGCGTCGAGTTCCCGCGCCCACACCTGAGGAATCGCCAGATCGGCGTAGCCGGGCGAGTTCAACACCGCGAGGACCCGGTCACGTTCGGCCGTGCTGAGCGTCCATGGTGGCGGGGTCCGGGGCAGCCACGGCCCGTGTCGCGGTCCGACCGGCCGCGCCCGCCGGTAGTGGGTCGCCCGCGAGGTCCCCGCCAACGCGCACGCCCGCTGGACCGGGACATCCGCGTCGCGCAGCTCGGCGAACGCGGCGGTCAGGATCTCCTCGGCGGGTTGTCGTTGTCCGCGCTCCCGGAGAGTTCTTCCAAGAGCGCGTGCGCTTTTCCCATGATGTCCAACGCCATCCGGGTCTTTGTCAGGTCCGCCCGCAGTTTCTCGTTCTGCTGGCGCAGCTTCTCCAACTCGATCTGGTCCGCGGACTTTTTCACCCGTGGCGCAGAGGGGGCGGCGGTATCCGTTTTCCCGCCGCTGTCGACGTGGCCGAGGTGCCCGGCGTTGCGGGCCCGTGTCCATTCGATGATGTGTGACGAGTACAGGCCTTCCCGGCGCAGGATCGCGCCTTTCTCGCCGTTCGGGGCGTTCTCGTACTCGGCGACCATCGCGAGCTTGTACTCCGGGCTGAAGACCCGCCGCGACGGCTTCGGCGCCGGGTCGGCCCCGCTGCCGGTGGCCGGCTGCTTGCCAGATGAAGTGGACACGTACACAAGGATCTCCGATCCCCGTCCTCAGGTCAGCACCCCACTCACACGGGGTGTCTCACACCATCCTGACCGAGAGGGGTCGGCGGGTTGCTTGTACGGGGTGTGGATGCCCTGGCCAGTGCCTTCGTAGCCGGAGTCAGCCAGGGTCGGCAGGTGCAGGTGGGAGGCGGCCCCGGTAGAGGGCGCCGGTGATGTCCAACTCCTGGGCGCAGGTCAGGTCGTGCAGGTGTCCCGGCATCGCGTCCGCGGTCCAGATGGGTAGCCCGTCGGGGCGCATGACGGCTTGGATGTTCGCGCCGAAGTCGCGGTGTTTTCCGGAGTACCAGGCGTCGATGGTGTCGCCCTTGACCGACAGGGTGGTCTCGGCCAGCCGGTCGGTGTCGAACAGCTTCCCGTCCAGGATCACGTGTGACCAGCCGTCGGCGGCAACCTGCTTGAGGGCGTCGTGCAGGGTCGGTGTCTGCGCCGCGAGGACGCGCACGGCCTCGGCGACGTACCGGTACGCCGTGGCCCTGGATACCCAGAATCCGGCGGCGAGGGTGGTCTTGTCCTCACCCTTGCGGAACCACACCAGTACCAGAAGCGCCTGGTAGAAGCAGGTCAACGCCCTGGTACGGCGGCGGGTGCCGACCGCCCGACGTTCGGCGCGCAGCAGCCGCGCGACGTGCTGGACGAGTTCCCTTGGGACGTCGAGCCTGGCAGAATAGGTGATCACGTGGAGCCCTCTCGAAGACTGGATCTTGTCGCAAAGACCTGTCTACCGATGGCTCCACGCCTACTTCCAGCACCATCCGTTATGGACTGCTATGCCCGTGTCGGTCGCATCGACGCCGCGACTTTGCTGAGATCACCTCAATGTGGCCGGTCCCCGCTGCGGCAGTTGGCGCGGCGCCCGTGCCGCCGAGGGAGACCGCGAGCCTTTGTAGCTACCCAGACCGGTACGACCTGGCGACCGTCGGCCGGACTCCTTCCGCCGAAACAACGGAGTGTCGCCGGAGAGTCGTGTGACGTGGTTCGGCGTTGGGGCGGTCTGCTGGGGTGTGCGGGCGCCGGTCACTGTGTGCTTATCGGATCATCACTGGGGAGGGCTGGTGCGGTCGAGTCGGCGTCCACCGATCGTCTTGCAGTTCTCACTTTTGATCATTGCGGTCTTGTTGGAGATTGTGACAAATTTTGTCACCAACGGGGACGGGTCGCCGTTGACGGAGGGCCTTCGCCGCTGCAACCCAGCCGATGCCCGAGCGGACGTTTCGCCGTTATCGTTGACCGGTGATCGGCAATCTTGAGACGTTCCAGGACGAGCTGGCCGCCAGCGGGTTTCCGCCGCTGGCCAACAAGCTCGCCGGGGCCGACTTCCGGGGCCGGATCGCCGTCCATGACCTCGGACCGCTGCGGCTGGTCTCACTCGACACGCCCGAGAGCGCCTGTATCGGGCGGGAGCGTGACGCCTCCGACGGCGCGAACCTGGCGGTCAAGGTGATGGCCCGGGGCCGGACGCGGATCGAGCAGGGGCGCGGCGACGCCGAACTCGGGCCGACCGACCTGGTGCTGCTCGATCCCACGCGTACGCTGCGGTTCGAGAGCACCGCCGCGGCGCACGTCACCATTCTGGTTCCGCGCCGGGAGCTTCGGATCCGGCCCGCGCAGCTCGACCGGCTCGTCGGCGAACGCATCGACGGCAGCCACGGTCCGGGCGCTCTCGTCTCCGTGCTGGCTCGGGAGTCGGCGCGGTCGGCGACGGAGTTCCGTGAGGCGGAGGCGTTGCGGTCGGCGGCGGCCGTCATCGAGCTGATCGCGGTCGCGCTGGAGGCCCGGCTGGGCGACGAGCGATCGGTCCCGGACGAGCGGCTGCGGAACCGGATCGCCGGCTACATCGAGACCCGGCTGGCCGATCCCGATCTGTCCCCGCTGGGCATCGCCGCCGCCCACCACATCTCCGTACGCCGGTTGCACAAGCTGTTCGAGGACCAGCCGCTCACCGTCGCGGCCCTGATCCGGCGTCGCCGCCTGGAACGCTGCCGGGCCGAGCTGACCGGAGGCGGACGTACGGTCACCGCCGTGGCCGCCCGGTGGGGTTTCTCCGATCCCACTCATTTCAGCAAGCTTTTCAAGGCGACGTTCGGCTACAACGCCCGCGCACTGGTAACCAGCAACCGTGCGCGGACGACCAAGACGCGCACGGCCGGCCCGGAACAGGATTGTGGTGATCAGGGCAGGCAATAGCGACGGGAGAAGTCGTGGCGAAGGTGAACATCGTCCGCCCCGGTGAGGGCGAGATCCTCGGCAGCGGGGCGCAGCAGATCCGGATCCTGGAGAACGGCGAGCACACCGACCATCGGCTGGGGTTTGCCGAGGTCACCATTCCGCCGGGCACCCCGAGCCCGTTGCAGCATCGTCATGCCCAGCATGACGAGGGCTTCTACGTCCTGGCGGGAACCTTCCGCTTCACCGTCGGCGAGGATCAGTACGACGCCGGGCCGGGCACCTGGGTCATCGTGCCGACCGGGGCGCCGCACACGTTCGCCAACATCGGCGACGAGAACGCCGTCATGCTGAACACGTTCACGCCGGATTTGTACGTGCAGTATTTCCGCGACTTCAAGGCCATGATCGATTCCGGGCAGCCGGTCAACGCCGAGACCATGCGACCGCTGTGGAAGAACTACGCCACCGAGATCTCGAACGAATACGCCTCGTGAAGCGCCTTCAGTACGACCGCTACGGCGGCCCGGAGGTGATGTCGCTCGCCGAGTTCGAGCCGGCGCGCCCCGGTCCGGACGAGGTTCTCGTCCGCGTCCGGGCGGCGGCTTCCAACGCGCTGGACTGGAAGATGCGCAACGGCGAGATGAAGTTGCTGACCGGTCGCTCCTTTCCGCGGGCGATGGGGCACGACTTCGCCGGAGTCGTCGAGGCGGTCGGCGCCGGTGTCACCCGCCTGAAGGTCGGCGACGCGGTACTCGGCGGGGCTCGGTTCCGGCAGGCGGGGGCGTTCGCCGAGGCGGTGACGGTCCCGGAGAAGGCAGTCGTGCTCAAACCGGTGGACCTTTCGTACGAGCAGGCCGCCGCGCTGCCGACCGTGGGCGTGACCGCCCGTCAGGCCCTGGCGGAGGTCCGGCCCGGGCAGGCGGTCTTCGTCAACGGGTGCCTGGGCGGGGTGGGCCGGGCCGCCGTGCAGTTCGCCCGGGCGCGGGGAGCCTCGGTCGCCGGCAGTTGCCGCGACACCGCGACGGACGAGGCCCGCGAACTCGGCGTCGATCCGGTCGTGGGTTTCGGTTTCGCCCCGGCGGTCCTCGCCAGACGGTTCGATCTCGTTCTCGACACGCCCGGCGTGCTTTCCTCCGCCGCGGCCCGAAGGCTGCTGAAGCCGGGGGGAACCATCGTCGACATCGTTCCGACCCCGGCCAAAATGATCAGGAGTGTGCTGCCCGGCCCGTTCCGGGCGATGATGGGCCGGCTGGTCACCGCCGACCTGGCGGAGGTGGCCCGGGTCCTGCGCCTGCCCATCGCCCGCACGGTCCCGTTGGCCGAGGCGATTGCCGCCCTGACCGAGTTGGAGCGTGACCGGCGCCCGAAGGGCGGCAAACTGGTCATCACCATGGCCGGAAGCTGAACGGGCCGAGCTACGTACATTTCGTGGTGGGAATGTCGATGCGCCGCAAAGGGTTCGGCCCTGTACGGACGGTAGAGCGTCTCCCCCCTCGGCCACGTGCAGGATCAGGCGGTGTTCATGAGCGTTGTCGACAGCCCGGAGGGCCTGGGTAAGGCGATCCGAAGTGGATCCAACGAGATCGAGATTTCGTACAACATCAAGACGACGGTGGTTTCTCTGCGTGCCGTTGGTCCCGTCGCCTGGGGTGTGGCGGCCGGGGCGATCGTGGCCGCTGTCATTGCGATCCTGTCGACCCCGTCGGCGGCCGCGCTCACCGGCGGACCGGGCGCCGTCGGCACCGCGGGTGGCGCCGCGGCGGCGCTCGCCGTACTGAGTGGAATCGTCGGCGCGGCGACCGCTCGGTTCCTGGTGAAGGTTGCGGTGGCGGCCCGCGACCCCAAGGCGGTGTCCCGCCTCCGCAAGGACTACGAGCCCGTTGACCGCTCGGGGCGCTACTACCTGCGGAGGATCGGCAAGTGAGCGAGCGTCCCAAGGACAAGGACAAGGACAAGGACCGTGACTGGGCCACCTGGGCCCTGGCCGCGGCGGCGGTCGTGGTGGCGTACGTCTCCACCCGGCGCCCCCGCCCGTTCCACTCGTTGGTCGACAGGGGCGTCGCCCGGCGTTGTCCGCACTGTGAGGTCGGGCTCGGCCAGGATCACCTGACCCGGTGCGTCGAAAAGGGACGATGGGACGGTCGGCTGCGCGCGGCGGAGGCGGCCAGGAAGGACCCGCCCGCCGGGAAGTAGTCCCGCCGGGACGGACGATCAGCAGGGGTCCCGGGTGAGGCGCTGTCGCTCGCGTTCCGCGTTCGGCAGCGCCGATGCCCACCCCGCGACGCGCCAGGTCCAGCGCAGCGGCCGGTATCGGGCGATCCGGCTGTCACCGACGATGGCCACGATCTCGATCGCCGCCGCCAGACCCAGCACCGCCACCGCCGCGATCCGGCCGGGGCCGAGATCCGCCGCCCTGCCGGGAATGGCCATGACGGCCCCGCCGATCAGGAACCCCACCAGCCCGATGTTGAACGAGTAGCGGGACCGACGCACGAGTCGGCTCCACACCTGCTGATGCTGGCGCAACTCCTCGGCGACCGCTTGGCGCCGGTCGGGCATGTCCGAGTCCGAGTACCACTCCAGCGCCTGCGACGGGGTGACGCCGTACGCTCGCGCCTGTGCGTTGACCTGAACCACGTGGAACAGCGATACCGTCGAGGTCGCGAAGAGCAGGATCACCAGGCCGGGCGCGTGCAGGTTGCTGTGGATGTCGATCGCCAGACCCATCAGGGCGATGGCGAATCCGGCCAGGACCGGCGCCGCGCCTCCGCCGAACGCGTCGGCGGCCGCCACCACGTTGTAGGGATCCGGCGGTGAGAAGCTGATCGGTCCGGACGCCTGCTGATGACCGGCCTCGATCGACACCGTCTGTCCCCACCTTGCCGCAGCTGATCGGTCGCCGGGACTCCGCTGTCCATCGTTTGACCCCGAGGGGACCCCGGTGGCCGCGGAGATCCACGAGGCGCGGCTCGGCGGCCGGTGGGTCGGAGCGGGCGACGCGTTGACACAGACATCCTATGGCTGCCGTGTCGTCGACCTGGACGAAGCCGTGGCGCACGCGCTGAGCCTCGGCGCCGAGCTGCCCGCGCACCAGCCGCAGGACAACGTGCGGGTCCTGCTCGACCCGGCGGGCCATCCGTTCTGCCTCCACAGGTAGCGACCCCGGGCCGACCGTGGGGCGCGTCGGGGGGATCGCGTTCGCGCGCCGGAAGACCGGCGTCCACGCGTACCGTTGGGTCGGTTGGTGCCGGCTCGTGCCGCAACGTCGCGTCGCAGCCGGTTTGCCGACGAGGATTGAGGAGCCGGTCCGTGGGCAAGGAGACGTCATGAGCGACTGGAACGACAAGATCATCGAGGAGTTCCGCGCGAATGGAGGGCAGGTGGGCGGCCAGTTCGCCGGCGCGCCGCTGCTGCTGTTGCACACGGTGGGTGCCAGGAGCGGCCAGACCCGGGTCAGCCCGGTGATGTACCAGAAGGTGGACGGTGGCTACGCCGTGTTCGGGTCCAAGGGCGGCGCCCCCACCAATCCCGACTGGTACCACAACCTGCTGGCTCATCCGCGCGTCCAGGCGGAAATCGGTACGGACCTGGTCGAGCTGGTCGCCAGGGTCGCCGAGGGGGACGAGCGGGAACGGATCTGGAGCGAGCAGAAGGACGCGTACCCGGGCTTCGCCGAGTACGAGCGGAAGACCAGCCGGCAGATTCCGGTCGTCGTGCTGGAACCCGCGTCGTAGGTCGGCCGTGTCAGGTCCTCGGCTGCTCGGCGCGGCCGAGGACCTGACACCAGCCCTAGCTAGTCCATCGACATGACGATGAAGGTGAACGCGGCGCTGGTCGTACGGCGCAGCGGAATGTCGCACTTGACCCGGCGCAGCACCTCGCCCCGGCTCAGCCCGAGCCCGTGCGCGATGAGCCGCTCCGGACGCACCGGCACCGGATCCTCGAAGACGACCGCCACCCGGACCGGCCACGCCTCGTCGTGCCGTGCCGGCGGGACGTCCAGCCGCCAGGCGCCCCGCCAGTCCAGGGCGAACCGGTTGGTGCGGGCGAACCACTGATCCAACAGCGTGGCCGCCACCAGATCCGGATCGTTGGCGTGGTACCGGTCGAGCATGGCCGGATCCAAGGAGCCGACCGGCGTCCGCTCGTGCACGGTGAGCTTCTTCGTCCGGTTGCAGGACTGGCACCGGACCAGCAGCCACACGTCCAGCAGCTTGCCATTGGCATTGACCCGGAACCTGCCCTGGCCGGTGGTGGCCGACCCGGACCGGCAGTCCGGGCAGCGTAACGACAGCAGCGGCAGCCTGGTCCGGCGAACGACCCAGGGCAGCACGGCATGAGGTTGTGAAGACACGATGATCTCTCTGGAGACCTGACACGAGGCCGTTCGCGCGCGGCCTCAAACGCTGCATGAGCGGGCGCCCACGGGCAGCCCGGCAGGACCGACGGAAGGGTCGGCCTGAAGATGAGCGGAAGAAAGCGTCAGGTCTGAAGAGCAGGTGGGGTCACGCCGGTTGTCCTCTGTCCTCGCGGCGACGGGCCACCGGCAACGTACGGGCATGCGGGCGGAAGGCTCAACGGGTTTTCGCCGGGCGGCAAGCGGCCGTGACCGGGTGTCCCGTGGCGACGTGGGGTCGGCGCGGGCGGGGGCTACCGACGGCCCGCGCGGGCGGGGGCTACCGACCGCCCGCGCGGGCGAGCGTGTCCACCTGGCGTAGCGCGTCGGGCAGCCGGTACGGCCCGGCCATCCCGGCCACGAGGGCAGCGGCCCGCTCGGTGGGGATGCCGACCGAGGTGACGTACAGCGGTCGCCGGGCGGCGCCACGGCGTACCGGAATCGCGTGGCTGGCCGTGCGGAACGCCGTCTTGGCCACGCCGAGGACCGGGACCCCCAGTTCGGTGTGCAGGTGCGCCCCGAGGCCGGGGCGCCCCTGCGGGTCCAGATCGACGTAGCCGTCGATGATGACCAGCGACACCGGGTGGTCGAGATCGGCCAGTACGGCGCGCAGCGCGGGCAGTTCGCGGGCGTAGAAGAGGCCCGGCTGGTACGGCGCCACGCGGTCCAGCCAGCGTACGCGTTCCTCGACGATCCGGGCGAACCGCGGCTCCCGGGCGGCGACCAGCGCCGCGCGGGCGCCGCCGGCCGGTGGATAGTGGACGTCAACGGCCGCGTACGGCGCCGGATCCTGAACCGCCATGCCGGCCAGTCTTCCGGGTGCTCGGGTGGACCGACGCACGGCCCGTGGGCGAGGGGCCGGCCGCTCTCAGGTGTCGGCGCCGAGCGCGGCCGGGTGTGCGTCGGCCAGGTACCGCCGGACGGTCGACAGCGGTGCGCAGCCGCACCGCATCAGCCGGGCGTGGAAGTCGTGCAGTTCCTTGTTGCCGGTGGCGGCCTCGGCCGCGCGCCACCGGCGGATCTGGAGTTTGCCCAGCGCGTACATGGCGCGGGTGCGGTTGGAGACGGTCTCCACGACGTCCCTGCCGGCCCGCTCGGCCGACCAGCCGTTGATCTCCGCCGTCCGCGCGCCGGCCTGGGCGAACGTCCACCGGCCGGACTGTACGGACAGGTAGGTCAGCAGCCGGCTGGCGGACTCCAGGGCGAACCGCAGCTGGGCTGTCTCGACCAGCGGCCGGCCGTCCGCGAGGCCCTGCTCGATCGCCAGTTCCTCCGCGTAGTGTGCCCAGCCCTCGGTGAAGCCGGCGAACCACAGCAGGCTGGTGCGTACCGGGCTCGGGCCGGTCGACGCGGTCTCCATCTGCAGGTAGTGGCCCGCGTACAGCTCGTGCACGGCCAGCATCTCCAGGGTCGGCTCGTTGAGGTACGACCAGGCGGCGGCGGGCGGCTGGCCGGGGCGGGGGAGGTCCGGCTCCGGTACGTGCACCCGGTGCGGCCGGCGTACCGCCTCCAGCGGCGGCGAGAAGATGAACACGACGTCGGCGGCCAGCGCCGCGCCGTGCGAGCCGTACAGCTCGAACGGGACGTACGTCTGCACCGGCAGCACGTCCCGGTCGGTCCAGAAGCTCCGCAGCCGCTCGACGATGGAGCGCAGCGAGTCGGCGACCGGGCCGGCCGGCAGGTGTCCGAGCAGCCGCGCGTACGCCGCCGGCGGGGTGGCCTCGCCGATCCGGCGGGCGGCCCGGTGCAGCGCGGCGGTCACCGCGGCGACCTCCGCCTCGGCCTCCTCGATCAGCTCCGCGACGGGCCGCTCGATGCCCTCGGTGATCCGCAGCATCTCGGCCAGGGATTCCGGGCCGAGCAGGTCGGGCGCCGGGGTCCGGCCGGCGATGGCCCGCGCGTAGCGTTCGCAGGCCGCGGCCGCCGCGCCGGCCACCGGCGCCAGCACCTGCGCGAAGTCCGGCCGTACGCCGGCCAGTTGGCCGGCGATCCCGCGGATGCTCGCCGCCTGGGCGGGTCCCCAGGAGATGCCGTAGAGCCGTTCGCCGGCCGAGATCGACGGGCGCAGGACCTCCTCGGCCCTGGCGAGGTAGTCCGGCAGCCCGGCCAGGTGCCGCAGCAGCGCGGCGACGCGTTCGGCAAGCGGGGCGTAGCTGCCGGCGAGGTAGCCGGACACGTCGGCCTCGTGCGCGTAGTCGAGCGGGCCGAGGTAGGGCTGGTTGAGGTCCACCACCCGGAAGCGTTCGAATTCCAGGAGCCGGCCGCAGGTGTCCAGATCGGCGCGCAGCTCCGGGTCGCCCGTGGTGGGCAGGTTGTCCAGGTGACGGCGCACCGAGGTGAGCAGCGGCGTGAAGAGGTCGCCGGAGCGGGGCGCCACCGCGGGAAGCCGGCCGTCGTGGTCGTGCCGGCCGATCCGGCGCGCCACGTGCGGGTACTGGGCGCAGACGAGGTCGACCACGGCCGAGGCCGTGCCGGCGGCGTCCGAACTCATCTGCTGGATCAACTTCCCTACCGGTCCCGTCGCGGGGGCGGGCTCGCCTGACATTGCGCTGGAGACATGGTTTCGACCCGGCTCGCCGACACCCAGGCTACAAAGGGTTAGGCTTTGACGCCTGATGGTGCGGGTGGTGCTTTGTTACCGTTTACCACCTGTGCCTGCTGTGGTGCGCAGGCTGGCTTGCCGTCGGACGAATTTATTCGGCAACCGTCGTCATGTCGGTCGTGTTGGCCACGACCTCTTCGTCGAGCTGCGAGAGCATGTTCCGAAGCTCGTCGGGGACAGGCCCTCGAGTTCCTCGGTGTCGATCAGCTGCGCAAGAATCATCGCAACCTCCTATTCGGTTCGTCGATCCGGGAACCGACGAGCCGGGACGGAAGCATGTCTCCCTCTCTGCATCGGCGGAGCTGCTCCGCCGATGACCACTGCTCCTTTCGTGCGCGGCGACGTGCGGTTACCGCGCCTGCGCGGAAGGCGATGAGCGTTGATTGTAGGCGGGCGGTGTCCTGCGTTCGTCCAGCTCGGGTCGCCGTCGGACGTCCATTATGGATGGATGTTCCGTGGTGACCGTGCTGCGATGATTCGCACTGCCCGCCGATGGTCTGCTGGGCCGGTGCGGTGCCGGATCGCCGTACTCGGAGCATCGCCCCTCACCGGAAACACCGACGTAACCGAATTGACCGGTACGGGATGGATGCGACTCCCAGGTGCGACAACTACCGGAGGAATTCTATTGATAACTTTCCGTCAATCTCAACCGAGTCACCCCTCTTCCGAAGTGGAAACGGACCCATCCGGGTGATATGACAACCCGGCAAGTCGATCGACAGCGGGGACAGCGTTACACAGTGGCCAACGCCAAGTCAACGGTCGATGTGAGCGTCCCCAAAGGGTTGCCATGATGCGGGTCTGCTGGCATTCTCGCCGCTGCCGGACCGGCCGAGAGAGGTGCCGCATGACGGCTGCGCCAACGGCGCTGCGCAGGAATCGCGACTTCAACCTGCTCTGGGGCAGCCTCACCCTCTCCCAACTGGGCAGCAACATCTCCGGCCTGGCATTCCCGCTGCTCGTTCTCGCGCTCACCGGGTCGCCGGTGCAGGCCGGCGCCGTCGGCACCGTGGCGGCCGTCGCGCGGGTGGCCACCCGGCTGCCGGCCGGCGTCCTGCTGGACCGGGTCAACCGGCGTACCGCGATGCTGGTCTGCGACGGCGTCCGGCTGGTCGCGTTCGGCGGCCTCGGCGTGCTCGTCCTGACCGACCACGCGACGCTGCTGCTCATCGGGCTGACCGCGGTCATCGAGTCGGTCGGCAGCGCCATCTTCGAGATCGCCGAACGCTCGGCACTGCCGATGGTGGTGCCGCTGGAGCAGATCCCCGACGCCATCGCCCGCAACAGCGTGCGCGGCGCGGCCACCGCCCTGGTCGGCCCGCCGATCGGTGGCACGCTGTTCGGCATCGCGCGGGCGTTGCCGTTCCTGGCCGACGCGCTGAGCTACCTGCTGTCGTTCATCGGGATCTACCTGATCCGGCGGCCGATGCAGAAGGACGCGGCGGAGCGCGAACGCGTACCGATCCTGCGCGGCCTGCGCGACGGCCTCCGGTTCGTCTTCACCCACCGGTTCCTGCGGGCCTACCTGTTCATCGCCGTCTCGTTCAACCTGGCCATCCAGGGCACGACGTTCTGCCTCTACCTGGCGCTGCGGCTGCACGGCGTGCCGCCGCGGGAGATCGGGTTCGCCGAGGCCATCCTCGGCCTGGGCGGCCTGGCCGGCGGCTTCCTGGCCGGGTTCCTGCGGCGCCGCCTGTCGCTGCTGGCCCTGGTCCGCGGCATCTGCTGGGGCGGTGCCGCGCTGCTGGGCGTCGACGCGCTGCTGGCCGGCCGCCTGGTCAGCGCGATTCCGATCGCGGTGGTCTTCCTGCTGCTGCCGGCGATCAACTCGGTCCTGATCGGACACCAGGCCGCGATCACCCCGAACGAGATGCAGGGCCGGGTGGCCAGCGTGCTGGGCACGTTCGCCGGCGGCCTGGCCACGCTGGGTCCGCTCATCGCCGGCGCGTTCGTGCACGGCGTGGGGGCGCCGGCCGCGATGATCTTCTCGGCGGCGGTGATGGGGGTCGGCGCGCTGGTGGCCACGTTCGGCCGGGGGATCCGGGAGATGCGCCCGGTGGACCGCCCCGTCGCGACGGCGGGCGCCGGGTCGAGCTGACCCCCGGCTGCGCCCGCGGCTACTGGCCGACGCGTCCGTCGATCCGCTCCCGCAGCAGGTCGACGTGCCCGAGGTGGCGGCAGTACTCCTCGATCATCCCGACCATCACCTCGCGCAGCGACATCTGCCCGCCGCCACTGCCGTGCTTGTTCGCGCGGTCGTTGCCGGTGACGTCCAGATCGGGCGCCTCGGCCACGAACCGGGTGGCGAAGTCCACCTCGGTCCGCCACGCCTCCCAGGCCTGCGCGACGACCTGCGGGTCGGCGACCGCGCCGTCGAAGTCGGCGTCGCGTTCGGTGTCGGAGCAGAACAGCCGGGGAACATCCTGCCCGGCCATCAGCACCCGGAAGGTCGCGCGTTCCATTTCGGCCAAATGCCGTACGAGTCCCAGCAGCGACATGGTCGACGGCTCCACCGAGCGTCGGGCCATCGCCTCCGGGTCCAGATCCGCGCACTTCATTTCGAGGGTGAGGCGCTGGCAGCGCAGCGAATCGGCGAGCACGGTGCGCTCGTCGCCCAATCGTGGCCGGTGCTCACGCGGGTCGTCATCGGAAGGTTTGCCGTCCGCGGTGAACATGTCGGCTCGTCGGGTCGTTGCCATGGCCGCCATCATGGGCGATGCGCCCGTTGGCTGACAAGCGGGAAACGTCCTGCGGCGGCGCCGCCGCGATCTGTCGGCAACACGGTGGAAATGGCGACATGATCGACACGCTGAGATACGACTGATCCATGATCATCCGACCTCGGCATGACCTTGCGCGGATGGGCGCACGGTGATTCAATCGCCCCGTGTCGACTCCTGCCACGAAGATCGTCAATCCGCAGCGCTGCTGGGATGGGAAGAATCGGCTTCGTCGCACGGTGCCGATCAAGGCGTCGCCGTGGTGACCCCTGCCCGCTTCGCGACGCTCGCCGTCCGCGGCTCCTACGATCACGCAGAGTCAGCGAACCACCTCGGCTCGTTGACCGAGCCGGCCTACCTGACGACCGCGCAACACTTCGAGTCGACGGAGCAGATGCACGCCACCGTCGCGGGTGAGCGCGAGGGCTGGGTGTACTCCCGGCGGGGAAATCCGACGGTCCGATTCCTGGAGAACACCGTCGCCGCGCTGGAGGGATATCAGGCCGGTGTGCGGGCGAGCGCGGTGGTCACCCCGACCGGAATGGCGGCGGTGACCGCGGCGACAACGCCATTTCTCTCCGCGGCCGTCGGCGCGAATGCCAACATCGTGGCCTCGCCGGCCTGCTACGGATCCACCATCATGGTTTTCAACAATCGGTACGGCCGGGAGCGGGGCGTGCCGGTCCGGTGGGTCGAGGACCCGCTGTCGGTGGCGGCCTGGGAACGGTGCATCGACGAGAACACCCGCTTTCTGTACGCCGAGGCGCCGTCCAACCCGATGGTCCAACTGGTCGACATTCCGGCGCTGGCCGCGTTGGCCCGGCAGGCGCAGATTCCGCTCATCATCGACTCGACCCTCGCCACCCCCGCGCTGATGCGCCCGCTGGCGCTCGGCGCGGACATCGTCGTGCAGTCGCTCACCAAGGCGGCCGGAGCCAGCGGCCGGAGCATGGGCGGCGCGGTGATCGCCCGACACGACCTCCGGGCCCGGTCCCAGCCGGCGGAACTGACCGGCGACTTCGCCGGCTACCTGCGCGCCGGCCCGATGCGGGACATGGGCTCCGTGCTGAGCCCGTTCAACGCCTGGACGCTGCTGGCGGACATCCGGGAACTGCGCGCCAGGGTGGACGCGATGTCGACAAGCGCGCTCGGCGTCGCCCGGTACCTGGCCGGACACGACGGCGTCGCCGAGGTCTTCTACCCGGGGCTGGCCACCCACCGGTCGCACGACATCGCCCGGCGCGACATGTGGCTGGTCGACAGCGACGCGGACGGCCGGGCCGCGGTGAACAGGTTCGGGTTCCTGCTCGGCTTCCGGCCGGCCGGCGGGGTGCACGCCGCACACGAGGTGCTGGACCGGTTCAACCTCGTCTGGCGGGCGAACAACCTCGGCCAGGTCCGCAGCACGGCGACGATCCCGGCGAGTTCCACCCAGAAGCAGGTCGCCGACGCCGACCCGGCGCTGGCCCCCGTGCCGCCGGACATGATCAGACTGAGTGTCGGTCTCGAACACCTCGACGACATCATCGAGGACCTGACCCAGGCGCTGGACAAGCGATGAGCGTGGTGCGCGGACGGGCGGAGCGGGCCGGGGCGCGGCCGTGCCGCCCCGAGCGGGCGTACTAGAAAGTCATGTCCGTTGTGCGCTGCACCGGGCGACGATCGGCAACGAGGTCGACTTCACAGAGGGGGCAGCGCGGGATGAGAACTGAGCTGGCCGGTGTGTACGACACACGGGTGGCCCTGATATCGCCACCACGCACCGGGTCCACCGCCGTGGCGCGGTTGCTGTGGCAGCACCCGGCCATCACGCACCACTGCCACGAGCCGTTCGAGGCGTGCTACTGGGGCAGCCACGGCCCGGACTCGGTCACCAGCTGCCTGGCCAATCCCATGGAGATCGCCACCGGCGGCCGGGTGACGCTTGCCGACGTGCCGCACGGCAGCGGGCTGCTCATCAAGGAGATGAGCTTCCAGCTCAGCGCCGAGCAGTTCGACACCCTCGCCGGGCTGGCGAGCGCACCGCTGGTCTTCGTGATGTGCGATCCCCGGCTCTCGGCCACCTCCCGGCTGCGCATCGTGTGCGAACTGTCCGGCAGCGACACGTTCCCGCCGTTCGAGAGCGGCTGGCCGTCGCTGTACGAGCAGATCGAGTCCTGCCGCCGCCGGGGCATCCCGTACGCGCTCGTCGACTCCGACGACCTGCGGGCCGACCCGCCGGGAGTGACCGCCGCGCTGACGGCGGCGATCGGGCTGCCGCCCATGCCGGGGCTGGAGGCATGGGCGCCGCGCCCGGGGTTGCAGCTGTGCTCGCCCGAGGTGGGCGCGCTGATGAGCGAGGTGCGCCGGCGCGACGACCCGTTCTACCGCAAGGTCCTGGGCAGCACCGGGATCCAGCCGCGGGAGCAGGTCGACTGGGACCGGGAGGACGCGATGCTCGCCGCCGCCGGTCTGGCCGGGGACGTGGCGACCTGGCTGAGCCACTACGAGCAGCTACGGTCGGATCCGGCCCTGGTCGCGGCGACCGTCCCGCTCGTGCGCGTCGAGCAGGCATCATGACGGCCGCCCAGGAAGCGCAGGCCGGGCCGACCGTCCCGACCACGCGGCCGGCCCAGGACGTCCCGGCCGCCGGGCCGGTGCCCTCCGGGGTCGACGTGCTCGGCGTCGGCTTCGGCCCGGCCAACCTGTCGCTGGCCATCGCCCTGCAGGAGGACTCGCCGCGCACCAGCTCGTCCTTCGTGGAGGCCGAACGCGAGCCGGTCTGGCAGGGCGGCATGCTGCTGGACGGCTCCGACACCCAGAACCATCCGTGCCGTGACCTGGTGACCCTGCGCAACCCGCGGAGCCACTACAGCTTCATCAACTACCTGTTCGAGCAGGGCAGGCTCATCGAGCACCTCAACCTGCCGGTGGAGTTCCCGCTGCGCAAGGAGTACGCGCGGTACATCCAGTGGGCCACCAACCAGTTCCGGTCGCAGGTCGCGCTCGGCGCGCGGGCCACCGGGATCGCGGTGGCCGAGGTCGACGGCGCACCGGGGTACGTCGTGACCTGCGCCGACGGGTCACGCCGGGCCGGCCGGGCGCTGGTGCTCGGCACCGGGCGCACCCCGTTCGTGCCGCGGCCGTTCGACGGACTCGACTCGCCGCGGGTCTGCCACCTGACGCGGTACCTGCCCACCGTGCGGCAACTGGCCCCGACCGAGCCCGGGTCGATCGCCGTGATCGGCGGCAGCCAGAGCGCCGTCGAGATCGTCCTCGACCTCGCCCGGCGGTTCCCGCGGGCGCGGATCGTCAACTACGTGCGCAAGTTCGGCCTGCGACTGAAGGACACCAGCCCGTTCAGCGAGGAGGGGTTCTTCCCGGCGTTCACCGACTACTACTACAAGGCCAGCCGGTCCGGCAAGGACGCGCTGGACGCCTACATGCGGCCCACGAACTACTCGTCCAGCGACGGCGACGTGCTGAAGGAACTCTACGCGCTGATCTACGAGCAGCGCCTGGACGGCGAGCAGCGGGTGTTCGTGCGGGGCAACAGCGAGGTCCGCGCGGCCGAGGCCGACGACTCGGGCGTGGCGCTGGAGGTGGCGGAGATCCACACCGGGGACGTCGCGGCCGAGCGCGCGGACCTGGTGATCCTGGCGACCGGCTTCCGCGACCTGGGGCCGAACCCGCAGCAGGAGCCGTACCCGGCGCTGCTGCGCGGCGTGATCGACAGGTTCCAGTTCGACGCCGACGGCTACCTGATCGTCGAGGCCGACTACTCGCTGCGGCCCCGGGTGGACGGCACGCCGCCGCTGTTCCTCAACGGTCTCTGCGAGTCCAGCCACGGCATCGGGGACGCCGGCTCGTTCAGCCTGCTGTCGCTGCGCGCCGCGACGATCCGGGACGGCCTGCGCAAGCAGGGGATCGGCTGACCGGACGGCGGGGAACCACGCGTGGACGCCGGGGCCGGGGAGTCATCCGGATGACTCCCCGGCCCCGGGCCGTGTGTCGGCGGCCGTCGGCGACCGCCCCCGGCTACGAGCGCGCGGCCGTCGGCGAGCGCCCGCGGCTACGAGCGCGTCGCGGCGGTGCCGGGCGATGAGGTGCCGGTCGAGGCGGAGTCGGCCGGGCCGGCGGCGGTGTCCGCATCGGACGAGGAACCCCCGACCATCTCCGCGAGCTGCGCGATCGTCGGGTTCTCGAAGAACAGCTCGGTCGGCGGCAGGTCCACCCTGAGCGCGCCGCGGAGGTGGGCCAGGATGTCCATGGCCAGCAGGGAGTTGCCGCCGATCTCGAAGAAGTCGTCGTGGATCCCGACCTCCTGCAGGGCGAGCGCGTCCGCCAGGAGATCCGTCAGCAGCGCCTCCACCGGGGTGCGGGCCGCCTCGTACGGCGCGTCGGCGGTCCGCGGCAGCTGCCGCGGCGGCGGCAGCGCCCGCCGGTCGGTCTTGCCGCCCAGCGTCAGCGGGAACTCGTCCATCTCCACGATCACGGCCGGGTGCATGTACCGGGGCAGCTTCTCGTGCAGCGCCAGGCGCAGCGTCGGGACCAGCCGCTCGGTCCGGCCCTCGGGTACGACGTAGGCGACCAGGACCTTCCGGTCCGGCGCCATGTCGTCGCGGGCGACCACGACGGCCTCCTTGACCTCCGGCTGCCCGGACAGCGCCGCCGCGATCTCCCCGGGCTCGATCCGGTAACCGTCCACCTTGACCTGGTCGTCGGCCCGACCGCGGAACTCCAGCACACCCTTGGCGTCCCGCCGGACCAGGTCGCCGATGCTGTACATCCGCTCACCGGGCTCGAACGGATTGGGCAGGAAGCGTTCGGCGGTGATCGCCGGGCGGCTGATGTAGCCGCGGGCCAGCCCACTGCCGCTGGTGTAGAGCATGCCCCACTCGCCGTCCGGGACCGGCTGGAGATCCTTGTCCAGGACGTAGAGCCGGGTGTCGGTGACCGCCCGCCCGATCGGCACGCTGTCGCCCACGAACTCCGACACGACGTGGCAGCTGGTGAAGCAGGTGTCCTCGGTCGGTCCGTACCCGTTGACCAGCAGCAGGTCCGGGTACGTGCGGCGCAGAGCGTTCATGTGCACGGGGGACAGCGGTTCCCCGCCGGCGAGCAGTTGGCGCAGCCCGCCGAGCCGGTCGATGTGGCCGTCCACCAGCCGGTGGAACAGGCCCGTGGTCAGCCACAGGGTGGTGATCTGTTCCTTCTCCAGGAACTCCGCCAGCTCGTGCATCGACAGCGGGCCGGGCCGGTAGATGACCAGGCGGGCGCCGTTGAGCAGGGAGCCCCAGATCTCGAACGCGGACGGGTCGAACCGCAACGAGCAGAACTGGAGGAACGTCTCGTCCGGGGTCAGCGAGGCGTAGTCGTCGGTCTGCACCAGACGCACCACGCCGGAGTGCCGCACGGCCACGCCCTTGGGCCGGCCGGTCGAGCCCGAGGTGTAGCAGACGTAGGCCAGGTTGTCGGGCCGGGTGCCGGGATCCACCCGGTCCGTGCCGGCCTGGGCGTCAGGCTCGCCGTCGAGGTCCACCCTGTCGAGGTTCACCACGGCGGCGTCGATCTCGGGTACCCGGTCGGCCAGCGGGTCGTGGGTGAGCAGGACGCGTGCGTCGGCCTGCTCCAGCATGTCCCGGAACCGCTCGGGGGCTCGTTGAGGTGCAGGGGCAGATAGGCGCCGCCCGCCTTCAGGATGCCGACCAGCGCGATAAGCATCTCGAAGGACCGTTCGAAGAACACCCCGACGACGCTCTCGGTCCCGACGCCGAGCGAGCGCAGCTGCCGGGCAAGGGATTCGGCCCGCTTGTCGAGTTCCGCGTACGTCATGTCGACGCCGTCGAACCGCAGGGCCACCGCCTCGGGCCGTCGGCGCACCTGTTCGTCGAACAGGTCGGTGATGGTCGCGCTCCGCCAATCGCCAACTGTCATCGCATGTCCGCCTTGTCGGGTGCCGCTCCGGCCGTCTCCCGTGACTCTTCGGGAAAAAGACCTTCCCGCTTGTCTGCGTCGAGAAGCTGCAAGAGAATTATCGGACCCACCCCCCTTTTTTTTTCGGAATTGCCTCGGGCCATCGACGTGACCCGACTGTGCGACGTGGCCCGACTGTGCCACGCCTCGCGAGTGCGGGATATGGGGCTGTGGCCGGCAATGCGCCGCCGCCACTGGTCGTTACGGCTTCTCATCCTGCTGGCTGACCACAGCGCTGTCAAGAAAGGTCGAGGCTGGACGAAGAGGTCGATTGCCGGCGCCGCGCGGGCCGTCGAGCGCGGTCATTGTGCCACCGCCGGTAGCCGAATGAGCGTCACCGAGGGTGGCGGCGGCGATCCGTTCGGGTATCGATGCGGCCCGCTACCCGCCCGCCGCCTGACCAACCTCGACATCGACCGTCAGATCGCGGGCGAGTTCGGCCAACAGGGCGGGCGGGGCACCGAGGAAATCGAAGTGGCCGCCGTCGATGACCACGTACCGGCAGTCCGCCGAGGAGGCTCGCCAGCCGCCCATCAGCTCCACCGGGATCTCCCGGTCGTCGCTCCACCCGATCACGGTGACGCCGCACGGCAGGTCCACCGGTTCCGGCACGACGTAACGCTTGTTGGCCTCGACGTCCTTGGCCAACAGGTCCAGTCCGAGGTCGAGCATGGCCTCGCTGGGCTGCCCGCCCATGTTGGCGATGATGTTGCCCAACTCGTCGCGCAGCCCGGCCCGGTCCAGCTCCAGCAGCCGGCCGTACGGGCCGTCGTGCGGGGCGACCTGCGCCGAGACGAACACCCGGCGCGGCAGCGGGAGCCCCGCGGCGGCCAACTGGCGGGTGACCTCCACCCCGGGCAGCGCGCCGCTGCAGTGACCGAAGAACGCGAACGGCCGGTCCAGCAGGGGCGGCAGGACCTCGACCAGTTCCGCGGCGAGCCGCTGGTAGGTCCCGTAGTGCGGTTCCCGGATCCGGCGCTGCCGGCCGGGCGGCTGCACCAGGCAGATCTCCACGTCGCCGAGGTAGCGCGGCCACCGGTCGTACATGGTGGCGCCGGATCCCGAATAGGGGAAGCAGAATAGCCGTGCCTTTGCCTCCGGATCCGGCTGTCGCAGTAGCCAGCGGGGCTTTTTGGCCAACGAATCCACCATGGTGAGATCCTACCCGACATTCATGACCAACATATCGACCCTGACCGGGTGCGTGCGGGACGCATGGTCATGGCGCAATTGCTCTCGGTCGAGGGTCGTTCACCTATCGCGGCTTTCTGTCCTTTTCGACCCTGATCCGACCTTTGGTTCCCGGTCGCGGAAAGCGCAGCGGGATGCCCGGGTGGTCGCCCGGAGTGGACGGTCGGGGCCGGGCGCGGTCCTTTACTGTGTGCTGCGTGACGATTGGGTCGCCCCGGGTAGCCGGCATGTGTGCGGCGTGGCCAATTTAAACATGCAGCTCCTTGACAGTGTCCCGAGCTGGATCTTAGCCTCGACACCGTCCGAGCTTGCCCCTATCGGGGTCGGCTGGTTTGCCCGAAGATGGTCGCCGGAGGGCTGCATGCAGACGCAGCGATACATTCTTTCTCAGCTTGTCGATTCGGAGGAGTTGAGCACCCTCGGTCCCGAGGAGCTGCGCGAAATGCTCGCCGAGTTGGACGACGAGGTGGTGAACAACGACGGCGACGGGGACGACACCGTCACCGCCGGTGCCGACCCCGGTAGGTAACCGGGTCCCGGTACTGCCACCACTCGGAGCCGGTGTGTCGCCGGCGGCCTGTTCGCGGCCGCGGCCCGGCGTAGCGCCCTCGGGTGCGTGTGCCGGACGCGGATTGGCGCGTTCCGCACCGCTCGGGGACCTCGTGAACCAGCCGAACCGGAGTCGGAGGAGTACGCGTGTCAACCGTTGCCGCAGGGCGGCCCATCGATGTGCGTGGCCGGCTGTCGCCGGAGGAGTTCCGCACGCAGTACATGGGCAGGAAGCCGCTGGTGATGCGGGGAGCGCTCACCGACATGCCGGCGGTCACCCGCTGGTCCCTGGACCACTTCGCCTCCCTGGCGCCGGACCTGCAGGTGCGGCTGAAGACCGGCTCGGTGGACGCCGGACAGACCACCACGATGCGGCTGGCGGACTACGCCCGCGTCGTCAGCGACTGGGAACAGCGCACGGCCACGGGTGACGACGCGTCGCGGGACCCGGCCGGCGGAGGGCCGAAACGGCCCCCGTACCTGCACGACCTGCCGCTGTTGTCGACCATCCCGCAGCTGCGCGAGGACATCGTCGGCTTCCAGGTGGACCTGCTGCCCCCCTTCTTCCGCGGCCGGTGGTGGGACTTCACCCAGTTCTTCGTCGGGGCATCCGGCGCGGTGACGCCGCTGCACTTCGACGCGCTGCTCACGCACAACCTCTTCCTGCAGATCAAGGGCGACAAGCGGTTCGTCATGGTCGACGCGGCGGACCGGGACCGTTGCTACCTCAACGGCTGGCGCTGGTCGCCGATCGATCCGGAGGATCCGGACCTGGAGCGCTACCCGCTGTTTCGGGACGTCGAGGTGCGCAGTTGCGTGGTCAGCTCCGGCGACCTGCTCTACATGCCGCCCGGGACGTTCCACAAGGTGGTGTCGGAGACATCGTCCATGTCGTTCAACATCGACTGGCACGACCGGCGCAGCGCGTGGCGTGGGCTGACCGCCGCCCGGCAGGGCATGCCGGCCACCAACCTGCGCTACAACCTCCTCTTCGCGCTCGGCGTCATCGGCCGAGTGCCACCCGCTCTGCTGCTACCCGCGCTGAGATCGTACTTTTCCTACATTTCGTGACGTCGGCGCGACCGACCTGACGGGGGTGGCGGACTTCAACATGAGCATTTTCGATCAGTACGAATCCGGGGTACGCAGTTACAGCCGCAACTGGCCGGCCGTGTTCGACCGCGCCCGCGGCAGCCGGCTGTACACCGCGGACGGCACGTCCTACCTGGACTTCTTCGCCGGTGCCGGGACGCTCAACTACGGGCACAACGACCCGGTGCTCAAGCGGGCGCTCATCGACTACCTGGAGCGCGACGGCGTCACGCACGCGCTGGACATGTTCACCACCGCCCGCGCCGACCTGCTGCGGACCCTCAGCGAACGGGTCCTGGCACCCCGCGACCTCGACTACCGGGTCGCCTTCCCCGGCCCGGCCGGCGCCACCGCCGTGGAGGCGGCGCTGAAGCTGGCCCGCAAGGTCACCGGGCGCACCCACGTCGGCTACTTCGACGACGGCTTCCACGGCATGACGCTCGGCGCCCTGTCGGTAAACGGGTTCGCGGCCAACCGGGACAGCGCCGGCGTGCCGCTCGGCCACGGGGTGCGGCTGCCCTACGACGCGCACCCGGACCTGCCGGCGGCCGAGATCCCCGACTTCGACCGGCTGCTGGACCGCACCGGCGAGCGGGCCGAACCGGCCGCGGTCATCGTGGAGACGGTGCAGGGCGAGGGCGGCATGACCGCCGTGCGCGCCGCCTGGCTGCGGGCGCTGGCCCAGGCGTGCCAGCGGCACGGCGTGCTGCTCATCGTCGACGACATCCAGATGGGCTGCGGCCGGACCGGGCCGTTCTTCAGCTTCGAGGACGCCGGCATCGTGCCGGACCTGGTCTGCCTGTCCAAGGCGATCGGCGGCTACGGCAGCCCGCTGGCGCTGCTGCTGATCCGGCCGGAGCTGGACATCTGGCAGCCCGGCGAGCACAACGGGACCTTCCGCGGCTTCAACCACGCGTTCGTGACCGCCACCGAGGCGCTGCGTGCGTACTGGAGCGACGACACGCTGGAGAAGTCGACCCGGGCCCGCGGCGAGCGGGTCGGCCGGGCGTTGCAGGACATCGCGGCCAGCTACCCGGAGGCCGACCTCGCGGTCCGCGGTCGCGGCCTGGGCCGTGGCCTGCGGTTCGGCGACCCGGCCCAGGCCGGTCGGGTCCGCGCGGCGGCCTTCGAGCGGCACCTGCTGATGGAGACCTCCGGGCGGCACGACGACGTGGTGAAGCTGCTGCCGCCGTTGACCATCACCGACGCCGATCTCGACGAGGGTCTGTCCATCCTGGAATCTTCGGTCCGGGCGGTGCTGGGGGGCGGGCCGCGGTGACTCACCGGCTGGCCGGCAACCACCGCGCGGGCGGCCCGGCCGCCGCCGGGCGCGGCGGTGCCGCCGACGCCGCCTTCGCGGTCGCCGCAGGTGGCGACGCCGCCGGAGGCGGCGCTGCCGGAGGCGGCGAGGCGGAGGCCGGAGCGACCGGCGCCGTCGAGGCCGTGACCGCGCACTTCTTCCGGCAGTACCCGAGCTTCGGCCGGCGCGCCGGGTTGCCCGCCGCCGCCGGCCGCCTGCCCGACCCCGGCCCGCGCCCGGCGGCCGAACTGGACCGGCTGGACGCCCTGGTCGGCGACGCGCTGCGCACCCTGGCCGACTCCGCCGACGCGGCCGGCCCCGCCGGTCGTGCCGGATCCGCCGGTCGTGCCGGCTCCGCCGGCCGGGGCGGCGCCGCCGCCGAGCTGCGCGCCGACCTGGGTACGGCGCGGCACATGGTGCAGGCCGAACGCTTCCAGATCAGCGCGCTCGGCCAGTCGTACCTCACTCCGCTGGAGGTGCTCGGCGAGGCCGACCTGTCGGCGTACCCGCGCAGTGGCGCGCCGGATCCGGACCGCGCGGCGGCGCTGGCCACCCACCTGGCCGCGCTGCCCGGGTTTCTCGCCGAGGCGGCCCGGACCCTGCCGGACCGGTTGCCGGCCGGCGACCGGTTGCGCGCCGTGGAGCTGGCGCGGGCGCAGGCGCAGCAGATCGGCACGGTGACCGAGCGGCTGTCGCCGGGGGACTCCGCCGATGCGCGGCACCGGCGCGAACTGGCCGCGACCGCGGCGGCGGCCTGCCGGGAGTACGGGCGGGCGGTGGCCGCCACCAGACCCGCGGCGCGGCTGTACGGGCCGGAGCGGCTCGCCGAGTTCCTGCGGGTGGTCGAGGGGATCCGGCGGCCCGCCCCCGACCTGCTCGACCAGGCCCGCGCCGAGGTGGCGACCGCGCAGACCGGCCTGGACGCGCTGGCCCGGCAGCTCGGCGCGGCCGACCGCCGGCAGGTGGTGGCGCTGCTGGGGGAGCAGGTCAGCACCGACACGGCGACGACCTTCGCCGGGATCATCCGGCGGGTACGGGACTTCTGGGCGCGGGTGGACCTGGTGTCGATGGACATCGACCGGCCGCTGGAGATCGACCACGCCGACCGGCTGGGCAGCCTGGCCACCGTGGAGTTCCAGATCTCGGCCCCGCTGGATCCGGACCGGCCGCCGCACCGGCTGACCCTGCCCGGACCGGCGGCACAGCCCGGTGCGGCAGTCTCGCCGCTGCACCGCCAGTTCCTCAACGACCCCATGCTGGAAGTGCTGGCGGTGCACGAGGCGTACCCGGGCCACTACGTGCACGCCGAGGCGGCGGCCCGCGGCGGCAGCGTGATCCGCACCTGCTTCCCGTGGCTGTCCGGGCTGACCGAGGGCTGGGCGCACTACACCGAGGAACTCGCCGTGGCGTACGGCCTGGCGCAGGACCGGCCGCTGGTCCGGGTCGCGCAGTTGCGCTCCGCGCTGGAGTCCGCGGCCCGGCTGGTCGCGTTCCTGGCCATGCACCTGCGGCGGAGCACCTTCGCCGACGCGGTCGGCGAGGCCGCCGACTCCTGCGGCTGGTCCGCCGAGCGGGCCGCCCGGGAGGTCCTCGCGGTCACCAGTCAACCCATGGGCGCCATGTACGCCCTCGGCAAGATCACCATTCGGGACTGGCGGGACGGTCTCGGCAGCACGGCGGCACCGGAACTGAAACGGTTCCACGACCATCTGCTGCGCTGCGGTACGGCACCGCTGTCCATCGCGCGGCAGTACTGGCTGGACCAGACGAACGAGTCCGCATCAAGCTATTGGGAGGTCTCATGACAGCGGCGGTCAGCGGCGCCAGCCGGGCGCAGTCGGACGGGCACGCGGCGGAATCCGGTGGGCGACCGGCGGAACTCGGCGACGACTACTGGGTGACGGTGCCGGCCGGGCCGTTCCTGATGGGCAGCGACGAGACCACCCCGGAGGGCGCCCGGGCGCCTCCCGGCCGATGCACACCGTGCACGTGGACGAGTTCGCGATCGCCCGGCGGCCGGTGACGGTGGCCGAGTTCGCCCGGTTCGTGGCCGACACCGGCTATGTCACCACGGCCGAGCGGGGCGGCGAGAGCTGGGTATGGCACGGCGGTGACGACGTCACCACGCCCGACCAGGACCACCTGTGGAAGCCCACCGCCGGGGCGACCTGGCGGGCTCCGCGCGGCCCCGGCTCGGACGTGAGCGGCAAGGACGACCACCCCGTCACGCACGTCAGCTACCTGGACTGCCTGGAGTACTGCCGCTGGTCCGGCACCCGGCTGCCCACCGAGGCCGAGTGGGAGAAGGCCGCCCGCGGCACCGACGGCCGGGACTACCCGTGGGGAAACACCCCGCCCACGCCGCAGAACTGCAACCACACCATGCAGGTCGGCGACACCACGCCGGTGGGCCGGTACCCGGACGCGGCCGGCGTCTACGGCCCGCAGGACATGGCCGGCAACGTCTGGGAAATCATGGGCAACGGCTACCACCGCTACCCGTTCGACCCGCACAAGACCAAGCGCCTGGAGACCAAGAAGGGCACCGTCGAACTCGGGGTGATCCGCGGCGGATCCTTCTACAACAACTGCACCCCGCTCGGCTGCCTGGTCTGGGTGCGGATCTACAACCCGCCGGACTACAGCTGCTACGACATGGGCTTCCGGCTGTGCCGGGTGTGACCCGCGCCGGTGCCGCGGCGCCGCGGCACCCCGGCGCCGGTGGCTGAGCCGCGCGGAGATGGTCGGCCCGGACTTTTCCGGCGCCGCGGAGCTGGCGAGGGAGGGCGGTGAGGATGACCGACGTGGTGCTCTGGGAGCGGATCGAGGCCATGCGGCGCGAGATGCCGGCCACCGAGCTGCGCCGGCTGCCCCATCCGCGGATCGAGCTGTACGCGAAGATGGAGCTGACCAATCCCGGCGGCAGCACCAAGGACCGCGCCGCGTACTGGATCCTGCGGGAGGCGATCCGGCGCGGTGAGATCACCCGGCGCACCACCGTGGTCGAGTCGTCCTCCGGCAACTTCGCCCTCTCGCTGTCCTGGCTCTGCGCCCGGCTGGGCATCCAGCTCGTTCCCGTGCTGGACCCGAACGTCAACGGCGCGACCGAACGCACCCTGCGCCGGACCTGGGACCGGGTGGAGAAGGTGGAGGGTCCCGTCGGCGCCGGCGGCTTCCTGCTGAGCCGGCTGGACCGGGTCGCCGAGGTGATGAAGGAGGTCGACCACGGGTACTGGCCGGACCAGTACTCGAACACCGACGGCCTGCGCGGGCACTACGAGCTGACCGGTGCGGAGCTGGCCGCGGCGCTGCCCCGGCTGGACTACCTTTTCGTGGGCATCAGCACCGGGGCCACCATCGCCGGGCTGTCCCAGCGGGTCACCAGGGACTACGCCGGGGTCAGCGTGGTGGCCGTGGACGTTGCCGGGTCGGTGATCCTGGGCGGCCCGCCGAGCCGGCGGTACCTGCCCGGCATCGGCTCCAGCATCCGGCCGCCGCTGATCGACCAGGCGACCATCACCGAGTCGGTGATCGTCTCCGAACGGGAGGAGGTCGCCGGCTGCCACGATCTGCTGCGCGAGCACGGCGTGCTGGCCGGCGGATCCACCGGGTGCGTGTACGCCGCGATCAACCGCTACTTCGCCGACCGGCAGGGCCCGGCGCCGGTGGTCGCCTTCCTGTGCGCCGACGGCGGCGAGCCGTACCGGAACACCATCTACGACCCGGCCTGGGTGGACGCACACCACCTCGGCCCCGCCGCCGGCGCCACGGCGGCCAGCACGAAGGGGCCGAGCATGGCCACGCCGGTAACTGAGTGGACCAGCCCGCCGCAGGACGAGGCGGAGTTCGTCTCCTGGCTGGACGCCCGGTGCGCGCAGGCGCCCGTGCAGTGCTCGCCGAAGCAGGACGGCTGGCACGTCTTCGGCTACGCCGAGGCGATGGAGGTGCTGGCCAACCCCGGCGCGTTCTCCAGCGCGACCGCCGTCGACCTGCCGGAGGGCTCGGCGTTCCAGCTGTTCCGGGAGGGCAACCTGTCCTGGATGGACCCGCCGCGGCACCGGCAGCTGCGCGGCCTGGTCAGCCGGGTCTTCACGCCCCGGTACGTCGCCGGGCTGGCGCCGATGATCGAGGCATGCGTCGAGGAGTACCTGGCCGCGGTGCGCGGCCGGCCACGGTTCGAGTACGTCAACGACTTCGCCTCGCCGGTCGTGGCGACGGTGGTGGCCCGGATGCTGGGCATCCCGTCCCAGGGCCAGGAGCTGTTCCGGGCCTGGTCGGGCGACCTGCTCTCGCTCATCGACCCGGGTTCGAAAAGCAACTCGCTCAAGCAGGTCGCCCGCCGGGTCCGGCTGATGGCCGCCTACCTGCACGAGTACCTCGCCCGCCGGCGGCGCAACCCGGGCGACGACCTGACCAGCGCGCTGGTCCGGGCCGAACTGGACGGCGAGCGGCTGAGCGACGACGAGATCATCGGGCTCATCGCGCTGCTGCTGTCCACCGGGCAGGCCGCCACGCTCACCCTGGTCAACGCCGTGATCTGCCTGGACCGGCACCCGGCCGCGATGGCCCGGCTGCGCGGCGACCCCGACCTGCTCGGCCCGGCGGTCGAGGAGGTCATGCGGTACCGCAACCAGACCACCCGGGTGGCCCGGCAGAGCGTCCGCGAGGCCACCGTCGGCGGGCAGACGATCCCGGCCGGCCAGCCGGTGACCGTGTGGCTGGCCGCCGCCAACTGGGACCGGCGGGTCTTCGACCGGCCCGAGGTCTTCCAACTGGACCGCTCGCCGAACCCGCACCTGGCCCTGGGCTACGGGATCCACTTCTGCCTGGGGGCCGCGCTGGCCCGGCAGGAGATCGTGGTGGCGCTGCGCCGGCTGCTGGCACAGACCTCACATCTGTCGGTGGACTACGAGGCCAGCCGGCTGCTGGACCCGCGGCTGATCTTCGGCGCCAGCGAGCTGACGGTCGTGGCACGGTGGACGGACGAGGCGTGATGACGGAGTCCATGATCACGCGCCTGCACGGGCACGCCGAGCGCGACCCCGACCGTCCGGCGCTCACCTTCGCCGCGCTGGACCCGGACGCGGCACCGACCATCCTGACGTACGGGCAACTGGCCCGGCGTTCGGCGGCGCTGGCCGCGGTGCTGCGCCGGCGGTTGCGCCCCGGCGACCGGGCCGTCCTGCTGCTGCCGACCGTGCCGGAGTTCGCGGTGGCGTTCCTGGGCTGCCTGGCCGCCGGCGTGATCGCGGTTCCGCTGCCGTTGCCGGCGGACGGCTCGTCCCGGCGGCGGGTGGTCGGCGTGCTGCGGGACTGCGAGCCCGCGCTGATCGTCTCCACCTCGTTCGTGTACCAGTTCGCCGCCGCCGCGCCGGAGGAACTGGGCGGGCTCGGCGGGGCCGACCGCTGGCTGCTGGTCGACGAGGGACCGAACCCGGCCGCCGCGACCGGCGCCGACCTGGCCGGACCGGTGCCGGTGCGCGACACCGACACCGCCTTCCTGCAGTACACCTCCGGTTCCACCAGTACGCCGCGCGGCGTACTGGTCTCGCACGGCGCGCTGCTGCACAACGAGGCGGCCATCGGCGCGGCCTTCGGGGTACGCCCCGACTCCACCGTGGTGAGCTGGCTGCCGCTGCATCACGACATGGGCCTGATCGGCGGGCTGCTCCAGCCGCTGTACGCCGGTGCCCGCGGTGTCGTGCTCGACCCGCTGTCGTTCCTGCGCCGACCCGCGTCCTGGCTGGAGACGATCGCGCGGGAACGGGCGGACATCAGCGGCGGTCCGAACTTCGCGTACGAGATGTGCGTCCGCAAGGTGACCGACGCCGAACTGGCCGGGCTCGACCTGTCCAGTTGGCGGGTGGCCTTCAACGGCGCCGGGCAGGTGCACCCACGCACCATGCGCGCCTTCAGCGAGCGGTTCGCGCCGGCCGGATTCGCCCCGGCCGCGCACACCCCGTGCTACGGGCTGGCCGAAGCGACCCTGCTGGTGGCCAGCGCCGAACCGGGTGGCGGCGGACGCGGCACCGCGTTTCGCCGCAGCTCGCTGGAGGCCGGCCGGCCGGAGCCGGTCGGGACCGCCGGCCCGGCCGCGCCGGAACTTGTCGGCTACCCGCTGCCCCGGCACGCCCGGGTCACGGTGATCGACCCGGAGACCGCGGCGCCGCTGCCGGCGGGCCGCACCGGCGAGGTCGCGGTGGCGGGGCCGAGCAACGGATCCGGCTACTGGGGAGACGCGCCGGGCAGCGCGGTCGGCTTCGGCCTGCGGCTGCCCGGCCAGTCGGAGCCGGCGATCCGCACCGGCGACCTGGGCTTCATCCACGACGGCGAACTGTTCCTGCAGGGCCGGAGCAAGGACCTGATCGTGCACCGCGGCCGCAACCTCTACCCGGAGGACCTGGAGGCCGACATCTCGGCCTGCCACCCGGACGTGCGGCCCGGCTGCGGCGCGGTCTTCGCGGTGGACCAGGACGGCGACGAGGCGGTCGTGGTCTGCCAGGAGATCCGCGAGAACGCCCCGGCGCAGCGCTGGCCGGAGATCGCCGGGAGGATCCGGGAGACCGTGGCGCTGGTGCACGGGGTGACCGCGCGCACCGTCGCGCTGGTCCCGCCGAAGACCATCACCAAGACCTCCAGCGGCAAGATCCAACGGCAGGCGGCGCGGCAGCGGTACCTGGCCGGCAGCCTGCCGGTGCTGCTGGACAGCACGACCGGCGCGGCCGGGGACGCGGGCGGACCCGGCCTGGCCGGCCTGGCCGGCCGGCTCGGCGAACTGCCGGCCACGGCCGGCCCGGCGGAGCGGGCCGACCTGCTCACCCGGGCGCTCTGCGGGTACCTGCGGGACCTGCTCGGGCTGGCCGACGAGCCGGCGCCGGCCGACTCGCTGGCCGGCCTCGGGGTGGACTCGCTCGCGGCCACCCAGTTGCAGCACGCGCTGGAGTCCGCGCTGCGGGTGGCGCTGCCGCCGTCGGTGGCGCTGCGCGCCTCGTCGATCGCCGACCTGGCCGCCGCCGCGCTGGCCGCCCCGCCGGCTCCCGCGCCGGCTCCCGCGCCGGCCCCGGGCGCCGCGACCGACCCGGCCCTCGGCCCGGCCGCCGGCGCCGCGCCGACCCAGGGCACCGCCGGCGCCGCGCCGGCCCCGGGCACCGCCGGCGACCCGGGCACCACGCCGGAGCCGGGGTACGAGTTGACCCAGGCGCAGCGCGCCCTGTGGTTCCTGCACCGGGTGGCCCCGGGCAGCTCGGCGTACAACGTCACCCGTGCCTTCCGGGTGGTCGGCGAGCTGTCGCCGGACACCCTCGACGCGGCACTGACCCGGCTGGTCCGGCGGCACCCCAGCCTCCAACTGTCGGTGCGGTCGGTGGCCGGCCAGCCGCGGGCGGTGCTGCTGCCGCGCACGGTCCGGGCCGACCGGGTGGACGGGCGTTCCTGGACCGCGCAGCGGCGCGACCGGTGGTACCGCGACCTGGCCGGCACGCCGTTCGACCTGGCCGGCGACCCGCTGCTGCGGGCCGCCGTGCTGCGCCGGGACGGCGACTGGCTGGTCGTGCTGTCGCTGCACCACATCGTCTGCGACATCGCCTCGCTCACCGTGCTGGTCGCCGAGCTGGCCCGCGACTACGCCGCGCTCACCGGGGCCGACCCCGCCGCCGCGCTCACCGGGGCCGACCCCGCCGCCGCGTCGCGGGCCGGCGACGTCGCGCCGGTCGCCGCCGCCGCACCGGCCGGTGCCGCCGCCGGCGCGGTCGGGGCCGACCCGGCCGGTGCGCCGGTTCACCCCGGCATCACCCCGGCGCAGCGGGAACGCGCGGTGCTGGCCGAACGCGGCGAGCGGCTGGCCGCGTACTGGCGGCGGGAACTGGCCGGCGAGCTGCCGGTGCTGGCGCTGCCGCGCCCCGAGCGGGACGCCACCGGGCCGGACCCGGACGAGCCGGCCGCCGGCGCCGTCCGGTTCGACGCGCCGCCCGGGCTGACCGCCGCGCTCACCGACTTCGCCCGACGGTCCGGGCTGACCCTGCACAACGTGCTGCTGGCGGCGTACCAGACCCTGCTGCACCGGCTCTGCGGCCAGGCCGACCTGCTGGTCGGCATCCCGACCGCCGGCCGCACCGACCCGCGCCTGGCGGCCTACGTCGGCTACCTGGTCAACGTCGTCCCGGTCCGCTCCAGCGGGCCGGGCGGGCTGCCGTTCGCCGAGTACGCCCGGCGGACCCAGCAGCGGGTGCTGGACGTGCTGGACCACCAGGAGCTGCCGCTCACCCAGATCACCCGGCTGATCAACCCGGACCGGGAGGCGGCCGGCGCCGCGATCTTCCAGGCGATGTTCACCTTCTACGGCTCGGCGCTGCCCGGCGGCGCCGCGGCGGCCGGCGTGGTGGCCGGGGACCCGGCCGCGGCCCTACCGCTGGGCCGGGCCGCCACGCTGCACGGCTTCCCGGTGCCGGACTACACGACGCAGTCCGACATCGGCCTGAACGCCGTGGTCCGGGCCGGGGTGCTCGGCTTCGAGTTGCAGTACGACCGGCAGCGGGTCAGCCGCCGGCAGGCCGACCAGCTCGCCGCCGCGCTGTGCACCCTGCTGGCCGCGATCGGGGCCGACCCGCAGGCACCGGCGGCCCGGCTGCCGCTGCTGGGCCAAACCGAGGCCGAGGCCGCGGTGGCCGCCGGCCGAGGCCCGGCGATCGAGCGCAGCGGGCACTACCTGGACGCGCTGGAGCGGATCGCCGACGCCGACCCGGACGCGGTCGCCGCCGACGACGGGGTGACCCGGCTGACCTACGGCGAACTGGAACAGCGGGCCAACCACGTCGCGGCCCGGCTGCGGGCGCTCGGCGTCGGGGTGGACCGCAACGTCGTGGTCTGCGCGCAGCGCCGCACCGACTACCTGGTCACGCTGCTGGGCATCCACAAGGCCGACGGCTGCTACGTCCCGATCAGCCCGATCGAGGCGCCCCGGCGGGCCGCCGCGATGGTGGCCGCCACCGCCCCGGTCGCGGTCATCGCCGACGCCTCCGGGCAGTGGCTGCTGGCCGGGCTGCGGCCGGGTCCCGGGGCGCCGGATCCCGTGCAGGCTCCGGCCTCCGCGGATCCCGCGCGCCCGGGTCCGGTACCGCTGGACCTGGCCGAACTGGTCGCCGGCCGGGACCCGCGGCGGGTGCCGCGGACCAGCCCGGACCACGCGGCCTGCACCATCATCCACACCTCCGGGTCCACCGGGCTGCCCAAGGCGGCCGTCTCCACCAACTACGGCGTCACCAACCACATGTGGCAGATGGTGGAGCACTTCGACCTCGGCGCGCAGGACTGCGTGGCGCAGACCGGCCCGGTCTCCTTCGACATCTCCGTCTGGCAGCTGCTCACCCCGCTGATCATCGGCGGGCAGGTCCGGATCGTGCCCGAGCCGGCCTCGCAGTCCCCGGCCAAGCTGCTGGCCGTGGTCGCCGAGGGCGCGGTGACCATGCTGGAACTGGTGCCCTCGGCGATCGTCGCGCTGCTGGACGCCGGCCTGGCGGCCACCCCCGGGCGGCTGCGGGTGATGCTCTCCACCGGCGAGGCGCTGACCCCGGAGGTGCTGCGCCGCTGGGTCGGCGAGCTGCCGCGGATCCCGGTGCACAACGCGTACGGGCCGGCCGAGTGCACCGACGACGTGACCGCCGGGCTCTGCGCCGACGGTCCGGCGGCACCGTTCACCGCCTCGATCGGCCGGCCGCTGGCCAACACCACGGTGCACGTGCTCGACGACGAGCTGGCGCCGGTGCCCGCCGGGGTGACCGGCACGCTCCACGTCGGCTGGGGCGCGGTCGGGCGCGGCTACCGCGGTGACCCGCGACGCACCGCCGAGCGGTTCGTCCCCGACCCGTACTCGCCGGTCCCGGGCGGCCGGATGTACCGCACCGGCGACCTGGGGCGCCGCGCCGACAACGGGGATCTGGACTTCCTCGGCCGGGCGGACAGCCAGACCAAGGTCCGGGGGCTGCGGATCGAGGCCGGCGAGGTCGAGGGTGCGCTGCGGCAGTGTCCGGGCGTCACGGCCGCGGCGCTGCGGGTCCACCCCGGACCGAACGGATCGGTGCTGGTCGGGTACGTGGTGCTGGCGGACGGGAGCGCGGCGGACGGGAGCGCCGAGGGTGCCGATCCTGCCGGCGGTGGCGATCCGGCCGGCGGCGCCGACGGCGAGGGTCGGCTGCTCAGCGCCGCGCAGGACGAGCGGCTGCGCGCCGCACTGGCCCAGCACCTGCCCAGGTACATGATCCCGACGCTGCTGGTCGAGCTGCCCCGGCTGCCGCGCTCCAAGAACGGCAAGGTGGACTACCGGGCCCTGCGGTACGCCGCACCGGACCAGGCCGGCGCCGAGGACCCGGGGCTGGCCGAGGATCCGGTGGCCACCGCCGTACGCGGGATCTGGGCCGGACTGCTGGGCCGCGAGGTCGGCTGGCAGGACAGCTTCTTCGAGCTGGGCGGCCACTCCCTGCTGGCGCTGGCGATGGTGGACCGGGTCGGCGAGCTGCTGGACGTCGAGGTACCGGTGGACACGGTGTTCGCCGGTCCGCGGCTGGTCCAGTTCGTCGCGGCGGTACGCCGGGCCGGCCAGCGGCCGGACGCCGGGCGCATTCCGCGGGCCGGCGCCGACGGCGGCTACCCGGCGCCGGCGAGCGCGGCCCAGGAACGGTTCTGGTACCTGCGCGAACGCAACCCGGACCAGCCCACCTACAACATGCCGGGCGTGCTGCGGCTGCACGGCGAGCTGGACGAGGACGCGTTGGAGGCCGCGCTGCACGAGGTGCTCGGCCGGCATCCGGTGCTGCTGGCCCGGTTCACCGAACGCCGGGACGGGCTGTACTGGTCGCCCGCCCCGCTGGCCGAGTTCGAGCTGCCGCGGATGGACCTGCGCGGCGCGGTCGCCGAGTTCGGCGACGAGGCGTTCACCACGCTGGTCGAGGCCGAGGCCGCGCTGGTCGTCGACCTGCGCCGGGAGCTGCCGTTCCGGGCGATGCTGGCCCGGCTCGACGTGACGGACTGGCGCCTGTTCGTCGTCGTCGACCACATCGTCTGCGACGGCTGGTCGCTGTCGGTGTTCCTGGCCGACCTGGCGCAGGCGTACAACCGCCGCCGCGCGGCCGGTGCGAACGGCCGGACGCCGGAGGCCGACGACGGCCGGACGTCGGAGGCCGGCATCGGCCCGGCTCCGGCGCTCGACGGTGACCGGCCGGCCGGTGCCGGCTACGGCTTCGCCGACTACTGCCACGAGGAGCGGGCCGCGCGGCTGCGGCTCGACCGGGCCGAACTGCTGACCGAATGGCGCGACCTGGCCGCCGGCCCGCTGGCGCTGTCCCCGCTGCCGGCGACCGGCGCGGACCGGGACCGGGCGGAGCCCGCCGCGGCGGAGCCGGCGACCGGTACCGGCCAGGTGGTGCTCTGGATCGAGGGCGACCTGGCCGGCGAGATCCGGGCGCTGGCCGCGGGCACCGGCACCACGCCGTACATGGTCTTCGGCACCGCGCTCGCGGCGCTCACCCACAGCGGCGCGGACCGGCGGGAAACCGTGCTGCTGGGCACGCTTATCGCGCAGCGGGACCGGCCGCAGTGGCGGGGCGTCGTCGGCCCGCTGCTGTCGGTCGGCGTGCTCGCGGTGGAGCTGGCCCCCGGCGACCCGGTGGCCACGGCGCTGCACCGGACCCGGGACGGCGCGCTGCGCGCCTACCGCGCCAGCCACGTGCCGTTCCAGGAACTGGCCCCGCTGTTCCCGGCCGCACCGGGTGGGGACGGCTCGCCGTTCGAGGTGCTGCTGGTGCTCCAGCCGGCCGAGGACCCGGCGGTCTTCGACGGTCTGGTCACCGAGCTGGAGGACCTGGTGCCCGCCGACCCGGCGTACCCGCTGATCGTGGACATCGAGGAACGCGGCGAGCGGTACCGGGTGTCCTGCCGGTACGCGACGCAGCGCCACCGGCACGCCGAGGTGGCGGAGCTGGCCGCCCGGCTGGATGCCGCGATCCGGGCCACCGTCGCCGACCCGGACCGGCCGCTGGCCGGGCTGCGCCCGTCCGGGCCGCTGCCGCCGCGTCCCGAGACACCGCAGCCGGAGACTCCGCCGATGGGGGCAGTACATGCGGAACGCAACTGAGGTCATGACGCCGAACGCGCTGGTCAGCTTCCGGGATGCGCTGGCCGCGACGCCCGGCGCGGTGGCCGTGGCCGATGACCGGGTCAGCCGGACCTACGCCGAACTGGCCGCCGAGGCCGGCGGGTACGCCGCGGCGCTGACCGCTGCCGGGGTCGGGCCGGGCGACGTGGTGGCGGTCGTCGCGCAGCGCAGCCCGCAACTGGTGGCGATGCTGCTGGGCGTGCTGGGCAGCGGCGCCGCGTACCTGCCGGTGGAGCCGGGCACGCCGCCCGAGCGGGCGCGGCGGATGTGCGCGAGCGCCGCCGTGCCGGTCCTGCTGGTCCAGCCGGGCCGGGAGGAGTACGCGCAACGGGTGCTGGCCGGCTGGCCCGGCGACCGGCCGCCGGTGCTGTGCACCGCCGACCCGGCGGCGCCCACGAACACCGCCGACCCGGCGGCGCCGACGAACGCCGCCGACCCGGCGCCCGGGGTCGACCCGGGGGCGCGTCTGCCGGCCGTCCGGGAACCGGCCGGGCTGGCGTACGTCATCTTCACCTCGGGCTCGACCGGGGTGCCCAAGGGCGCCATGGTCACCGACGGCGGCATGGCCAACCACCTGGCCGCCAAGCGGCTCGACATGGACCTCAAGCCGTCCGACGTGGTGGGACTGACCGCGCCGCTCTCCTTCGACATCTCGGTCTGGCAGGCGCTGGCCCCGCTCACCGCCGGCGGCCGGGTCGCGGTGGCCTCCGCGAGCAACCTCTCCGATCCGGCCGAGCTGGCCGCATGGGTGGCCCGGCACGGCGTCACCGTGCTGGAGGTCGTGCCGTCGCACCTGGCGGTCATCCTGGACGCGCTGGCCGGCAGCCCGCGGCTGCGCGCCGACCTGGCCTCGCTGCGGCTGCTGGTGGCCACCGGTGAGGCGCTGCCCACCGCGCTCGTGCGGCGCTGGCACGAGTGCTGCCCCGGCGTGCCGGTGATGAACGCCTACGGCCCGACCGAGTGCTCCGACGACGTCACCCACCACACCGTCACCGCGGCGGACTGCGCGGCCGGGGACTGGGCGCCGATCGGCCGGGAGGTCGTCAACACCCGGCTGTACGTGGTGGACCCGGCCGGAACGCCGGTGCCGGACGGCACCGAGGGCGAGCTGCTGGTCGGCGGCGCCGGGGTGGGCCGCGGCTACCTCGGCGACCCGGTCGGCACCGCGCTGGCCTTCCGCCCCGACCACCTCTCCGGCGAGCCGGGCGGCCGGCTGTACCGCACCGGCGACCGGGTGCGCCGGGCCGCCGACGGCACGCTGGACTACCTGGGCCGGCGGGACCGCCAGGTGAAGATCCGCGGCCACCGGATCGAGCTGGGCGAGGTCGAGGCGCAGTTGCTGCGGGTGCCGGGGGTGGCCGCCGCGGCCTGCGTGGTCGGCGCCGGCCAGCTCTGCGCGTTCGTCACGCTGCGCGGCGGTACGGATCCGGCCGGGCGGCCGAGCACCGGAACCATCCTGGACCGGCTCCGTACGCAGGTACCCGGGCACCTGATGCCGCAGCGGCTGACCGTGCTGGACCGGATGCCGACCACCGGTGCCGGCAAGGCGGACCTGCGGACGCTGGCCGGCTGGACGGCCGTACCCCCGTCCGCCGGCCCGGAAGCCGGCGCCGATGAGTCCGGTGCCGCGCCGGTGGACGAGCTGGCCCAGGCCGGCGCGCTGATCGCCGAGGTGCTCCGGCTCGACCGGGTCGACGCGGAGCAGGACTTCTTCGCCGCCGGCGGCGACTCGTTGCAGGCCATGCGGGTGCTCACGGTGGCCCGCGCGCACTTCGGCATCGAGGGCGTCGCGCTGCGCGGCTTCCTGGACGACCCGACCCCGCGCGGGCTGCTCGCCGCGGTGCGGGCCGCCGGCGCGGCACCGCAACCGGCGCCGGCTGCCGAGCTGGCGGCCGGCGCGCTCTCCTCCGGCCAGGAGCGGCTGTGGTTCATCGAACACCTCAACCGCGGCAAGGATCCACTCCTGATCCACCTGGAACTGACCCTGCGCGGCACGCTGGACCGGGCGGCGCTCCAGCACGCGCTGGACGCCCTGGTGGCCCGGCACGAGCCGCTGCGCACCGTCTTCTCCCAGTCCCGGGGGGTGCCGGTGGCGACGGTGTGGCCGCAGGCGAACCTGCCCATCCAACCGCTGGCCGACGGCGAGACCCCGGCGCCGGCTCTGTCGATCGCCACGAAACAGCCGCCGCTGATGGCGGCGTACCTGGCCCGCACCGGCCCGGACGAGCACGTGCTCACCCTCGTGCTGCACCACCTGGTCGCCGACGGCTGGTCGCTGATGGTGCTCAGCCGGGAGATCGCCGAGTTCTACCAGCGGCACCGGGCCGGCGAACCGGCCGTGCCGCTGCCGGCGACCAGCTTCAGCCGGTACGTCAGCGCGGAACGGCAGTGGCTGACCGGCCCGGAGGCCGCGGAGTGCGAGCGCTACTGGCGTGACCAGTTGGCCGGCGCGCCGCCCGAGATCGAACTTCCGCTGCGGCCACGACCGGCCAGACCGGACTTCCGGACCGGCGCCGAGGTCCGCGAGCTGACCGAGGCGGAGACCCGCGAGCTGTGCACGCTCGCCCAGCGGCACCGGGCGACCCCGTTCATGGCGGTGCTTGCCGCGTTCACGGCGGTGCTCGGCGAGGTCACCGGCTCGGGCGACCTGGTGGTCGGCATCGACTCGGTGAACCGGTCCTGGCCGGGCAGCGAGGACCTGGTCGGCACGTACGTCAACCAGCTTCCGGTCCGGTTGACCACCGACGCCGCGCCCCGGTTCGGCGACCTGCTGGCGCTGACCCGAGGGCAGTGCCTGGGCGCGTACGCGCACGACCGGCTGCCGTTCCACAAGATCGTGGCCGCGGTGAATCCGCCGCGCCGGTCCGGCCGGTTCCCGCTCTACCAGGTCAAGGCGACGCACCAGAGCGCCTGGCGGACCGGGGTGACGCTGCCCGGCCTGACCGTGCTGCCCCGGGAGATCCCCGACCCGGTGATGGACACCGATCTGATGCTGGACATGTCCGGCGAGTCCGACCGGCTGCGGCTGGAGCTGGTCTACCTGCCCGAGCGGCTGCCCGCCGGGACCGCCGCCGGCTGGGCCGACGCGGTGGCAGCGGCCTTGCGCCGCGGCATCGCCGATCCGGACGCGGTGCTGGACCTCGGGCTGCGTCCGGCGGCCTCCGGCGTGGGCGGGCGGTGAGCGGCATGGCCGGATCCGGATCCGCCACCACCGGGCCGAGCACCCCCACCGAGGAACTGGTCGCCCAGGTCTGGCGCGAGCTGCTGGAACTGGAGGACTTCGACCTGACCGAGGACTTCTTCGAGCTGGGCGGCCACTCGATGATCGCGGTCCAGGTCGTGTACGAGCTGGAGCAGCGCACCGGCGTGCCGTTGGAGCTGGCGTCCTTCTTCGACCTGGCCACCGTGCCGGAGGTGGCCGCCGAGCTGGACCGGCTGCGGGCCGAACAGCCGGCCGGCGCGGGATCCGTCCTCATCGAGGAGGGGAGCTGTGAGCGCGGGGAGCCGGCCGGGTTCGCCAGCCCCGCGGTCGCGGGCGAAGGACGGAGCTGTGAGCGGTGGGGCGCGTGACCTGCTGCGCCAGCTGGACGAGCTGGGTGTCGGCCTGACCCTGGTGCAGGACCGGATCCGCTACCGCAGCACCGACGGCCGGCTCACCCCGGAACTGCTCGCCCTGATGAAGGAGCACCGGGACGAGTTGGTGGAGCTGCTGGGCCGGCGGGCCGCGCTGCGTTGGCCGCCGGAGCGGCCCGCGGAGCTGTCGCCGGAGCGGCCGGCCGTGGCGACCGATGCCCGCACCGGCCCGCTGACCCGGGCGCAGCGCACGTTCTGGGCCACCGACTACTTCGTGGACGACGGCACCTACAACCTGGCCGGGGCGCTGCTGCTGCGCGGCCCGCTCGACGAGGCGGCGTTCACCGCCGCGCTGGAGCGGCTGTACCGGCGGCACCCGGTGCTGCGTACCGTCTTCCCGGCCGAGCACGGCGAGCCGGTGCAGCGGGTGCTGCCCGCCGCCGGTCCCGGCGCGGTCGCCGCCGTGGAGCGGGTGGACCGCACCGGCCGGACACTGGCCGACTGCCTGGCCGAGTGCGCCGCGCTGGCCGACGAGAAACTGCCGCTGGACGCCGCGCCGCCGGTGCGGATGCGGCTGGTCCGGCTGGCAGCCCAGGAGCACCTGTTCTTCGTGGTGCTGCACCACATCGTCGCCGACGCGGTGTCGGTGGGGCTGCTGCTGAGCGACCTGGCCGAGCAGTACAACGGGCACGCGGCCGGTGCCGGTGGTGACCCGGAGCCGCCGGCCGCCGGACCGGACATGGTGGACGTGGCCCGCTGGGAGGCCGACCGGCTCGCGTACGCCGATCTGGCCCCCGGCCGGCGCTACTGGCGGGACCGGCTCAGCGGCGCGGCGCTGGGCGCCCTGCCGCTGCCGCCGCCGGTGGGGCCGGTGCCGGACCGGCGCGGCGGCGCGTACCGGGCGGTTCTCGCGCCGGCGGCCATGCCGGCGGTCCGGCAGCTGGTGTCGCAGCGGCGGGCCAGCGTCTTCCTGGTCGTGGCGGCGGCGGTGTCGGCGGCGCTGGCCCGGCACACCGGCCGGGAGGACCTGGTGGTCGGCATGCCGGCCAGCCGGCGGGACCGGCCCGGGTTGGAGCGGCTGGTCGGCCCGCTGCTGGACATGGTGCCGGTCCGGATCGACCTCGCCGGCGGCCCGGACTTCGCCGGGCTGCTTCGCCGGACCCGGGCCGCGGTGCTCGGCGCGCTCAGCCACGTCGAGGCGCTGGCCGACGTCCCGGCGCCGGGCTCCGGCAGCGCGGCCCGCGGTGACGCGGCCGGTCGCGGCCGGTTCAACGTCACCCTCACCGACCTGGGTACGGGGTTGCCGGAACCGCGGTTCGCCGGGCTGACCGCCAGCTACCTGGAGGTGCCCCGGGTCGGCACCAAGTACGACCTGAACGTGCTGGTCCTCGACGGCGGCGACGCGATCCGGCTGGAGGTCGAGTTCGACCGGGCGGCGATCACCGAGACCCAGGTGACGGCCCTGGTCACGATGGCCGGGGAGATCCTGGCCGAGGGCGTGGCGGACCCGGCCCGGCCGGTGGCCGCACTGGCCGCGACCCCGTTCGGCGAGCCCGGCGCGGGCGCGGTCGGCGCCACCCCGGCCTTGGTGCCGGCCGCGGACGACTCGCTGCCCGCCCGGCTGGCCCGGCGGGCGGCCGAACGGGGCGAGGCCGTGGCGGTCAGCGACGGCGAGGCGAGCCTGTCGTACCGGGCGCTGGTCGAGCGGGTCGAGTCGGTGGGCCGCGGGCTGCGCCGGCGCGGCGCCGGCATGGGCGAGGTGGTCGCCATCTCGCTGCCGCGCGGCGCCGACCTGGTGGTGGCGATCCTCGGCGTGGTGGCCTCCGGCGCCGCCTGCCTGGTCCTGGACGACTCCTGGCCGGCGGGCCGGCGCGAGCGGGTGCTGGCCGATGCGGGGGCCGGCCAGCTGATCACCACGGCGGACGATCCGGCGGACGGACCCGGCGGACCCGGTGGACCCGGTGGACCCGGTGGACCTGGCGGACCCGCCCGGTCCACCGTGGCCGAGCTGGCCCGGCTCGGCGCGGACGCCCCGCCCTGCCCACCGGTCCCGGCCGGCGCCACCGCGTACGTGATCTACACCTCCGGCTCCACCGGCCGGCCCAAGGGCGTGCACGTCACGCACCGCAACATGCTGAGCCTGCTGGCCGCCACCGGCGACGGCTTCGGCCTGGGCGGCGGCGACGCCTGGACGCTGTTCCACTCCTGCTCCTTCGACGTGGCCATGTACGAGCTGTTCGGCTGCCTGCTGCACGGCGGCCGGCTCGTGGTGGTGCCGAAGTGGATGACCCGGGAACCGGAGGCGTTCACCGCGCTGCTGGGCCGGGAGCGGATCACCGTGCTGAGCCTGACCCCGTCGGCGCTGTCGGTGCTGCTGCCCGAGGCGGCCCGGGCGCCGCAGGCGCTGGCCACCGTCCGGTACGTGCTGCTGGCCGGGGAGAAGCTGGAACGGCGGCTGGCCGACCAGTGGCACCGCGAGGTGGGCGAGCACGCCGAACTGGTCAACCTGTACGGCATCACCGAGACCACCGTGCACGCCTCCTGGCACCGGCTGCGGGCCGGCGAGCCGACCAGCACCGAGTCGGACGTGGGCGTCCCGCTGCCGGGCACCTCGCTGTACCTGCTGCACGAGCACGGCACCGCGGTCGCCGACGGGTGCGTGGGGGAGATCCACGTCGGCGGGCCGCAGGTGAGCCTCGGGTACGTGGGCCGGCCGCGGGAGATGGCCACCCGGTTCGTGCCGGATCCGTTCAGCACCGTGCCCGGCGCCCGGATGTACCGCTCCGGCGACCTGGGCCGGCGTACCGGTCACCGGCTGGCGTACCTGCACCGCCGCGACTCCCAGGTGCAGGTCAACGGCTTCCGGGTCGAGCTGCCGGAGATCGAGTCGGTGCTCGCGGCGCAGCCCGGGGTGGCCGCCGCGGCCGCGGCGGTGGCCACCGACGACATCGGACACCGGGTGGTGGCCGTGCTGGTGGCCGAGCCGGGCGTGCCGCTCTCCACCGCCGCGGTGCTGCGCGGTGCCGGCGCCGAGCTGGCGAACTACATGCTGCCCCGGTCGATCGCGGTGGTCGACGCGCTGCCGCTGACCGTCAACGGCAAGCTGGACCGGGCCGCGGTGCTGGCCGCGACCGGCACGCCGGCCGGCGCTGCCACGCCGGTCGCCGGCACGCCGGTCGCTGCCACGCCGGTCGCTGCCACTCCGGTCGCCGCCACGCCGGCCGCCGGCGCGGATCCGGCCGCGGCCGGCGGGATCACGGACCCGGCCGGGCGGCCGGACCGGGCCGCGCCGCTCGCCGATCCGGCCCGCGGAGCGGCCGGGACGCCGGCCGGGACGCCGGCAGAGGCGGTGCTGGTGGAGCTGTTCCGGCGGGTGCTGGACAGCCCCGGCCTGCCGGAGCAGGCGAACTTCTTCGACGCCGGCGGCGACTCGATGCGGGCCATCCGGCTGGTCGCGCTGGCCCGCGACGAGGGGCTGCTGGTCAGCGCCCGCGACGTGTACGCCGCGCCGCGGGCCGCCGACCTCGCGGCGCTGGCCCGGCCGGTGCCGGAGCAGGCCGCGCCGGACGGCACGGCACCGGACGGTGCGGCGACGGGTACGGCGCCGTTCGCCCTGCTTCCCGGCGCCGGGCCGGACGCGTTCCCGGCCGACGTGGTCGACGCGTACCCGATGACCGCCATGCAGACCGGCATGCTGTACCACCAGGAGATCGCCCCGGACGCCCGGGTCTACCACATCGTGCTCAGCTACCGGGTGCGCGGCCGGCTGGACCCGGTGGCGTTCCGGGCCGCGGCGCAGGCGGTGGTCGACGCGCATCCGGTGCTGCGTACCAGCCTCGACCTGGCCGGCCCGTGGGGGCCGGTGCAGCGGGTGCACGCCCACCTGGAGGTGCCGCTGCGCGTCGAGGACCTGCGCGAACTCGATCCGGACGGGCAGGCCGAGCGGATCGGGCAGGCCGTCCGGGCCGAGACGCGGCGCGACTTCGACCTCGGCCGGCCCGGGCTGTTCACGCTGGTGGCGCTGGTCACCTCGGACGAGGACTACCAGCTGGTGTTCAGCCACAACCACGTGATCCTCGACGGTTGGTCGGTGAACGTCTTCTTCGAGGACCTGAGCACCCGGTACGCCGAGCGGCTGGCCGGCGGCCCGGTCCGGCCGTTGCCGGCGCCGCGGACCGGGTTCGCCGACTACGTGGCGCTGGAGCTGCGCGCCTCGGCCGACCCGGAGCACCTGGCGTTCTGGCGTACCCAGACCTCCACGGCGGCGCCGCTGGTGGCCCCGGACCGGACCGGCGCGCCGGTCCAGCGGCAGGTGCACCGGGAACTGCCCGGCCGGCTGGACGAGCTGCGCGAGTTGGCGGTCCGGACCGGCGTACCGGTCAAGGCGCTGCTGTGCGCCGTGCACCTGCGGGTGCTGTCCTGGCTCACCGGCGAGCCGGACGTGGTCACCAGCATGGTGACCAACTGCCGCCCGGAGGGGCCGGACGCCGACCGGGTGCTCGGGCTGTTCCTGAACCAGCTTCCGCTGCGGGCCGAGCTGACCGGGCACACCTGGGCCGGACTGGCCCGGCTGCTGCACGAGCGCGAGCAGCGGGTGCTGGCCCACCGCTGGTATCCGGGGGCGCTGGTGCAGCGCGACTTCGGATCGCGGCCGATGTTCGATTCGAGCTTCAACTTCACCGACTACCACACCACCCGGCGGCTGGTCCGGGACGGCAGCGTCCGGTTCGCCAGCGCCGACGAGTTGGAGCAGACGCACTACGCGCTCAGCTCGAACTACACCGTCGACGTGCGGACCCGCCAGCTGCGGCTGCTGCTGGAGTACGACGAGGCGGCGCTGAGTCAGCCGCTGGCGCACCTGGTGGCCCGGGCGCACGAGATGGCGCTGGGCTGCCTGTTGGCGGACGCCGAGGCGGACTGCCTGGCGGGCCGGCTGCCCAGCGTGCTGGACCTGGCCCGGCTGGTCCAGGCCGGACCCTCCGCCGCGACCCCGCCACCGGCCGCGCAACCGACCCCGCCACCGGCCGCGCAACCGACCTCGCAACCGACCTCGCAACCGGCCGTACAGCCCGCGCCGCGGCTCTCGTGCGCGGACTCGCCGACCCAACCCTCGACTCCGGAGGATCCGGCCGGCCGGGCGGTGGCGGAGAAGTTCGTCCGGCAGGCCTGGGCCGAGGCGCTGGGCACCGACGACTTCGGCGCCGACGCGAGCTTCTTCGAGGTGGGCGGCGACTCGCTGGCCGCGATGCGGATGGTGGCCCGGCTGCGGGCGCACTACCCCGACCTGACCATGGGCACCTTCCTGGCCGGGCCGACCGTGGCCGCGCTGGCCCGGGCGCTCGCCGGGCCGGCCACGGCGGATCCGTCGGCCACGGCGGGTCCGTCTGCCACAGGGGATCCGTCCACTGCCGCACATCCGTCGGCCACGGCGGGCCGGCCGGCCGACCCGCCCGGCGGGGCGCGGCACTACCCGCTCTCGCCGGCCCAGCGGCAGATGTGGTCCATCGCCAGCCGGCTGCCGGGCGTACCGCTGTTCGGCATCCCCGGCGCGTTGCAGGCGGACGGGCCGCTGGACCTCGGCCTGCTGGAGCGCAGCCTGCGACTGCTGGTCGCCCGGCACGACGCGCTGCGTACCCGGATGCTGGCCACCGACGCCGGCCCGGTACAGGTGGTCGAGCCCGGCGCCGAACTCCCGCTGGGATTCGTGGACCTGACCGGCAGCGCCGACCCGCTGGCCGAGTGCGAACGGCTGATGGCCGCGGCCGTGCGCGAGCCGATCGCGCTGGACCGGGCGCCGATGCTGCGGGCCACCGCGTACCGCGTCGCCGAGCGGCGGCACCTGCTCTACCTCAACATTCATCACCTGGTCTGCGACGGCTGGTCGCTGTCGCTGCTGCTGGCCGACGTGGAACGGATCTACCGGGCGTTGGCGGCCGGCGTGGCGGTCCCGGCCGGCACCCCGGCACCGGGCGCGGGGGAGCTGGTCGCGGCCGGGCTGGCCTGGCGGGACTCCGCGGAGGCGCGGCGCCAGCGGGCGTACTGGCTGGACCGGCTGGCGCCGCCCTGGCCCGCGCTGTCCAGCGGCGCCGGCAGCCGGATCCCCGCCGCGAAGCCGGCCTCGCTGATCGAGCGGCTGCGGGCGCGGACCTGCCAGCACACCCTCGACGCCGCGAGCACCGCGGCGGTCCGGGCGGCCGCCCGGCGGCACGGGCTGACCGACTTCATGGCCGTGGCCACCGCCTACGCGCAGGCGCTGCGGGACTGGAGCGGCCAGCCCGACATCCGGATCGGCATCGTGCAGGCCAACCGGGCGCGGCCCGGCACCGAGGACGTGGTGGGGCTGGTCGCCAACAGCGCCGTGCTGCGGATCGACGCCGACGCCGCCGAACCGGTCGAGCTGGCGGCCCGGACCCGGGCCGCCTGCGAGGGCGCGTACGCCCATCAGGAACTGGCGTTCGAGGACGTTCTCGCGGCGCTGGCCGAGCGACACCCGCAGGAGCGGCCGGGCGGCGCGCTGTTCGAGGTCATGCTGGTGATGCAGGAGGAGATCCGGGTCGCCGGCCCGGCCGACGGGTTGCGCTTCGCGCCGTACGCCCCCGCCAGCGACGTACTCACCCCGGCCGTGGTGGTGACGACCTGCGAGTTCCTGCTCAACGTCGCGCCCCGGGACGGCGAACTGGTGCTGACCATGCAGTACCGGCCGGCGGTGACCGACGGGGCCACCGCGGCGGCGCTGCTGGCCGACGTCGCCGCCCGGCTGGCCGCGGTGCCCGACTGGGCGGGCGGCACCGGCGTCCGGCCGGGAGCGGACTGATGGCCTGCGGCGCGCACCGCACCCGCTACCGGCGGCTGTGGCGGCTGCCGACGGCCCGGGTCAGCGGTGCCGCGGCGGCGGCGACGCTGGCCGGTGCCGCGCTGGGCGCCGCGCTGGCCCCGCCCGCGCTGCCGGCCGCCGTGCTGGCGCTGGGCACCGCCGGCATCGGGACGTACGCCTACCGGGGCCGCGCCCGGCTGGCGATGGAACGCCGGCTGGTCCGGGCGCTGAGCGCCGCCGCGCCGGGCTGCCCGGGCGAGGTGGCGGTCGCCGGCCTGGCCGGGCCGGTGCACGCCCGGGTCCGCTCCGACGGCGTCACCGAGATCGAGGCCGAGTCCTGGCTGGACGCGGTCCGCGGGCTGGGGTACGTGCTGGCCCGGGACCGGGGCTTCCAACTGGACCTGCTGCGCCGTACCGCCGCCGGTCGGCTGGCCCAGGTGTGCGGCAAGGTCGCGCTGCCCAGCGACCGGCAGTACCGGGCGCTGGACCTGGCGCCGGCCGCGACCCGGGCGGCCGGGGAACTGGCGGCGCCGGAGCGGGACCTGCTGGACGCCTTCGCCGGCGGCGTCAACGCGGCGTGGGAGCGGCACGGTCCGCCGTTCGAGTGCCGGTTCCTGGCCTACCGGCCGGCGCCCTGGGTTCCGGCGGACAGCCTGCTGGTCGCGCTGCTGATGTACCACTCGCTGTCCTGGACCGAGTCGGCCAAGCGCGCCGAGGCGGTCACCCGGCAGGTGCTGCCGCCGGCCGTCGCCGACTTCCTCCTGCCCGGCCCGGCCGATTCCGCGTCGCCGGCGACGTCCCGCGGGCCGGCCGACCGCACGGTGCCGGCGGGGCTGGCCGAGTTGCGCGCGGCCGAGGTCGAGGCCGGTGTGGCCGAGACGCTGGTGCAGGTCGACCGCGGTACGGCCGGCTCCAACTGCTGGGTCCGCTCCGGCGGCCCCGAAGACACCCCCGCCGGGCCGGCGGAACCGGGCGCCGCCGGGGGTCCGGTGGAACCCGGCGGCCCGGTCCTGGCCGGCGACCTGCACCTGCCGCTGGCCATGCCGAACCTGCTGTACGAGGTGGACCTGCGCTGGTCCGGCGGGCAGGTGCGGGGGCTGATCGCGGCCGGCCTGCCGGTGGTGCTGGTCGGCAGCAACGGCCGGCTGGCCTGGGGGGTGACGAACCTCGGCGCGGACGTGCTGGACCTCGTCCCGGTCACCGGCCGGCCCGAGACCCGGACCGAACGCATCCAGGTGCGCGGCCGGCCGGCCGTACCGGTCGAGGTGGCGCGGGTCGGCGCGCTGCCGGTCGCGCAGCGACCGCTGCTGGGTCGCCCGGTGGCGCTGGACTGGGCCGGGTACGACCCCCGCAGCCTGGACCTGCGCTTTCAGCGGCTGGTCGGCGCGGCCTCGGTGGCCGACGGCGTCGCCGTGCTGGACGACGCGCACGGCATCGCGTTGAACGTGCTGCTCACCGACGTCTCCGGCCGGATGGCGCACCTGGCGACCGGCCTGCTGCCGCGCCGTCCCGCGGGCGCCGACCCCGATCGGGACGCGGGCGTACCGGGGCGACCCGGCGGCTCCGGCTACCTGACCGGCCCGCAGCGACCCCGGCTGCTCGACCCGGCCGCCGGGTTCCTGGTCTCGGCCAACGACGCGGCGCTGCCGCAGCAACCCTTCCGGATCGGGTACGACCCCGACCCCGGTCACCGGGCGCGGCGGCTGCGGGACCTGCTGGCCGGGGCGGTCGGCACCGGCCCGGCCATGCGGGAACTCCAGCACGACCTGGCCGCCGAGGCGTACCGGGACTACCGGGACCTGGCCGTGCCGGCGCTGCGCGGCCGCAACGACCGGCTGGCCGACCTGCTCGCCGGCTGGGACGGCACCGCGGACGCCGGCTCGCGGGCCTTCGGGGTGCTGGTCCTGTTGCGACAGATCCTGGCCCGGCAGGTGCTCACGCCGTACCTGGCGGCCTGCCACGCGCACGACCCGACGTACCGGTACCCGTACCAGATGCTGGACCGCCCGGTGCTGGCCATCCTGCGCCGGCGCGACCCGGCGCTGCTGCCCCGCGCGGCCGAGGCCGGCGGCTGGGACGCGTTCGTGGCCGGCTGCGCCGAGCGGGCGGCCGGGCTGGCCGCCGCGGCCGGCCGCGGCGGCGGAGCGTGGCGCCGGCTGCCGCCCGTGCTGTCGCGGTGGGTGCCGCCCGCCCGCCGGCCGCCGCGGTGGGGCCGGCTCAACGCGGTCGGCCTGCGGCACCCGCTGGCGGCGCTGGCACCCTGGTCGGCCGGGCTGCTCGGGGTGGAGCCCAGGCCGCAGCCGGGTGCGCTGCACGTCGTGCGGACCTGCGTACCCGGCTTCGGCTCGGTCGGCCGGGCCGTGCTGACGCCCGGCCGGGACGGGTTCGCCGCGGTGGACCTGCCGGGCGGGCAGTCGGGCCACCCGCTGAGCCCGCACTTCGCCGACCGGCACGCGGAGTGGTCCGGTGCGCCGCCGCGGCCCCGGCGACCGCCGCGGGTGGCGTGCCGGTACGAGCTGCGGCCGGCGGACGGCCCCGGCGGTGATCCGGCCGTCCGGCCCGTGGCAGCACCCGTTGTCGGCAAGGGAGAGGCGGCAAGATGACGAAGAACCCCTGGTTTCCGTTCGGCACCCGGCCCGAGGCGCCGGTGCGGCTGCTGACACTTCCGCACGCCGGCGCCGGTGCCGCGGTGTTCCGCTCCTGGGGCAGGGCATCCCCGAGCCGGTGCGGGTCTGCCCGATCCAGCCGCCGGGCCGGGAGAACCGCAAGACCGAGCCGCTGTTCACCCGGGTCGGGCCGCTGGTGCGGGAACTGGCCGGCGAGATCACCGCCGCGGTGCGGTCGCCGTACGCCATCCTCGGGCACAGCACCGGCGCGCTGTGCGCCTTCGAGGTCATCCGCGAGCTTGCCCGCACCGGCGGCCCGCTGCCGGTGCACCTGTTCGTCTGCGGCCGGCCGGCGCCGCAGCATCCGCTGACCCCCAGCGACCTGGCCGGGATGTCCGTGCCGGAGCTGGAGACGTTCCTGCGGGATCTGGAGGGCACGCCGGAGGCGATCCTGTCCGACCACGGGCTGCTGAAATGGATGCAGCCGCTGCTGGCCGCCGACTTCGCGGTCAACGAGCACTACACCTTCGAACCCGACCGGCCGCTGGACATCCCGATCACCGCTTTCGGCGGCCGTACCGATCCGGTGGCCAGCGAGGAGCTGATGGCGGCCTGGAAGGAACAGACCACCGCCGACTTCGCGCTGCACCTGCTCGACGGCGGCCACTTCGCGATCTTCGACGAGGCGCCGCGGGTGCACGCCGAGATCGCCGCCGCGCTGCGGGACGAGGCGTCGCGGGACGTGGCGTCGCGGGACGGGCGAGCGTCGCGGGACGGGGGCGCGTCGCGGGACGGGGGCGCGTCGCGGGACGCGGCCGGGGCGGAGGCCGGGCGATGATCCTCTCCGCGGCGGGACGAAAGATGGCCAGCCCGTCCGGGCTGCGCAGCATCATGGAGGACATCGCCACCACCACCGCCAACTCGGTGGGCGAGCGGTGGCTGAACCTCGGCGTCGGCAACCCGGCCGCCATCCCCGAGGTGACCGGGACCTGGCAGCGGCTGACCGGCGAGGCGCTGGCCGCCGACTTCGCCGAGGTGAGCTGCCGGTACGGCGCCTCGCGCGGCAATCAGGACCTCGTCGAGGCGGTGGTGCGCTACTTCGGGGAGCGCTACGGCTGGGACATCGGCCCGGGCAACGTGGTGGTCGGCCCGGGTAGCCAACTGCTCTGCTTCATCGCCGCGGCCCTGTTCACCGGCGCCGGGGCGCCCCGACCGGCGAACCTGGTGCTGCCGATGGTGCCGGACTACACCGGGTACCAGGGCCTCGGCCTCACCCCGGACGGGATCGTCGGCGTGGAGGCGGCGCTGCACCACGACGGCGACCGGTCCTTCGGCTACCGGTTCGACCTCGCCGCCCTGAACCGGCGCGACGACCTCGGGCTGCTGATGCTCTCCAGCCCGGGCAACCCGACCGGCCGCAGCCTGACCACCGCCGAACGGGACGAGCTGATCGACATCGCGGCCCACCGGGACGTACCGCTGCTGATCGACCATGCCTACGGCGAGCCGTTTCCGGGCATCGGCGACGGAACCGCGGCGCCGCGCCCGCACGACAACGTGATCAACTGCTTCACCCTGTCCAAGGCCGGGCTGCCCGGCGAACGGATCGGCTTCGCGGTGGGGCCGGAGCGCTACATCGGCCCGATGGTGTCCTTCGTGGCCAACGCCGCGTTGCACGCGCCGCAACTGGTGCAGGCCACGGTGGCCCGCGCGCTGTCCTCCGGGACGCTGGACGAGCTGGTGTCCACCGCGATCCGGCCGTTCTACGCGCAACGCCGGAAGACGGTCGAGAAGCTGCTGTTCGACACGCTGCCCACGGATGTGGCCTGGCGGCTGCACGCCAGTCAGGGCGGGTTCTTCTGCTGGCTGTCCGTGGACGAGCCGTGGTTCGATGACCTGGCCTTCTACCAGGCGCTGAAGCGCAAGCGGGTGTTCGTCGTCCCGGGCCGGCACTTCTTCACCGACCCGAGCGGTGGCGGCCCGCTCGGGGCGCACCCCCGGCGGTGTTTCCGGGTGAGCATCAGCGCGGAACTGACCGCGCTCACCGACGGGATCGGCCGGATGGCGCAGGCGCTGGCGGAGGCGGGCCGGGACGGCCTGGCGCCGGCAGACAAAGGGCAGCCGGGATGACCGGGCGCCGCGAGGACGAGGAGAACGGAATGGCCGAGTGCCGCGAGGACTTCGTGGACACCGAGTACGTCGCCCCCGAGGGCGAGCTGGAACAGACGGTGGCCGGCGTCGCCGCCGAGGTGCTGGGGGTGAGCCGGGTCGGCCGCTCCGACAGCTTCTACGACTTCGGCACCACCTCGTTGCAGGCGGTCCGGATCTGCGCCCGGATCAACCGGCTGACCGGCATCCAGGCGCTGCCGGTCTGGCTGTTCGACAACGACGTACTTGCCGACTTCGCCCGGCGGCTGGGCGAGGCCGGGACCGTCGAGATGGCGGCGGAGCGGGGCGGGTCCGGTGCGTGACGGGCCGCCGCCCGAGCCGGTGATCCACGTCGCGGTGGACCGGCACGCGGCCGCCCGGCCGGACGCGCCCGCGCTGATCGAGGCCGGCGTGCGGGGACCGGGCGCCCCGGTCAGCTACCGGGTGCTGGTCGGCGCGGCCCGGGCGTACGCGGAGCAGCTGTCCCGCCGGGGAGTCCGGCCGGGGCAGGTGGTGCCGCTGCTGCTGCCGCGCTCGCCGCAGTTGGTCGCGGTGGAGTTGGCGGTGCTGATGTGCGGCGCCGCGTACGCCAACCTGGACGTGCGCTGGCCGGCCGAGCGGCACGCCGCCATCATCGAGATGATCGGACCGGAGCTGGTGGTGACGCGGGACGCCGCGGCCCCCGGCGGCGCCGACGCGCTCCGGTTGCCGCCGGAGGACCTGTCCGACGTCGCGGACCGGGCGGACGGCTTCGTGCCGGCCACCGTGGACGGCTCGGCACCGGCCACGGTGTTCTTCACCTCCGGCACCACCGGCCAGCCCAAGGGGGTGGTGGTGCCGCACCGGGCGGTGACCCGGCTGTTCGGCCCGGACCGGGTTCCCGGCTTCGGCCCCGGCCGAGCGATGCCGCAGGCCGCGCCGCCGGCCTGGGACATGTACGGCTTCGAGGCGTGGGGACCGCTGACCAGCGGCGGCTGCTCGGTGATCGTGCCCGAGGACCATCTGATGCCCGGTCGGCTCAGCGAACTGGTACGCACCGCCGGGGTGAACCGGCTGTGGCTGACCAGCTCGCTGGTGAACCTGTTCGTGGACGAGGACCCGGACTGCTTCCGCGGCCTGGGCGCCGTGCTGACCGGCGGCGAGCGGCTGTCGCCCAAACACATCGGCGCGTTCCTGGCCGCGCACCCGCAGATTCCGCTCTGGAACGGGTACGGCCCGGCCGAGAACTGCATGCTCACCACCGCCCACCGGGTCGGCCCGGCCGACTGTGAGCTGGCCGGCGGTGTCCCGGTCGGCAGGCCGGTGCCCGGCAGCGACGTGCTGGTGCTCGACGAGAACGGGCAGCGCTGCCCCGCCGGGGCGCCCGGCGAGATCTGCATCGCCGGCACCGGGCTGGCGCTGGGCTACCTGGGCCAGCCGGAGCTGACCGCGCAGAAGTTCCCCACCGTGCAGGTCGACGGCGTACCGGTGCGGATCTACCGCACCGGCGACGTCGGGATCGTCGACGAATCCGGTGTGCTGCACTTCCGCGGCCGGCGGGACCGGCAGATCAAGATCGCCGGACACCGGATCGAGCTGGGCGAGGTGGAGGTCGGCGCCCGCCGGCTGGACGGCGTCCGCGAGTGTGTCGCGCTCCCGCTGGCCGGCGACGACGGTTCGGTGGCCCGGCTCGCGCTGCTCTACACCACCGACGCCGCCGACGCCGCCGCCGGCCCGGTCGCCGCGGGCAACGGGCCGGACCCGGTCGGGGTACGCGCGGCGCTGGCAGCCCGGCTGCCCGCGTACCTGGTGCCCGACGTGGTGCGGATGCTCGACCAGTTCCCGGTCACCGCGAACGGCAAGGTCGACCGGGCCGCGCTGGAGTCGCTGGCCCGCCGCCCCGGCCGAGCCGCCCGGCGGCCGGCGCGGTGACCGCCCGCCCGCCGACCGCCGGACCCGCGGTGACGTCCCCGCCGGAGGGACCCGTGGCCGCGGTCGCCACCTACCCGATGACCGTCGAGCAGCAGTCGATCTGGCTGGACGAGGCGCTGCACGACGGGCCGTCCCGCTACCTGGAGTCGTGGGTGTACCGGTTGGCCGGGCAGGTCGACGAGCGGGGCGTGGACTGGACGTACCGGGAACTGGTGCGCCGGCACGAGGGGCTGCGCAGCCGCTACCTGCTGCTCGACGACGAGCTGGTGCAGCAGGTGCTGCCGCCGGAACGGGCGCCGGGTGCGGCGCGGCGGGCGTGTTCGCCCGTCGAGCTGGATGCCGAGCTGCGCCGGCTGGTGTCCCGGCCGCTGGATCTGACCGACGCGCCGGTCCGGGCCACCCTGCTGTGCCTGGCCGAGGACGACGTGGTGCTGGTGGTCCAGTTCCATCACATCGTGGTCGACGACTGGGCGGTGCACGTCCTGGAGCAGGAGTTCGAGGAGTGCTACCGGGCGTGGCTCGCGGGCCGGCCGGTGCCGCTGGGAGAGGCGCCGCAGCCGGGCCGGTACGCGCTCACGCAGCGTCGGGGCCGCCCCGCCGCGCAGGTCCGGGCGTACTGGCGGGACCAGCTCGCGGAACTGCCGCCGGATGCCGCCTACTCGCTGCCGCCCGACTCACCTGGCCCTGCCCACTCACCTGGCCCTGCCGACCGGCCCGGCTCGACCGGCCGGGGCCGGGCGGGTGGCGCGCGGCTGCGGTTCGCGCTGGAACCGGCGGTGCGGCAGCGGATCCGGGCCGCCTGCAAGCAGCTCCGGGTGACCCCCTTCGTCCTGTTCGCCGCGGCGGTCGGGGCGCTGCTGGCGGCCCGTACCGGATCGTCCGACGCGGTGGTGGGCACCCCGGTGTCCCGTCGTGGATCGGCGGAGTCCGACCGGATGGTCGCCTACCTGACCCAGGTCCTGCCGCTGCGGCTGCGGGTGGACACCGGGGGGACCTTCGCCGAACTGGTGGGCCAGACCAAGCGGGTGGCCGCGGGGGCGATGACGCATCGGGACATCACGGCGGCCGAGCTGACCCAGCCGCTGCGCCGTTCCGGCGCCGGCGCGCCCGTGCTGACCCGTACCGTGCTGGTGCTGGACGACGACGCAGCCGGAATGGACCTGCCCGGCGTCACCGCCGAACCGCTGCCCGTGCCGTCCGGGGCGTCCAAGTACGACCTGCTGCTCACCCTGGTGGCCCGGGGCCGCGGCTATCAGGGCTTTCTGGACTACGCCGGCGACCGGTACACCGAGCGTACGGCCCGCAGGTTCGCCGACGAACTGGCCGCGCTGCTGGCGGCGGCGACCGACGATCCGCAGCGCCCGCTGGACCGGCTCCTGGCCGCGGCGGCCATTTAATATTCATATTCAGAATTGCATGGAATGCTACGCACGGTTACCAAATGAATGATCAAATCCCTGCTAATAAAGCTTTTACCAAAATCGCCTTGTCTCGGCGCTTTGGATATGATATTCACTTGCATGTACATTGAATGTGACTGATACTCACATAGACGTTTGTCAGGAGAGCGGCGTTTCCTATCCCCGACGGCGCGTCTCCTGGCAGCGGCTCGTGGGCCCCGACCCCGTGGGGCTCCCCACCCCCGTTGAGGAGGAGACAGTGAGGATCAGACGTACCTCTGCCCGGCTGGCCGCCGCGGTCATCGGTGTGGTCACCGTCGGCGTGTTCGCCGCGCCGGCCGCCGCCGCCCCGCAGGTCTACAGCGCCGGTCAACTGGCCGCGCTCAGCGACACGGTGGAACAGTCCGGCGTCGAGGGCATCGCGTGGCACGTGGACAGCGCGTCCGGCCGCGTCGTCGTGACCGCGGACAGCAGTGTCTCCCGCGCCGCGATCGCAAAGATCAAAAAGAGCGCCGGTCTGCGGGCCGGCGCGATCAAGGTGGAACGCACCGCCGGCGTGTTCACCCAACTGCTCTCCGCCGGTGACGCCATCTACGGCGGCGGCTACCGCTGCTCGCTCGGGTTCAACGTGGTCAGCGGCAGCACCTACTACTTCCTCACCGCCGGGCACTGCGGCGAGGCGGTGAGCACCTGGTACACCGACTCCAGCCAGAGCACCCTGATCGGCCCGACCGTCAACTACAGCTTCCCGGGCAACGACTACGCGTTGGTCCGCTACGACAACACCTCGCTCAGCCACCCGGGTGGATTCACCGCGGCGAACGCCTACGTCGGTGAGTCGGTGACCCGTCGGGGCTCGACGACCGGCGTGCACACCGGCACGGTCACCGCGCTCAACGCCCGGGTCCGCTACCTGGGCAGCGGCGTGGTGCGGGGTCTGATCCAGACCAACGTCTGCGCCGAGCCGGGCGACTCCGGCGGCCCGCTCTACGACGGCACCAAGGCGCTCGGTCTCACCTCCGGCGGCAGTGGCAACTGCACCGCCGGCGGCACCACGTTCTTCCAGCCGGTGCCCGAGGCGGCCAGCGCGTACGGCGTGACCGTGTACTGACCCGACCCGACCCGATCCGACCCGTACCTGATCCGACCCGATCCGATCCGTACCCGATCCGATCCGATCCGGCCGCGCCGGTCGACAGGTGCACCCCTGCGGCCGGCGCGAGCCGGCGGGTGGTGACGGGTGGTGACGGGTGGTGGCGTGCGGGCCGGACGGGACGTCGGGTCGTGCGGTCCACGTCCACCGGCCGTTTACGCACCGTGACCTCGCTGATCGCGACAAGACTTTTTGCAGGTATGCCTGAGAGTCATTTAAATGACTCTCAGGCATACCTGCAAAAGATGTGTTCGATCCCGGTCCGGTGTTCACGGACCGTAGTCGGCACCTGTCGGCACCTGTCGGCACCTGTCGGCGCCTGTCCCGGGCGACTACCGGGGCAGCCAGGTGCCGGCTCGGCGGTCCAGGGCCGCCGCGTGGACGTGCGCGGCGAGGGCGATGTCGTGCACCCCCATGCCGAACGGGTTGATGACCACCAGCCCGGCCGCCGCCGGCGTACCGCCGCTGGAACCCGCCGGCATACCGCCGCCGGAACCCGCCGGCATACCGCCGCCGGAACCGGCCGGCTCTCCGCCGGAACCGGCCGGCTCTCCGCCGGAACCGGCCGGCTCTCCGCCGGAGACCAGGCTGGCCAGCTCGGCGTCCACCGCCCGGCCGCCGGGCGGCGCCGGCTCACCGGGACCGGTGACCCGCCCGGCGCGGGCCAGCCGGCCCAGCAGCCGGGTGTCGTCCTCGCTGACCAGCTCCCAGTCGTCCACCACCAGGTAGTCGCAGCCGAGCAGCAGATCCTCGGTGGCGTCGTCCAGCGAGACGTTGACGAACACGCCGTCCGGCGGCAGCCAGTCCAGCGGCACGTACGGCGATGTGGTGGTGGTCGCGGCGATCGTCACCGTGGCCGCCGACACCGCGTCCCGGGCCGTGTCGGCCACGGTGATGGTGGCCCCCGGCACCAGCGCGGCGGCGCTGCGGGCGAACGCCGCCGCCCGGTCCGCGCTGGTGTCGTGCACCGTCAGCGAGGCCAGCCGGGTCCGGGCGGCCAGCAGCTCCAGATGGGTACGCGCCTGCCGGCCGCAGCCCAGCACCGCCAGCTCCCGGACCGTGCCGAGGTCCCTGACGGCGCGCAGCGCCACCATCGACACCGCGGCGGTGCGCAGCGCGCTGATCTGCCCACCCTCCAGGATGCAGCTCGGCGCGGCGGTGTCCGGGTCGGCCAGCACGACCAGCCCGTGCGCGCGGGGCAGCCCGCGGTCCGGGTTGCCGATGCACGCGTTGATGATTTGCAGCCGTACGCGCCGTCGTACCGGGCCGGCAGGATCAGGCTCCGCGCGCCGGTGCCGTCGGCGGCGGTCCAGCGCAACGCCGCCTCCGGCGTGATCGCGGCGTCGCCCCGGCGCAGCGCCCGGAACGCGTCCGTGACGACCTCGACCGGGTCGATCGCCTTGACGATGTCGGCGACCTCGGCCGCGGACAGGTAGAGCAGGGCGTCGGCCGGCGCCTGCGGGGTGGGCACCATCGGCACGCCTACTGCGCCTGAGCTTCCATGGCCAACCGCAGGCTCTTGGGCCGCATGTCGGTCCACACCTGCTCGATGTGGTTCAGGCACTCCTCACGCGAGCGGGCCGGGCCGACCAGGCTCCAGCCGGCCGGCAGGCTCTCCTGGCGCTGGGCCGGCCAGATGGAGTACTGCTCCTCGTCGTTGATCACCACGAAGTAGTCGGCGGTCTCGTCATCGAACATCGCGGGCTTCCCCTTCCGGTAGGTGACTTTGTTACAGGTGGCCGAGCTCGTCGACCAGGTCGCGCAGCCCCACCGAGCCGAGCGACAACGCGGCCATGTGCCAGGACCGGGTGTCGAATTCCGTACCGCGGTCCCGGTGGGCGGCCTCCGCCGCGGCGCGACCGGCCAGCCAGGCGCGCTCGCCGAGTTTGTAGCTGATCGCCTGGCCGGGCAGTCCGAGGTAGCGGCCGACCTCGGCGTCCAGCGCCGCCGCCGGCTGCCCGCTGTGCGCGCCGAGGAACGCCCGGGCCAACTCCGGCGTCCAACGGCGGCCGGCGCCCAGCGGGGAGTCCGCCGGTGCCGGCAGCTCCAGGTGCAGACCGATGTCCAGCACGACCCGGATGGCCCGCAGCAGCTGCCGGTCCAGGTAGCCGAGCCGGTCGCCCGGGTCGGCGAAGTAACCCAGTTCGTCCATCAGCCGCTCGGCGTACAGGGCCCAGCCCTCGGTGCAGGCGTCCACGCCGCCCACGCTGCTCTGGTACAGCGACAGCCGGTCGGCAACGTACACCCACTGGCCCAGGTGCAGATGGTGGCCCGGCACACCCTCGTGGTACCAGGTGCTGAGCAGCTGCCACAGCGGAAACCGGGTCTGCCCGTTGCCGGGCAGCCAGGTCCGACCCGGGCGGGAGAAGTCCTGCGACGGGGGCGTGTAGTACGCCGCGCCGGAGCCGGCCGGCGCGATCCGGGCCTGCACCACCCGCAGCGGCGGCGCCAGCTCGAAGACGGTGCCGTCGAGATCACGGATCGTCTCGTCCATGAGCTGCTGGAGGCGTACCCGGATCGCCTCGACGCCCTCGACGGCCTCGCCGTGCTCGTCCAGATGCCGCATCGCGGCCCGGGGCGTGGCACCCGGCAGCACCTGGCCGGCCGCCCGCTCCACCTGGGCGGACAACTCCCGGTAGGTGGCCCAGCCCCACTCGTACGTCTCGACCAGGTCCGGGTCCGCGCCGGTCCAGAAGCGGGCCCAGACCCGGTACCGGTCGGCACCGATGGCGTCCGGCCCGCCCGCCACCCGCGGCAGATAACCGGTACGCAGCCAGTCGCGCAGACCCGCGGTGCCGGCCGCGGCGTCGGCCGCCGCGGCGTCCAACTCGGCGCGCAGCGGTCCGGAAACCCGGGCGGCGTCGGTGAAGCCGGCGTACCAGCCGCGGCCGCCGGCCTCGGCCAGCCACTGTCCGAGCTGGTCGGCCAGCAGCTCGACCTGGTGGGGTGCCGCCGTGAAACCGCCGCGGTCGGCGGCCTGCTCCAGGGTCTCGCGGAAATCGGCGAGCGCGGCGGGCAGCCGGCGCATCCGGCGCGCCACCGCGGCCCAGTCCTCGGGGCCGTCCGTGGGCATGAGCGCGAAGATCTCCTGCACCCGCTCCTGGAGCCCGAAGACGTTCACCAGCTCCCGCAGGTACTCATCGTCGCCGCTGGTGGCGAGGTCCGCCTCCAGCCGCTCCCGCAGCAGCCGCCCGCACCGCCGCTCGATGTCGGTGAGCGTGCCGGCGCCGGCCGCGGCGCGTTCCGCCGCGGCCAGCTCGGTCAGCGTCCCGCGGGACAGCTCGTCGTGGGCGATCCGGCCGGCCGGCGACAGGTCGGGCAGCCGGTCCTGACCGACCGGCAGGCCGAGCCAGGTCGCCACCAGCGGGTTGAGCGCGGCGAACCGGTGCACGTACCGGTCGGCGAGGTCCCGGATCGGTCGGCCGCGATCCGGATCGCCGGGCTGGTGCACGGGTTCGCCCACGACGTGTCGGCCTCCGCTATCTCGCGCCCGGCGTACCGGCCGAGGTCGCCAGGCCCGGCACGGGCGGCTCGGGCACCGGCGGACCGACCACCGTGCCGTCGGCGGTGCGGCGGATCGCCCGTACGCCGGGGATCAGCACGGTGAGGGCGCACGGGATGGCGATCAGCGCGGCGGCGCCGATCAGGGTGCTCGCGTTGCCGACGCGCGCGGCCAGCGGGCCGACGATGGCGAACCCGGCGGGCATCGCGACCAGCGAGATCATCCAGTCGTACGACTCCACCCGGGACCGGATCTCGTTCGGGATCAGCTGACCCATGGTGGCGCCCCACACGCTCTGCAGGAAGAACAGCCCGATCCCGCTGGCGAACGCGGCCACCCCGATCACCCAGGTGTGCAGCGGCGGCGCGATGGCCAGCATCGGCGCGATGGTCACCACCAGCGCGAGGTTCGCCGCCACCAGCGGTCGCTTGGGCTTGAGCCGCAGCGAGATGATGCCGCCCACGAAGCCGCCGGCCGCCCAGCAGGCGGACAGGACACCCCAGACGGACGCGCCGCCGAGCTGGCTGGCCGCGATGACCGGACCGAGCACGAAGTACGCCGCCATGGCCGCGTTCCACAGCGAGTGCGCGATCAGCGAGGTCCAGTACCAGGGGCGGATCGTCACCTCACGCCAGCCGGTACGCAGGTCCTTCCAGAACGGCTCCGCCTTGGGCAGGGCCCGGGGGCCAGCCGCAGCAGGGCCAGCGAGATCGCGCTCACCACGAACGTCGCCGCGTCGAGGCCGAAGACCAGCCCGGGACTGAACGCGGCGATCAGCAGACCGGAGACGGCCGGACCGCCGACCGAGAAGAACGTGTTGGCGAAGTTGATCAGCGCGTGGCCGCTCTGCAGTTGCTCCGCCGGCAGGGTCTCCGGCAGCAGGCCGCCGGAGGCCGGGTCGAAGAACGCGGTCGCCGCGCCGAAGACCGCCGCGCCCACGGCCAGCATCCAGATCTGCGCGTGTCCGCTGAGCAGCAGCGCCGCGAGCACACCCTGGACCACCGCCCGCACCACGTCGGAGCCGAGCATCACGTAGTTGCGCCGCAGCCGGTCCGCCCACACCCCACCCACCAGGGTGAAGACCATCGTGGCGACCGTCTGGATGGCGGTCACGTAGCCGATCTCCACGGCCCCGCCGCCGAGATCCAGGATGGCGAAGACCAGCGCGATCCGGGTGATCGCGGTACCCAGCGCGGAGACCGTCTGGCCCACCCACAGCAGCCGGAAGGCGCGGATGGCGAACGGTTCCAGGCCCTTCACCGGCGGTCCCCGGAAAGCCGATCGTCGGTCATGGCTGATCCTCCCCGCCGCATCTCACCGCGACGCTCCGCTGCCGACCCCGGTGCCGTCCGGGCCGCCGTCCGCGGCGCCGGTCCAGTCGGGTTCGGTGCTGATCTCGACAATTGCGCAGCCGTAGCTGAAGCCGACCCCGTTGCCGCACAGTGCGACGCGGTCGCCGGCGCATACCGCACCGGTCTCCAACAGGTGCGTGAGACCGGCGAGCTGATTTCCGGCACCGAGGTGCCCGACCGTCCGGCCCCAGTCCCAGGTGGTCATCGAGTCGGCGATACCGAACCTCTTGCGAAACTCCCGGTCCACCAGGAACTGCCCGACGTTGGCGAACACCCAGCGGTCGACGTCGGCGCTGGCCAGCCCGGCATCGGCCAGCGCGGTCTCGACGCTGCCCCGCTCGTGCGCGGACATCGACTCCAGCATCGGGCGCAGCCGGCGCCGCTGCTCGGCCAGGAAGGCCGCGCGGCTGGGATGGTCGGCCGGATCGGCGGCGCCGACGCCGAGGAACCGGCCGTCACCGAGTACCGCCGTGGACAGCAGCCGGGCCACGCCCGCGCCGCGGGACAGCACCACCGCGGTCGCCCCGTCGCCGGCCAGCTCGCCCTGGCCGGCCCGGTAGCGGTCGGTGTCGGCCTGGTCCCGGTCGCTCGTGGTGATCAGCGCGGACGCCGGGGTCGGCCCCGCGGACAGGTACGCCGCGCCCAGCTCCAGCGCGGCCAGCGTCCCGTTGCACGCCTGCCGCACCTCCACCGCCAGGGCGCTGGTGCCCACCGTGCGGCCCTGCACGTACGACGCCGGCGGGAAGTCGTCCGGCCCGTGCGTCTCGCAGCTCACGTGCACGACGAGCCGGACGGTGTCGGCGGGCACACCGGCCCGGGACAGCGCGGCCCGACCGGCGTCCACGGCCAGGTCGAGGACGCTTCGCTCATCCTGGATCACGCTCACCGACAGGTAGCCGTGGGCCTCCCGGAAACCGGCGTCATACCGGCCCTCGGCCACGGCGACAGCCGTCTCCTCGATGTGTCCCAACACCATTGCGCTGGCATTGACGTACACGTCGCTCCACCGCACGTACCCGACTGCTCCCTCTGGTTGGGGGTGGACCAGGATGCCCTGGACGAACCAAGAAAGACGCCGTGAGCATCACGGGTCGACGGTGTGGGTCGCGAATCTATCGCAAAGCCCCGCAATGTCGCCGTAATGCGGACATAAATCGAATCGCGTTGATGATCATACCGGCCGGTCGAACGGGTCGCAACCCTGGTCGATGGCCTCCGCCCGACACGCCCGACGCGCCCGAGGCTGCACCGGATGCTTCCGGCGAAAGCTTCCGGCGGCGGCCTCCGGCGGCCGGTCAGACGTAGGCCAACAGCCGGGCCAGCGGATCGGGGATCCGCGCGTCGTCGAGCGCCTCGACCAGCATCCGACCGTAGTGGATCTTCCGGCCGCTGCGGGTACCCATGAAGCGGTGCAACTGCTGCTCCCGGCTGCGGCCACGGTGGAACGGCTGCTGCGCGAAGGTCCGGAACGGTCCCATCTCACCCTGCTCGGCGACCAGTTCCATGGTGCGGTCCGCGCCGAGCGAGCGGATCAGCTCGTCCTCCAGGTCCTCGACGCAGACGAAGAACCCGGCCCGCTCCAGGGCCTCCCGGCCGGGGGGCACGCTCAGACCGGCCCGCTCCAGACCGCGCCGGAAGTCCGGCTCCTCCGCGGCGTCACACAGCCCGGCCAGCCGCATGCCCAGGCCGTTCGGCCCCAGCGCGTCGAGGAAGTGCCCGATGCTGGACGCGCCGCCCATCGGCACGACGAAGACGTCCTCCGCGGCCAGCCGCCGGCCGTCCCGGTCGGCCAGCGCCGTCAGCGCCGCCTGGTCGCTGGCACCCTCCACCAGCACGATCGTGTGTCCGGCGGTCGCCGCGGGCGCATATCTCGCCACCGCAGCCACCGCCGCCCGGCGACCGCTGTCCTGCCTGGACATCTGTGCCGTCCTGGCCTGCACCTCGCTGTCCACCCGTGCATTCTCGCAACCCACCCCACCGCCGGCTACCCCCCCGGGAGGCGTCATGCGCCCGCGTCCGCCGGTGCTTCCGGTATGTCCGGCGGCCCGTCCCGCGCGTCACCGTCCGCGGCCAGGATGGTCAGCAGCCGGCTCCGTAGCGTGGCCTGGTCGCGTTGGCCGGCGTGGTCGAGCACGTCCAGCGCCTCGCGGCCCCGGGCCTGCGCGGCGGGACGGTCGCCGCTGGCCAGCAGGGCTGCCACGAGGACGGCGAGGGCCCGCGCCTGACGCAGCGGATCAGCCAGTTCCTCGCCGAGCGCCCGGGCCACGGTCGCGTCGGCCAGCGCATCCCGGTGCCGGCCCAGGCGAAGCCATGCCTCGCTCCTGATGATCAGCGCGTCGCAGCGGATGACGTCGTCGTTGACCCGGCCGTGCAGATCCAGCGGGACCTGGGTCTGGGCAAGGGCGGCTTCGGGCCGCTCGGTCAGAGCGCTCACCTCGGCCAGCCGTACGTGATTGAGACTGCGCCCGCGCAGGGATCCGCTCCGCTCCGAGACGGCGAGTGCCTCCCGATAGAGGCGGCGAGCGTCGTCGAACTGTCGTAGCTGCCGGTGGGCGTCGCCCAGGTGGGTGAGGGTGGACGCCTCGCCGTTCAGGTTGCCGGCCTCGCGACAGGCATGCAGAACCTGGCGGAAGACCTCGACGGCTGCCGGTATCCGTCCGGTGCGGAGATGGACGGAGGCGAGGTTGTGCAGGCAGATGAGCTGGATGTCGGCGAAGCCACCCTGCTTCGCCAGGCTCAGCGCCCGGGTGAAGATGTCATCGGCCCGCTCGTAGTCGTGCCCGGCAAACGAGACGGCACCAAGGTTGGCCAGGGTGCCGGCCTGGCCGAGGAGATGCCCGTCCGCGACCGCGGCGTCGAGCGCCACCTGCAGCATGTCCCGCAGCTCGTTCTGCGGACCGGACCGGTCGTACACCTCGTGCAACTCGTTGACGATCTGCCAGGCGTGCCGGAAGAAGCCCTCCCGCGCGGCGGCCCGCACCACGCTGGCCAGGTTGGCGCGTTCGGCCTCGCACCACCGCAGCGCCGCCGCGTCTTCGCGGAACTCCATCGGCCGCACGGAGACGGGCTCGGGAAGATCCGGTACGGCCGGCCGCTGCGGCTCCAGCCATCGGACCGCGTTGGTGGCCGTCAGCACATACCAGTCGAACAGTCGGTTGAGCGCCGCCCGCCGCACCGCGGACGGTCCGTCGGTGCGGTCGCGGTCGGTGGCGTACCGGTGGAGCAGATCGTGGATGCGGTACCGGCCCCTCGACTCGTGGTTGATGAGGTGGGCTCGGGCGAGTCGGTCCAGCGCCTGCTCGGCCGCGACAAGTTCGCTGTCGAGCAACGCGGCCGCCGCCTCGACGCCGATGGTGGTCCCGGGGAAGAGGCCCAGGCTCCAGAAGAGTCGGGCCGGGAGCGGGGCGAGCGAGTCGACAGACCAGGCGAAGACCGTTCGCAGGGTGAATTCGTCGCTGTCGTCCCCGTCGATGTCGAACAGCCGGTCGCCCAGTTCGTCGGCCAGGTCATCGAGCGCGGCGTTGGGTTGGGACGCCAGGTGCTCGCCGATGATGCGCAGCGCGATGGGCAGCCCACCGGAGAGGCGTCCCAGCGTGTGCAGTGCCGCGGGCCGGGCCTCGGCGCGTTCGGACCCGACGATCCGCGCCAGGAGGCTCGTGCGGTCGGGCTGCGGCAGTGGGGTGATGGTCAGGCTGCGGACGCCGTGCCGCACGCTGAGTCCGCTGAGGCGATTGCGACTGATGACGATCGTGAGCGTCGTGGCGGATCGGGGGATGAGCTGTCGCGCCTGGTCGGAGTCGAGAATGTTGTCGAGGACGACCAGCACCCGCCGGCCGTCCAGGAGCCGGTGGTACAACTCCCGGCGCTGGGTGGCGTCGTCGGGGATGCGGTCCGCGGCCACGCCGAGGCCGACGAGGAAGCGTCGCAGGGCGTCGTCCGGTTGCACCGGGGGTACCCGGCTGTGTGCCTCGGCGTTCAGGTACAACTCCCCCTCGGGGAACCAGCCGCTGCGGGCATGGCCCCACCGGGTGGCAAAGGCCGTCTTTCCGACTCCGGGCATCCCGGTCAACGCGATCACGTTTCCGGTGCCGCTGTCCGTGGCAAGCCTGTCCATCTCGGACAACAACCCGTCGTGTCCGGTGAAGTCGGGTACGTCATGAGGTAGCTGTCGCGGCACCGGGATTGTCTCGGCAATGGAGGCGGAAGACCCGTGGGAGGCCACCGGCAACCGGGCGGGCGCTTTTGTCATCTCCAGATCGGGATCCGTCCGCATCTTGCGTCGATACCGCCGGCTGAAGGCGACGACGAATTCACGGGCATCGTGAATTCGCCCCACCCCGTGCAGCGCGGCCACCTGCAATCTTGCCAGGACCTCGTCGAACTGATTATCCGCGATCAACGGTTCCAGGCGCGCCAACACCCGATCGTAGCGGCCGCTGGCCAGGTCGCTTCCGGCGAGCAGTTTTTCCGCGGCGAGCAACTGTTCCCGCATGTCCCGCCGAAGGTGTTCTCCGCGTGCGCCCCGGAGTTCGGGCAGCGGGTCATTCCGCCACAACTCCAGCGCCGTGGTGAGGAGGGCCACGCAGTGATCATGCTGGTTGCGGGAGGCGGCGTACCGCGCCTGGGCCGTCAGTCGCCGGAAGCGGTGGTAATCGACCATGGCCGGCTCGACGTCGAGGCGGTAGGCGCCGGTGCCCGGGACCCGCTCCAGCGCGTCCAGCACGCCGGCGGCGCGCAGGGCGGCACGCAGTCGACTGGCCAGCGTGTACAGCAGCGTCCGGCATGCCTCGGCATCACGATTCGGCCATAGAAGTTCCACGATCGCCTCGACCCGTACCGGATCGCCGGCGTGATAGAGAAGGACGGCAAGCAGGCCGCGCTGCTTCGCTGCCCCGAGCGGGATGGAACGCCCTTTGATCCGAAGTTCCGTAGGGCCCAGAATCGTGAATTCCATCGGCCTCATCCCCGCTGATCCGATCGATCACCCTAATAGGATTCTGTGCCACGGTGCTGAACGGTCCAAGCCTCCTGCCCAGAGTCCGAAATCGGACATTCCATGACCCAGTGGTGTGCATGGCCACTGCAAGGTGACTGGCAAGTTGATCCGCAAGTTGTCCTCCGACCCTGTGCTCTCAGACCTGGGCCAGGGAGGACGAAATGAGTTCTGCGGAGTGGTTGAGCGCACCGATCGGGATCGACGCCAAACATTGGATCACACGGACCGGCTGCCGGACAGTGCTTGCGGTTGCGCACACGATCGCCAGCTGCCACCGGGTGCTTGACGTGATCGACCTCGTCGAGGGCGATCCCCGGGTGCAGGTGGTCTTCACCGTGCCACCGGACGTCTTCAACCACCAGGTGACGCGGCACCTGGAGCGGCTCGGCGCACTCGTCCTACCGTGGCACCAGGCCGTCCGGGAGCGCTTCGACCTCGGCGTCGCCGCTTCCTACGGGGGGCTGCACCAGTTGCACACGCCCTTGCTCGTGATGGCTCACGGCGCGGGCCACGGCAAGCGGGTGCGGCCCCGATCCCACGGTGGTCCGAGCCTGAAGGACCCGGCGGTCTACGGTCTCGATCCCCAGCGGCTGACCCACAGCGGCCGGGTGCTTCCGGCCGTTCTCGCGCTCTCCCACGAACAGGAGCTTGCGGTGCTGCGCCGGCAATGCCCGGAGGCGCTGCCTGTCGCATTCGTCGTGGGCGATCCCTGCGCGGACCGGCTCGTCGCGAGCGTTCCGCTGCGCCGGGAGTATCGGCGTGCCCTCGGGGTCGACGATCATCAGGAACTGGTCGTGATTTCGTCCACGTGGGGGCGGGACGGTCTGTTCGGACACCGGCCCGATCTCCTGCCCCTGCTGATGAACCAGCTTCCGGCCGGCCGGTTCCGGATCGCCGCGCTGCTGCACCCCGCGGTGTGGGACGCGCACGGACACCGCCAGATCAGGGCGTGGCTCGGGGACTGCCGCAGGGCGGGGCTGCTGCTGCCCGAACCCACCGAGGACTGGCGCGGAGTCGTCGTGGCGGCCGATCACATCATCGGCGACCATGGCTCGGTCACCGCCTACGCCGCGGCCATCGGTCGTCCGATCCGGCTGCTGCCGGACCTGCGGATGATGCCCGCCGCCGGTACGCCACAACACCTCGTCACCGTCGGCGCCCCCCGCCTCGATCCGGGCGAACCGCTGCTGCCCCAACTGGCCTCGCCCGGCCGACTCGACCAGCAGGCGGTGATGGCCGCGCTTACCGCTCAGCCGGGCAGGGCCGGGACGCTGCTGCGACGCGTCATGTACCGCCTCCTCGGCCTCGTCGAACCCGGGCGACATCGGCAGGCCGATCCGGTACCCGTGCCGTTCCTGCCCTCCGGCGGTGCGCGGTGACGCCTTCCGCCGAGCCGGTCATCGTCGCGATCATGCCGTCCGTCCCGGCACCCCGGCTGGCAAGACTGGCCGACATCGCGCTCACCGGCACCGACGGCGACCCGTCCGGCGCCTGCGAGCGGTTGTTCTGGGCGTACCCGGGTCTGTCGCTCGCCGCGGTGGAAGGACCCGGGGGAAGGGTCGTGATCGGCACCCGCGACGGCCTGCGGTGCCACCTCGGCCCGGTCGTCACGGTGGCGGCGCGTCCACGGTTCCGGCCGCTGGCCGCTCTCGCCCGGGACGCCCACCGGCGATGGGTGGCCGGCACGCTGCACCGCGGCCGTGCGGTGGCGCTCGGTCTACTGCTCGTCGATGGACCCGCGGACGTCCTCGAGGCGGCGACGCACGGCGGCGAGACGAGGGGAGCCGATCGATTCGAATATGGCGACCGCCTCGCGGTAGCACCGTCGCGCGATGTCGTCGTTCCCTCGCCGCTCGGCGATGCGGCCGAGCAGATCCAGCGCCTCGGCCTGCTCGTTCGCCGATCCGAGCTGAGCCATCCGGCCGGCTGCCTCCGTTGCCGCGTCGTCGGCTGCGTCGAGGTCACCGAGACCGAGCTGTGCGTCGGCGACGCCGAGAAGTACCCGTGCACCGTTGTACGGATCGGTCTCCGTCAGGCCGGCGAAGACGTCCGTTGCCTCTGCCAGTAGCGGCAGCGCGTCGGCGGGTCGTCCCATCCGGGTCAGCAGCATCCCGAGGTTGAGACAGGTCAACCCGAGGCTGCGCAGGTCGGGAAGCGACCTTCGCGCGGTGAGGACCCGGTCGAACGCCTCCGCCGCCTGCTGCTCCCGACCGGTGTCGGCGTACAGGGTCGCCAGTCCCTCCTCGGCGTCGACGGTGCCCTGCACATCGCCGATCTCCCGATGTCGCTCGACCGCCGCGAGGCCGTACCGCTCGGCCGCCTGGTGGTTGCCGACCCGGCTCTGGACTCTGGACAGGCGCTTGAGCATGTCCGCCTCGGCCTGCCGGTTGCCCCAGGCGCGAGCAGCCTGCACCCCTCGCTGGTCGACCTCGAGCCTGCGCGCGTAATCCTTGGTGTAGAGCCACAAGGGCCACGTCACGTCGCTGAGTTGCCAGGCAAGCTCGTGGAGCCCGAGCTTGACCGCGGCCCGGCCGGCGTCCATCAGGTTCTCCCGCTCCCGCTGCAACCAGGCGAGGGCGTCGGCGCGGCCACTGAACGCCGGCGTATCGGCGGGTCGACCCTGGTAGGCGTAGGGGAGCCGGCGTCGATAGGGGGTCACCGCGAGGTCCGCGCGGCGCGCCGCGGCGAGATAGAACTCCAGGATCGCCCGCGACACCGCTCGGCGGTCGTCTTCCGAGTCGTGTCGCTCGGACATCTCGCGGCCGTAGAGTCGGAGCAGATCGTGCAACCGGAACCTGTCGGCGACGGTTTCCTCCAACAGGCTGGCCTCCAGCAGTTCGTCTATCAGGCCGTCCACAGGGGCCGGATCACCCGGGTCCGTCGCGGCCACCGTTGCGACCAGGTCGGCACAGAACTCCGTTCCCGGGTGCAGGGCCAGCCGCCGGTACAGCATGGCGGCCGCCGGGGTCAACGCCGCATAGGAGACCTCGATCATCGCTCTCATGGAAAGCCCTTCGGTAGCGGAGAGCCGAGACAGCCGTTCCGTCTCGTCGGCAAGCTCGGACACCACCCGGCGCACCGTCAACCGTGGTCGGGCGGCCAGTCGGGCCGCGGCCACCACCAGCGCCAGCGGCAACCCACCACAGATCCGTACCAGTTCCTGAGCCTCTCCGGATTCCACGGCGATCCGTTCCCGGCCAACCGCCCGGCCCAGCAGCTCCACACCGGCCGGGCCGGGCAATGGGCCCACGTCGAGCAGGCGGGCGCCGTCGGGTATCAGGCCGGTCAGCCGACGGCGACTGGTCACGACGACCACCGCCGAACTGGATGCGGGCACCAGCGGCCTGACCTGCGCAGCAGACAAGGCATCATCGAGGAGAAGGAATATCGACCGGGTGGCGGTGACCGTCCGGTAGAGGGCGACCTGCTCGCGCAGGTCCGCGGGGATCCGCTGCGGTGGTGTTCCCAACGCCTGCAGGAAGGCTGTCAGCGCCGCACCAGGGTCCAGCGGATCTGCCCCGCTGAAGCCACGGAGATCGGCGTGGATCTGTCCGTCCGCGAACCGGGACCGTGCGGAGTGCGCCCATTGCCTGGCCAGCGCGGATTTGCCAACACCGCCCGGACCGCACAGCAGAATGACGTTCGCTCCCTGGTTCACAATCTGGTTCAGTCCGGCCATTTCGACCGTCCGACCGGTGAAATTGGCCAAGGGAGCAGGAAGTTGGCGAGGTACGAGGATGGGATTCTTTGCGGGATGATTTATATATATTCCACCGTGAATGGTTCCGGCCTGCACACTCGGACCGATCACCGTGCCGGGGAGCTGGTTCACCGAGGTTGGTGGCGGGTCTGACGTGGGGCGGGAGCTGTCAGGTTCCAATGTGCAGTGCCTTTCGCCAGGGTCGGTCACCGGCCTGTGGCGGGGGCTGGCAGCGCTGCTCGCCCGACGTCCATGTCTCGGCGTTCTCCTCCGCCGTGGCTCCGTGCTTGTTGCGAAATCGTCCCTCCCGCTCTTGGTTGGCCATCCCGGGATCCGTAGCCCAATCGAGCAACCGAGACCGATTCAGAAATAGACGCTCGTCCGCGGTCTCGTGGTCAGCGTAACGCGAAGGTTCGTGGATGAATGCTTTCCCGCAGTTCAGACGGACTTTCCGCTATAAGCTATATCGGCCATTAATGATTTCTGTCTAAATAATCCGATTTCATCTGATTGTATGGTCGATTGAGGATGTTGAATCTCATATCGTGAAACGGCCACCCTCGGGGTTTCCGCCCCCTTGGTGCGCTGTATTCTCCCGTGATGATCTTCATAGCGGCGGTCCTCGCGGACCTGATTGCCACTGGTTCTTGGCGCTCCGTGGGGAAGTTGGCCGTGCCCGGCGAAGGTATTTTCCTGGAGTGGGTGAAGTGGGTGACGTCCGTCACGGAGAGTATTTCTTTGATTACGTTCGAACCAGGTCATGTGCTGCAGTTCGTCGCATCTCTGCTGAGTCTCTGACGCACGACGGTTAAACCGCGGGCCCACCATCCCGGTTACGACAAGGGATGGTGGGCCCGGTCGCTGTATCGTGCCTGGCCAGACCCGCAGGCCGGGGGTCGGGTGGCCCACCGGGGCGGGCGATCCGGACTGGCGTGGACCGGGACCGGGTCAGAGGGGGAAGGTGCGGACCACGAAGGTCTGCGCCGGCATGAGGGGCCAGAGATTCCAGCTCACCTTCGGGTCGAGGGCCGGTGCGCCGGCGTCGGCCGGCAGGCCGGGCGCGGTCGTCACCACGCGGAACGGCACCGGACCCGGGCCGGTCGTCCGCACGGTCACCTCGACGCCTTCGGCGGGGGGTGCCACGTACCGGAATCCCCAGTGCCAGGCCGCGGAGGTGGTGCCGGCAATGTTCTGCCCGCCGTCGATCGGCACGCCGTCGACGTCGGCGTCGAGGATGCCGTGCGCGCTGGTGTCGGCGTACACGTCGGCGAGGTACGTGCCGGCCGGCAGCACCAGGCGGAAGCGGACGGTACGCACGTCGCCCTGCTGGTCCGCGGCGGTGGCCTCGACGCGCGGTCCGGCCAGACCGGCGGCGACCGGGGCCGGACCGCTGCTCATGGTGCCGCCGCCCAGCGCCGGTGCCCGGTCGTCGAGCCGGACCGGGTCGCCGGTCAGCAGGGGACCGACCTGCGGCTGTTCCGTACCGCCGAGGCTGACCCAGGTGGCCGTACCGGTGTCGGCCTCCAGCAGGTAGCCGAGACTCACCGGTCGGGGCCGGGTGGCGTCGTAGCCGTCCCGGGCCGCGCCGACGGCGGCGGTGGCCGCGGCGACGACCACCAGGGCGAGCGTGCCGGCGGTCAGCGTCCGGGGCCGGGGGAGCGGTTCCAGCGCGGGGGCGACGGCGGCCACGAGCAGAGCCGCCAGCAGCAGCGGCACCGGGCTCAGCGCCAGACTCAGCGCGGGCAGCAGGAGCAGCGCGATCGGCAGCACGAGCGCCGCGCCGGGTACGGCGGCGGCGCAGCCCGCGACCGCCCGCCACGGCGAGCCGGGGTCGGTGTACCGCAGCGCGGCGGCGAGCGCGGCCACCCCGACCAGCGCCGGCCAGGTGAACAGGTACGCCCCGCCGGGCAGCAGCACCGCCGTCAGCACGGCGAGGGCCACGAACCAGCCGAGCAGGCCGGCCACGACCTCCTGCGCGCTGGCCCGGCGGCGGACCCAGCGGAGCCCGACGACCAGCGCGGCGAGCAGCAGCAGGGTTTCGGCGACCGCGTACGGGCCGGGTCGGTAGACCGCGCCGAATCCGAGGCCGAACTCGGGCCGGATCAGGGTCAGGATCCACCAGCCGCCGATGCCGATCAGACCGACGGCCGGGATCGTCAGGCCGAAGATCGCGGCGGCCCTTCCGACTCCCCGCGGTCGCAGCCCGCGCCGCCGGCCGGCCCACAGCAGCAGCACGTAGCCGACCAGGGCGAGGCCGGCCAGCGGCAGCACCAGCCACGTGGGGTAGGTCAGGACGGTCCCGAACAGGGAGAAGTACGTCGCGTCCGGCCCCTGGACCGCGAGGTCGGCCCCGCCGAGGTAGCGGGCGGCGGCGAGGGCGGAGTTCCCGATGTGCTGCACGCTGGCCCGGCTCACGTGCGCGATGTCGTCGTGCGGGGTGTGGTAGTGCGCCGCCCCGTCGAAGAACGCGAAGTTGAGGCCCCGCATGCCGCCCCCGCGGAAGGCCGACAGGTCGGTGTCGTTGGGCAGCACGTCGTAGACCGCGGCGGCGAATGAGGTGGTGACCGCGTCGGCGGCGCGTACCGCCGGGGCCAGCCCGGTGCCGGCCATCTGGAACATCGCCGCCGGCCCGGACACGCCGCGGGCCTCCAGGTTGATCACGACGACCCGGGCCGGGTCGCCGGCCGCGCCGGAGTCGACGAACCCCTGCGCGCCGAGCAGCCCGGCCTCCTCGGCGTCGGTGAACAGCACGTCCACGTCGTTGCGCGGCCGCGGACCGGCGAGGATCGCCCGCGCGACCTCCAGCACGGCCGCGACGTTGGCGCCGTCGTCGGAGGCGCCGGGTCCGGTGGGTACGGAGTCGTAGTGCGCCACCAGCAGCACCCGGCCGGTGGGTTGGGTACCGGCGATCCGGGCGTGGATGTTGGAGACCGTGCCGACGTTGGGCCGGCCGCCGTCCGGCGCCCGGGTCGCGACCCGCTGCTGGACCTCGGGTTGCAGGCCGAGTCCGCGCAACTGGTCGAGGAGGAATTCCCGTACGTCGCCGGCGGCGGCCGAGCCGGCCGGGTGCGGGACGGTGGCGATCCCGCCGAGCAGCGACACGGCGCGCTCGGCCGAGAACTCCGTCTGCGGCGCGGTGGCCGGCCGGGCGGACGGGGGCCGCAGCGACACCGTGGCGGCCAGGCCGGAGAGCAGGACCAGGAGCAGGACGGCGAACGCCGCGACGCGCTGCCGGCGCGGCGCGGGGGCGGCGACGTCGCCCGCGGGTACGGGATCGGTGCGCTCCGGGATCGCGCCGGGCGGAGGACCCCCGGCCGTGGGATCCCCGGCCGTGGGATCCCCGGCCGTGGGATCGCCGGCCGTGGGATCGCCGGCCGCGGGGGTGTTGCCGGGTTCGGGATCGGCGGTCTCCGGCGTTGTGTCCGGGTGAGTTGTCATGGGTCCCGTTCCGGGGTCAGGCCGCTGGTTCCATCGGGTCGTCGCCGCTTTCCGGCGGGTTGTCCGGCGGCGGCGCGATCAGGCGTCCGAGCAGGGCGGCCCGGGTGAGTTCGGCCTTGTTGCCGGCGCCGAGCTTGGCGCGGATGCGCTTCACGTAGGTGTCGACCGTGTGTGGGCTGATGCCCAGCCGGTTGGCGATCTGGCCGTGTGTCAGGCCGCGGGATATCTGCCCGAGCACCTGCACCTCGCGCTCGGAGAGCTGGCAGCCGGCAACGGTCCGCTCCGCCGGTGGGCACTCCCCGCCGGGGGTGCGGCCGGCCACCACCGCGTGCACCGCCCGGACGAGCCGGTCCCCGGGCTCGCGTTTACTGATCACGCCGGTGGCGCCGGCCCGCAGGTAGTCGTTGCCGCAGGCGGTCCGCTCGTCGAACAGGGCCAGCACGGGGGTGCAGCGGGCGAGCCGGGCCAGGTACGACCGGTCCTGTGTGGACGGCAACGCGTCGACGTCGACAAGTGCCACGTCGGCCAGCCAGGACGCCTCCTCGGCGGCCGAGTTCCTCGTCGCGACCACCTTGATGCCCGCGCCGGTCAGGATGTGGACCAGTCCGAGGAGAAAGATCGGTGAGGTGATGAGGAGGTCGGCACGAATCACAGGTGTTCCTCTGCGTCGGGGTCCCAACCGGGTCCTACGGAGTCCTGTCACCGAACGGTCGCGCCGAAATCTGCCCCGTACACGCCGTTGCGCAACGAGCACGCTCCACCGGGGTGGCTCCCTGAGCAGGCCGTATGCCCAGCTCGGGTGCCACCCGAAGTTGATCGTCTCGAATGACCCGACGCTAGCAGTCCTGGCAGGCGGGACAGGTCCCCCTTTAGGGGACCCCGGCCTGGACACTCGGCCCGGGGTGCGCTGCTAGGGCCCGTGTCCTGGGACGCCGGCCGGCGGTCGGACCGGGTCGCCGGTTCCGGCGACACGACACCTTTTGTGGCCGCCGATAGCGTCCGGGACGATGGCAGGGCCCGGGTGGCGGGCGGTGGTCGGCCAGGGGAGATAGCCGTGCGGGACTCGGACGACGACGCCGTCGCGGTCGTCGGGTTGGCGGCCCGGTTGGTCGACGCGGACGACGTCGAGGAGTTCTGGCTCAATCTGGTACGCGGTCGCCCGTTGGCGCCGCCGGAACCCGGCATCACCGTACCGGCCGATCTCGGCGGCTCGACCGCGCGCCTGGCGGTCGAGAACGCCGGGTACGACCCCGCGGCGCTGCTCGGTGGGCTGCCGCCGATCGTCCCGGACGACACCGCAACGACCGCCTTCGCGTACCGGCTGGAACCGGCCGGGCCGGGTGGCGTGGTGCGGGCCGACGACCCGGACGCGTTCGTGGCGCTCCGGCGCGCCGGGCTGGCGTTGCGCAGCGGCCGGCGCGACCTGGTCGTGGTCGGCGCCGCGGACCCGGCCGGCGGGTCCGCCGCCGCGATCCTCATCAAGCGGCTCCGCGACGCGATCGAGGACCGCGACCACATCTGGGCGGTGCTGCGCGGGGTCGCCACCGTCGCCGGTGACGGTCCGGCGACGGCGGACGGTCCAGCGGAGAACGGTCCGGCGGAGAACGGTCCGGCGGCGGACGGTCCGGCGGCGGACGGTCCGGAGGCGGAGGTGGCCCGGCTGGCGCTGAGCCGGGCCGGCGTGCAGCCCGGCGACGTCGCGTACCTGGAGGCGGAGGGCACTCCCGACGAACTGGCGGGGCTGGCCGCGGCGTACCCGGGCGCGGGCTGCGCGCTCGGCTCGCTCGACGGGGCCGGCTCCGGCCCGGTGGCCGGGCTCCTGCGGGTCATGAAGCTCTGCCTGGCCCTGGAGCGGGAACAACTGCCCGCCAGCGCCGGCACGGTCCGGCCGCCGTTCTGCCCGCAGGACCGGGTGGCACCCTGGCCGCGCGCCGCGGGACGACCGCGCTACGGCGCGGTCGGCGCGCCGGACGCGCACGCCGTGCTGGCCGAGGCGCCGCCGCAGGCGTACGCCATGCACGCCGACGAGCCGCGCGTGGTGCTCTGGTCGGCGCGCGATCCGGAGGCCGAGCGGGACCTGCGCGGCCGGCTCGCCCGGCACTTCGTCTGGCGCGGCGAGGAGGTGTACGCCGACAGCGTCGCCACGCTCCAGCACGGCCGGGCGGTGTACCCGGTGCGGGCCGCCGCGGTGTGCGTCGGTGCCCTCGACGCCGCGGCGGCGCTCAGCGCCGCCGACGGCTCCCGGGTGATCCTGCCCGGCCCGGGCGGGCCCGGGACGCCCGACCCGGTCACCCTGGTCTTCCCGGGCCGCTTCGCCGCCCCGGCTCCGGCCGCCCCGGCTCCGGCCGCCCCGGCTCCGGCCGCCCCGGCCGCCCCGGCCGCCCCGGCCGCCGTCGACCCGGCGGCCGCCAGCGCCGTCGATCCGGCCGCCACGGGCGCCGTCGACCCGGCCGCCGACCCGGTGGACCTGGCCCGTGACCTGCACCGGGCCGTGCCGGGCTTCGCCGCCGCCCTCGACCACTGGCTCGACCTGCTCGACCACCCCGACCTGCCGGTACGGCGGCGCTGGTCCGCCGGCAGCGGTGGCTGGGACGACCCGGCCCTGCTGTTCGCGGTCGAGATGGCGCTCGCCCAGCTCTGGCAGCAGGCCGGTGTCCGAGCGGCGGCGGTCCGCGGCGACGGTCTCGGCGTGCTGGCGGCCGCCGCGCTGGCCGACGTGTTCACCCCGGCCGACGCCGCGACGCTGGTGCGCGCCGCCGTGTCCGTGACCGGCGCGGACCGGTCCGACGTCCTGCGGCGCGCCTTCGCCGAGGTCCCCGCGAAGCCGCCGGCGCTGCGGCTGTACCGGGCCGACACGGGCGTGCCGGTGACCGCCGCCGAGGTCGAGGACCCGGCGTTCTGGGCGGACCAACTCGGCGCGCCGGCCGCCGCCGGGCCAACCGGTCCCGGCTCCGCGGCCGAGCCGGCCGGCTCCGCCGCCGGGTTTGCGACCGCCGGGCCGGCGGAACCCGCCACCGGTCTCGCCGGGGACGCCGTCGAGCTGCGGCCCGGGCCGCTGGCCGCGCTGCTGGGCACGGCCGCGCGGCTCTGGACCCGGGGTCACCCGATCCTCTGGGAGGCGATCGGGCAGCAGCCGCTGCGGCACCGCGTACCGCTGCCCGGCCACCCGACCGGCACGCCGGCGACCGACCTGGTTCCGCTGGCCGCCGCCGTGCCGCGCCGCACCGCCGGTACCGGCCGGGCGGCACCGGTCGGGATCACCGTGCTCACCCCGCCGACCGACGGCCCGCTGGTGCTGGCGATCCCGTACGCCGGCGGCTCCGGGCGCGCCCTGCAGGTCGTCCGCGGACACCTGCCGACCGGCTGCGGGCTGGCCCTGGTCGACCTGCCCGGACACGGGCGGCGGATGGGGGAGCCGTGCCTGCGCGACGTCGACGAGGTCGTCGACGAACTGGTGCGTACCCTGCCGTCGCTGCCGACCCGGCGGCTGCTGCTGCTCGGCTACAGCCTCGGCGGGTCGTTCTCGTACGAGCTGGCGGCCCGGCTGAGCGCGGCCGGAACCCCGCCGGAGGGCGTGGTCGTCTGCGGCTCGCGGTCCCCGCAGACCGGTGTCGGGCACCCGCCGGTGGCGCACTGGCCGGCGGGGCAGGCGTTCCTGCGCGCCGCCGTCGACATGGGACTCGCCGCCCAGGAGATGCTGGAGCTGGCCGAGCTGGCCGAGTCCTTCTCGGGACCGTTGCAGGCCGATCTGGAGATGGTGGAGACGTTCCCGTTCCGGCCGCGCCGCCGGCCGCTGCCGGTGCCGGCCTGCGTGCTCGGCATGCGCGGCGACTGGGTGGTGCCGGAGCCCTCGCTGCGGGGCTGGGACGCCCTGTTCGCCGACCCGCCGCGGCAGCTGCGGGTGGACGGCGGCCACCTCGCCGTGCACGAGAACGAGCGGGAGTTCGGCGCCGCGGTCCGGGACGCGCTGGAGCACCTGGTGCAACCCGACCCGAGCGGCGGCGACCAACCGAGCATGTCGATCGCGTGAGGAGGGCGGCGCCATGAGCCAGACCGTCGAGTACCCGCCGGGCGAATGGAACGCGACCGACCACCCGTACCGGGACGACATCGTGCCCGCCCAGCTCATCCTGGAGGCCGCGCGCCGGGCGCCGGACGCGCCGGCCGTCCTGGACGCCGGCGGCCCGGTCTACACGTACGGCGAACTGGTGGCCGCCGCCGGACGCCTGGCGCGGCTGCTGCACGAGCGGGGTGTGGGGCCGGGCGACTACGTCGGGGTCGTCGGCCGGCACCGGCCGGACACCGTCGTGGCGCTGGTGGCGGTCGCGCTCAGCGGCGCCACGTTCGTGCCGTGCCACCCCGACTGGCCGCCGAACCGGCTCGGCTACGTGCTGTCCAGCACCGGGGCGCGCTGCCTGGTCGGCGGCATCGCGGACCTGGCCCGGGTGGACACCTGGCCGCCGGTGGCGCCGGGGCTCACCGACCTGGTCGCCCTCGACGTCGACGCGGACACCCCGCCGCTGCTGCCCGACCGCGAGCGGGTGGCCCGGCGGTGGGACGCCGCGGTGGCCGCGGCCGACCCGGTCGCGGCCGCCGGCCTGACACTGCCCGGCGGCCACCGGCACACCGGGGCCGACCTCGACGCGTACGCGGCGCACGTGGCCGGGCTGGTGCTGGCCGAGCAGCCCTCGACCGTCCTGGAGATCGGCTTCGGTTCCGGCGCGGTGCTGCGCCGGGTCGCGCCGCAGGTGGACCTCTACGCCGGCCTGGACCCGGCCGAACAGGCGGTGCGGGCCGGCGTGGCCTGGGCCAAGGACGAGGGGATCTTCGCCGACCTGGTACGCGGGTTCGCCGACGAGGTGGCCGAACTGCTGCCCGGCTCGTACGACGTGGCCGTGCTCGCCGGCACCGTGACGCACTTCCCCGGCGTCCGGTACCTGCGCGCCACCCTCGACCGGCTGGCCGGGGTCGTCCGGCCCGGTGGCGCGGTCGTGGTCGCCGACGTCGTCCCGCCGGGCGCCGCCCCGGCGCCCGGGCTGCTCACGCTGCCGGCCGAGTTCTTCGCCACGCTCGATGCGGGCACCTGGTCGTCGATCGAGGTCCGGCCGCGGGAGGGCGTGCCGGGGCTGCCCGCGGAACTGGCCAACCGGTACGACGTGGTGTTGCGGCGGGCGGAAGCCCCGGCGGCGACCACCGCCGGCCCGGACACGACCGGCCCGGACACGACCGGCCCGGCTACGACCGGCTCGGCCGGGCTGCGGGTCTGGACCCGTCGGGACGTCCAGCGCCGCGCCGGGCACCTGTCGCCGCGCGGTCGTCCCGGCGACATCGCGTACGTCATCTTCACCTCGGGCTCGACCGGGCGGCCCAAGGGTGTCACGGTGTCCAACACGGCGCTGGTGAACATGCTGGAGTGGGTCACCGCGGAGTTCGGCGTGGGGCCGGCCGACCGGCTGCTCCAGGTCACCTCGTTCTGCTTCGACCTGTCCATCTACGACATCTTCGGCCTGCTGGCCGCGGGCGGGTCGATCCGGCTGGCCAGCGACGAGGAGCTGACCGAGCCGGCCCGGGTGGCGGACATCCTGATCTCCGAGCCGATCACGTTCTGGAACTCCGCCCCGCCGCTGTTCGCCTGGGTGCTGCCGTTCCTGTCCACGTCCACCGCGGACGGCCCCGGGCGGCGCTCGATGCGGCTGATGTTCCTCGCCGGGGACTGGATCGCGCTGTCCGTGCCGGACGAGATCAGGACGATCTTCCCGAACGTGGAGATCATCAACTACGGCGGCGCGACCGAGACGACGGTCTGGTCCACGTACTTCCGGATCGGCGCGGTCGACCCGGCCTGGCCGAGCATCCCGTACGGCCGTCCGATGTGGAACGCCCGGTACTACGTGCTGGACGAGCGGCGGCAACCCGTGCCGATCGGCGAGCCCGGCGACCTGTACGCGGCCGGGACGGTGCTGGCGGTGGGCTACCACGGCGACCCGGTGCTGACCGCCCAGCGGTACGTCCCGGACCCGTTCGTCCCCGGCGAGCGGATGTACGCCTGCGGCGACCGCGGCCTCTGGCGGCCCGACGGCGAACTGCAGTTCCTCGGCCGGGTCGACCACCAGGTGAAGATCCGGGGATTCCGGGTCGAACTCGGGGAGATCGAGTCGGTCATCGCCGCGGTCGAGGGGGTACGGGAGGCCGTGGTGGTCACCGTGGACGCCGCCGGCGCCCGCTCGCTTGCCGCGTTCTACACCTGCCGGCCGCCCGGGGCGCCGGTGGAGCTGGTCCGGACCGCCCTGGTCGACCGGCTTCCCGAGTACATGGTGCCGGCCCGGCTCAGCCAACTCGACGAACTGCCGCTGACCTCCAACGGCAAGGTCGACCGCGCCGCGCTGGGCGAACTGGCCCGCACCCAGACGGCGACCGACGGGCCGGGAGGTGCGGCGTGACGACGCAGGACACGGCCGGCGGGGTCGACATCGCCGCGCGGATCGAGGCGATCTGGGCCGACGTGGTCGGGCTCGACGGACCGGTCGAGCGTGACCAGGGGTTCCTCTCCTCCGGCGGGCACTCGCTGGCCGCCGCCCGGCTGATCGCCCGGATCCGCGCCGACCTCGCCGTCGACCTGCCGATGTCGGTGATCCTGCGGGACGACCCGACCCTGATCGAACTCGCCCAGGCGGTCACCGACCGGCTGGCCGCCCGCGCGGAATCCGCGGCCGGCGTACCTGCGGCCGGCGGCCTCGCGGCCGACGGGTCCGCGGCGGGTGCGGCCCCGGCCGGCGGGTCCGCGGCGGCCGGGTCCCCGGCGGCCGGGTCCCCGGCCGGGGACGGCGCGCACGCCGCGCCGGACGCGGTGCCGCTCGCGCCGACCCTGCGACGCATCTGGACCTGGCACCGGCTGCACCCGGACTCGCCCGCGTACAACGTGGTGCGGGTGCTGCGGCTGGCCGGCCGGGTCCAGCCGGCCGCGCTGCGCGCCGCCCTCGCCGACCTGGCCGCGCGGCACGAGGCGCTGCGCTGCGCCGTGGTCGAACCGCGGCCCGGCCAGCCCGAGGTCGTCCTCGGCACCGGCACACCGGTGCCGCTCTCGGTCGAGGTGGTCCGCGGCGAGGACGGCGCGGCGGTGGAGGAGGCCCTGCGGCGGGTCGCCGACCGCCCGTTCCCGATGGACACCGCCCCGCTGTGGCGGGTCGGCGCGGTCTACGCCCCCGCGCTGGATCGCACGTTCCTCGTCCTGGCCATGCACCACATCATCTCCGACCTGCGGACCACCGACATCGTGCTGGCGGAGCTGGCCCGCGCCTACGCCGCCCGTGCCGGCGGCGCCGCACCGCAGTTCGCCGAGGCGGCGCCGAGCCTGCTCGCCCACCTCGCCCACGAGACCGCCGTTGTCGGCACGCCCCGCTGGAACGACGACCTGGCCTGGTGGTCCGGCGCGCTGGCCGGCGCCCGCTCGGCCGTGCCGCTGCCGCTGTCGGCCGGCGAGCGCGACGAACAGGTCTTCGCGGCCACCACGCACAGCCTCGACCTGCCGGCCGCCGAGTCGGACGCGCTCGACGAGGCGCTGCGGTCCCGACGACTCACCCCGGCGCTGCTCTTCCTCACCGCCGCCAGCTCGGTGCTGGCCGCGTGGAGCGGGCAGGACGGCGCCGAGGTGGTCGGCCTGCCGAGCGTACGGATCAGCCGGCCCGAGGACGAGCGGCTGGTCGGCTTCCTCCTGGACACCCTGCCGCTGCCGGTGGCGCCGGACCGCACCCGGGCCTTCCTGCACGCGTACGGGCAGTTGCGCGACGCGTACGCGGGCGCCGCCGACCACGCCTCACCGGCGTTCGACGACGTGATCGACCGGCTCCGGCTGCCGCGCAGCACCCGCAGCCCGCTGATCCGGCTGTGGTTCAGCGACCTCACCCAGGCGGTCACCCCGGCGGCCTTCGGTGACCTGGCCGCGGAGGAACACGACCTGCCGCCGAGCTGGGCGCTGTTCGACCTCGGGCTGTACCTGTGGCGCACGGCGACCGGCTACCGCCTGCATCTGGTCAGCCCGCGTGGCCTGTGCGCACCGGCGGACACGGCGGCGCTGCTGCGGCAGATCATCGCCACCGCGAGCCGGGCCGCCGCCGATCCGGCCCGGCCGCTCGGCGAACTGCTCGCGGCGCCGGCCGCCGGGGACGCGTCGGCACCGGCGTCCGCCGGGACCGGGCCGGCTGCCGGAACCGCGTCGGCCGACGCGGTCGAGCCGGCCGCCGGCGACGAGCCGGCCGGCGCGGAGTCCGTCGTGGAGGCCGTGCGGCGGTACGCCGCGCAGCGGCCCACGGCCGTGGCCCTGGCCGACC